>CANDFO010000038.1 GCA_947384055.1 uncultured Flavonifractor sp.
TGTACTTATGGACGGCGCGCAGGATTGTCACGACTTCCTTTTTGGTGGGCAGGGGAATGGGGCCGGACACGGAAGCGCCGGTGCGCTTGGCGGTTTCCACAATTTTCTCGGCGGACTGGTCGATAAGCTGGTGGTCATAGGCCTTCAGCCGGATGCGGATCATTTCTTTCTGAGCTGCCATAGTCTGGTGTTCCTCCTTAAATAACATACAGAGTGTGGATGCTTCCCGTCCAGGCTCCGTACGGTGAGGATTTCAAACCACGTCTCCGTGCGTATCACTCCGCGACATGAAGAAAACCGGCGCAAGCAGGCCGGTTTGCTCCACGCACAGCGATATACGCCGTGGTATGGAATCCTCAGCCGCCCGAATCTAGCTCGGACATACTCCGCGGAAGTTACCTCGCCAAGCGAGCAATCTCCCGCATCATCGCAGACTGCGCCCTAAACAGGCGCTTACTTATCATAGCGCACCTTTTCCTTCGTGTCAAGAATTTTTTTGGATTTCCCTGCAATTTTTTGAATGGAGGGAAAAGGACCGCTCAGACGGCGTTCTCCGGTTGTGAATGCAGGCTCTTACTCATACCTGCGGGCCCGCTCCGCGGCCAGGCGCTTCAGCCGCTCCTCCACAGTGAAACCCAGCAGAAGCACCACAAACAGCACCCCCAGCCGAAGGGCAAAATCAGCGATCCAGGAAACCTTGTCATAGCGGTACATATCCACCACGTAGGCCACGTCTACATCATACTCCCCGGCCATCTGATGGAGCATAGCCTTTTCCTCGGCGCCGGCGTACCGGACATATCCGGTGGGCAGCTCCAGCGCCTCCTGAAAGGGGAGGGCCATCAGCGCATAATCGTCAAAGAAAACGCAGGCATAGGAACCGTCCTCCAGCTCCAGCAGATAATACGTATTATAAAAGCCGTTCAGGAGAAAATGCCGGAGCAGGGCACCGGCAGGGGCGGGCAGACCGGCCAGGGAAAAATACTGCGGGATATTCCGCCTGCGCCCCCTGCTCCGATATTCCCCGGCCATGTTCGGGTCCCGTATCCCCATCAGGGGACATTTGACAAATTCTCTTCCGGAGGCCGTCACCGGCACTTGCTGAAAGAAGAGGTCCTCAATCTGTGCCCGGCCGGTCAGGACGATGGCCTGTTCGTCCGGGCGCTGACCCTGTCGGATGCCGGCTCCGGCCCACAGGTCATAGACCCAGCTGGTGGGGAACGACCCCATAATAATCCACAGAGCCACTGTGACGCCAAGGGCGTTGCGCAGCCCCCGGTACAGCTTTTTTCCCATGGTGTATGCCTCCTCCTGAAAACCGGCGGCGTCTCGCAGCGCTTCACCGAGCGCTGGAGCCTCCGGTCAAAATCAGCGCAATTTATACAGGCAGTATTCCGATATAGGCCAACAGGGAGAAAACAAGGGCGGCCGTCTCGCCGCGGGTGGCGGGCTCCGTGGGGACAATCTCCTCCAGCGGCGCCCAGAGCAGGGAGAGGGTCTCCCCCTGAAGCGTGGTCTGGCTCAGCGCCAGCAGCCATACCTGGGGCTTCGCCCATTCCGGCCAGCCGGAGAGCGCCTCGCTGCCGCCGGTCTCCTTGGGCATTTCCTCCATGTCCAGGAAGAGGTTCAGCCGCCGGGCCAGGCGGCCCATAACGGCGATGAGCTGTTCGCGGCTTACCGGGTCGCCGGGGCAGAAGCGGTCTCCGCCTACACCGGACACCAGCCCCAGGTCTGTCAGGGCGTATACTGCCGGGCCATACCAGGTGTCCATGGATACGTCGGAAAACCGGCTCTCCCCGGCGGGATAATAACAGTTGAGCACCTGAGCCAGCAGAACGCAGAGCTCGGCCCTGGTGAGGGGGGCGTCAGGCCGGTAGGCGCCGCTGCCGTTCCCCTGGAGCAGGCGGGTGAGGCCCTGCGCGCGGGCCGCCCCCCCCCGGGGGGCGCCGCCGGTGTCGGAGAACCCACGGTACTGGTATCCATCCAGGCCGTACTGCTCCGCCAGCGCTTCCGCGCCGGCCTCCCTCCAACTTCCGCCGGAGCCGGTGTAAAGTTCGGCACCGGCAGGCAGGGCCTCCAGCAAAGCGGTAAACGCGGTGCGGCAGTCCGCCGACAGCGCCTGCTCCAGATTCACATACCAGGTTCCGTACCAGTCCAGGCGCAGGGTCTCTTCCTCCTCCGGCGGCGGGGCGCACAGGAGCTTCGCTATGTCTGCGGCCAGCTCCGGAGCCGCCGTCAGATGGGGCAGGACGCCGATGGTGTCGTCGGTACTGCCTGCGGCGGAGTAAAAGCGGGAGGTGGTGATCTTCAGGGCGTCCCCGTCCGGAAAGAGCTGGGGAAACACATTCTGGTCCAGGACATTCTGCGCCACCCCTTTTCCAAAGGTGCGGGAGCCCACAATCAACCCCCTGCCGGTGTCCCGGATGGCGGCGGCAAAGAGCTCCGCCGCGCTGGCGGTGTCCTGGTCCGTCAGAACGAGCACGGGAGATTGGAGCAGCGCCTCCTGACTGCTGGTGCAGCTCCGGATGCGGCCCGCCCCGTTCCGCAGGAATGCCAGGGTACCCGGTCCGGTAAAGACCCCCGCCGCTTCAATGGCCGCGGCCACCTCTCCGCCGGAGTTTCCACGCAGGTCCACGATCCAGCGGTCGGCCTGGGCCCCATAGCGCTCCGCCGCCTGAACAAAGTGGGCCAGGGTCTCGCCGCCGAAGGTATCGCAGTCAATATAGCCGATATGTCCCTCCCACAGCTCGCTGACCGTGGCGGGGATCACCACCGTCCCGCGGGTGAGCACGGCGGTGTACAGGGTCTCCCCCCGGCGGCAGTCCAGCCGAACCCGCGTGCCCGCGGCCCCCTGTATCCAGCCGGTCAGGGTCTCCAGGGATTCCCCCGCGGCGGCTCTGCCATCTACGGAGACAATGATATCCCCCGCCTGAAGCCCGCCCCGGGCAGCGGGGGTATCCTCATATACCCGCTGGAGCAGAAGGCCCTCATCACAGGCACGGGCCGAAATCCCCACCCCCACGATATCCTGGTCCCGCATGGAGCTGATAAACTGTCCGTACTCTTCCGCGGTAAAGTAGGAGGTATAGGGGTCCCCCAGGGCCTCCAGCATATCCGGAATGGTCTCTTTTTCCAGCACCTCCGGCGGGATGTCGTCAATGTAGTAGACCGACAGCAGGGTCCGCGCCTCCGGCACCGTCAGGGCCTGCGCGGTGGGCGGAACCAGCAGGGCCAGCAGTAAAATCAGCGCACAGACGCGCATAGAGAACCGATATCTCATAGAGATCTCCTTTCCGCGCCGCGGGAGCGCCGGCAAACGCCTGCCCCTCATCAGCACATCCGCTCCTTTCGCAGAAGCCGGATATCCTCGCCAAAAAAGGTCAGCACCCGGTATTCCCCCTCCAGCCGTGAGGCGGTCTGCGGGCTGTAGCGGCGGCGGACCTCGTCCATGGAGAGATTGGACGAGATCACCGTCCGTCTGCCGGCCATGAGCCGGGTATTCACCAGCGTATACAGGGCCGACTGCACAAAGGGGGTGGTCAGCTCACTGCCCAGGTCGTCCACAATCAGCAGGTCGCAGCCCAGATATCGCCGGGTCTCATCCCTGGCCTCCTCCGCGTCCAGCCGGTCTCGGGAGAACTTCTGCTCCTCAAACTGGGCAAAAATATTGACCGCCGTGTCATACACCACGGAAAAGCCCCGCTCGGACACAGTCCGGGCAATGCAGGCGGACAAAAAGGTCTTGCCCAGCCCCGGAGCGCCGGCGAGGAAGAGATTGCGGAAGGGAAAGCGCCCAAACTTATGGGCGTAGTTCAGGCATACCTCATAGATAAACTCCATATTCTCTCTGGGGGAGATACCCTCCCCCGGCCAGGGGGAGGCGCTGTAGAATTCCAGGGAAAAGCTGTCAAAGGACTGCTCCCCCAGGTCCAGCAGCTTGGACAGCTCCCGAATCTGTTCCTGGGTGCACAGGGTACGCAGGCACTGGCACATAGAGGCGCCGACCCAGCCGGTATCCCTGCATTTGGGACAGGCCGGGCGGCCGTCCAAGGCGTCTGCAGGCCACCCGTGCTCCTCCAGCAGGGCGGCCCGCTCCGACTGAAGGCGCAGATTTTCCGTCCGCACCGCCGCAATCGCCGGGGCCGGGTCGCTCCCCTGCCGCAGGGCGGCCGCCACGACCTTGGGGACGGTCCCCCGCAGCTGCCGGTCAATTTCGGCAATCCGCGGGACCGTCCGATAGATCTCCGCCCGGCGGCGCTCCAGCTCCCCGGCCCGCCGCTCCCGCTCCTCCTCCAGGCGGCGTGCGGCCCGGCGCAGTACGCTTGCCTCGTAGGGCATCCTTTATCCTCCTTCCGCTTCCCGCTGCCGGCGCATAAATTCCCGCATCCGCTCCATATCCTGCCGCACCCGCTGGCCGGCCTCACCGGAGACCTCCCCGCGGCCGGGGGACGGGGCCGTTTTCCCTCTGCCGGGACGGTCGCCCGCTTCAATCTCCGCCAGGGTGTGCAGGTTTTTCTTGTGCCAGCCGCAGAGAATTCCATTCATGTACTTCCAGTCCATCGTCTGCTTCCTGACAATGGTTTTCTCATAGGCCAGACGGATGGCCTCATCCCCGAATCCCATGTCCGTCCAGGCGGCAATCCACTGCTGCTCCTGCCGGACCAGTGGCCGTGGTTTCTGGTCCATAAGCCGGAGGATCTCCCCCTCCCTGGTGCGCAGGAGAGCCAGCCGCCGGAGGTGCTGCTCGGCTGCCTCGGGGGTGTCTACCCCCTGGCGGCTCCAGATAAAGCCCTCCTTCTCCACCTGAGACATGCGGGGACGGCGGCCCGGCCCGTATTTCCGCTGGAACTCCTCCACACACCAGCTCACCAGCAGGCAGATGACCTCCGCAGGAAGCCCCAGATAGTCATACAGAGTGTACAGACAGCGCAGGTCCGCGGTGGAGAGAATTTTTCCCAGCCGCCGCTGTACCTCCGCTACCAGGCCGGGAAAGGGGGACACCGCGTCCTCCAGCTCCCGATTCAGGTCGGCGGCAGTGTATTCCGGCGGTCCCTGGGGCTCCGGCGGCGGGGCGGGAGGGGGCTCCGCGGGCTTTGCCAGTCCCAGGCCGGTAAGCACCGCCAGGGCCGCGTCCAGGCGGACGCCGTCCCATCCGAAGGCGCGCCGGGCCCTGTCCGGGGCGGCGTCATCCCCGTGGCGCAGCAGCCAGAGGTAGAGCAGGGCCCCGTCTCCGCTGCCGGAGCGCAGCAGGGTATCCGCCGCGTCCGCCGACAGAGCCAGGACCTGGCCGGGACGCATCAGCTCCAGCGCCATGGGGACGCCACCTCCTTCTTCGATAACGCGGGGGCAGCAAACGCTGCCCCCATGTGTCAGTTCAACCCGTCCAGGGTGCTCCGGGCCAGCGTGTGGTCGGCGGCCACCACCATCAGGACGGTGTTACCCTTCCGCTCCACAATGGCGTTGTCCAGCTTGGAGACCTCCTCCGGCTGGTAGCTCTCCAAAGCCTCCCGCTGGGCGGCCACCCGCGTGTTCAGGGCCTCCAGCGCGGTCTCGGCGGCATCTGTGCTTGTGAGCTTCAGCACCGCAATCTCCTCCGCCCCGGCGGAGAGAGAAGTATAGACCACGCACTCCTCCACCGTCTCCGGGTCCAGTCCGCCGTAAAGGGCTTCACAGGCGGTCTCCTTGTCCAGTGTCTCCAGGGTCTGGGTAAAGGCCCCCGATTCCAGCAGAGCCTGGGCGGTGTCCTCGGGGACATAGCCCGCCTCCTCTCCTCCGCCGCAGGCGGACAGACACAGGCACAGGGCCAGCAGGGGCAGCAGCAGTCGTCTCATCGGGTCGTCTCTCCTTCCAGGTCTCCGGCCCCGGGGGTCTCCGCCGGACCGGGCGTGGGCTCCTCTTCCGGGGCGGTCTGTCCCGCGGCATAGGCCTCCGGGTCTACCGTATGGCTCATCAGATAGGTCAGCCACTGTTTATATAGGTCTTTGGTAAAATGGACCCCGTCCACGGTGTTTTCCCCGGGGAGAATACCCGTCTCATCGGCAAAGGCGGCGGCGATGTCCAGCAGCACCACCTGCTTTTCCCGGGCCAGCCGGGGGAGCACCTCGTTGAAGGCCTGGACCTTCTCGTTGGTCACGTAATAGGGCTGCCTGTGGGAGCGGCACTTGTCCGGGTTCAGGGGGACGATGGTCTCCAGATAGACCACCGCCTGGGGCTGGAGCTCCTTCACCCGGTCCAGAAACACCGAAAAGGCCTTCTCATAACTCTTGGCATCGCTGCCCAGCTCATTGACGCCCAGGGATATGTAGATTTTAGCGTACTTGTCCCCCTGCTCCAGGGCCTCCAGCACGGTATATTTGGTTCCGTCCACCTCGGCCACCTTCCGGGAGTCCATCTCATAGACGGTCAGTCCCTTGTAGCAGTAAAAGTGCGTGCCCTGTATGCCGCTGTACAGCCGCAGGCCGTCGGTGCGGGAGTCCCCGATAAAGAGCGCGTCCTGAAAGTACTCCATCTCCACCGCCCCGGTCTCCGGGGCGCTCTGAGAAAAATCATAGGGGGCGACGGGCGTAGGAGTGGGTTCCGGCGTGGGCGTAGGGGACGGCGTGGGTACCAGCTCCGGCTCGGGGGACGCCGCGGCTGGAGGCAGGGCCTCCGCCCGGTGTGCGTCACCTCCGCTGCCTGTCGGGGCCATCAGCAGTCCCATGCTGACCATCACCGCCGCCAGCAGCAGCGGCAGGCGCCAGGGACGGCCGGTTTTCTGTACGCGCTTTGGCGTATATGTGGCAAAGGACAAGGGAAGACACCTCGATTTCAGCAGAGTTGCGGCCGGTATCCGGCGGAATTCGACAGGGCGGGGCTGCTCAGCCCAGCACAATGGATTCCAGCTCCTGGAAGCTGGCTGTGTCATAGGTGGGGGCTGCCGCGCCGCCCAGGGACAGGCGGCGGGGATTATACCAGGCCGTGTCCATGCCAGCGTCCAGCCCGCCCTTGATATCGGTGAGTAGGTTGTCCCCCACCACCAGCACCCGGTGGAGGTCCCGCAGCCCCATGGCCCGGCTCACCGCCTGAAAAAAAGCCGGGTCGGGCTTGGCTGCCCCCACCTCCTCGGAGATGAACAGCCAGGGAATCAGCCCCTTCAGGGGGGAGCGCTCAAACCGCCCCCGCTGGGCCACGGCCACTCCGTTGGTAATAATGGCCAGGGTGCAGACCTTTGCCAGCGCATGGCAGAGGGCCTCCGCCCCCGGCAGGAGATAGGCCCCCTCTCCCAGGCAGGTCAGGTACTCCCGGTTGAACGCCGCCGGGTCGTCCTCACGTCCCATGCTCCGGGCAAAGCGGGCAAAGCGCTCCACCACCAGCCACTCCCGGCTGACCTCTCCCCGGTCAGACTGTGCCCACAGCTCCCGGTTGATCGTGAGATAGCGGTCCACGGCGGCGGTGTCCGCGGGATACCCCCGCCGGGAGAGCACCCGCACCAAGGCCTCGTGCTCCGCCCGGTCAAAATCATACAGGGTATTGTCCGCATCGAAGAGAACATAGTCATAGCGGGGCATGGCATACCGCCCTTTCTCTGCCTGAAGGCAGCTCCCGGACTTTTCTAGCTGGCCTGGGAGGGGGTGTGCCTCCGGGCGGTGAGCACCCGCACCAGGGAGGCCACCACCAGAACGCCCACCGCCAGCGCTCCCGCCAGGCCCAGCGTGTGCATCAGCTCGTTGAGAAAACCATCGACATCGCCGTTCATGGCATACTGCATGGAGTAGTAGATCCCCCCGCCGGGCACCAGCGGGAAGAGGGCCACCACCAGATAGCTGGTCACGGGGCATTTGCGCAGGCGGGACATCAGCTCCGCCCAGACGGAGATGGTCATGGCCGCCAGAAAGGACTGCACGATATCGCTGTGGACCAGCGGCGCGCTGAGCAGATAGCACAGCCACCCCAGCCCGCCTCCGCAGGCGCAGACAAAGATGCCCGCCCCGTGGATATTGAATACAAGGCTGAACCCCATGCAGGCGGTAAACGCGTAGACACAGGGCAAAATCAGTTCCCGCAAAACCTCCATGGCCTAACCTCCCGCCAGCATCCGGAACAGCCCCAGGGACAGAGCCGTGCCCAGGGCGATGGCCGCACCGATGAGCAGGGCCTCGGCGGCCTTGCTGATGCCGGAGACCATGTCCCCGGCCATGATATCCCGCATGGCGTTGGTCAGGGCGATTCCGGGCACCAGGGCCATCAGCGCCCCGATGATAATCTGGTCCAGATGTTCCCCCAGGCCTACCGCCGTCAGCACCACGGCGGCCAGGGCGGAAGCGGCGGCCCCGGCAATGGTGCGGAAAAAGAGGTTGCCCCCCCAATGGGCGGTAAAGGCCATACACAGGCCCACCACCACGCCGCACAGCCCGCCGCAGAACATGTCCGCCAGACTGCCGCCGAAAAACAGGGAAAACATGCCGCAGCCCAAAAAGTGCGCCGCCAGCTGGACCGGCAGGGACCAGGACCGTGCAGACCGCCCCGCCTCCTCCACCAGGGACATGGCCGTCTCGACGGGTGGGGTCTCTGCGCACAGGCGGCGGCACAGGCCGTTATACAGCTCCAGCCGCTCGATGTCGGTGCCGTGGGGCTTCATGCGGCGGATTTGGCTGAGGGCGTGGCCGGTGGCGGTAGTCAGGCTGACGATAATGCAGTTCGGAATGGCGAACACCTCACCGGTGGCGACGCCGTAGGCCTGGAGCAGCCGGTTCATGGACTCTTCCACCCGGTAGATCTCCGCGCCGCTGTCCATCAGCTGATAGCCCAGCTCCGCCGCCAGACCCAGCAGCTTGTCATAGTCGGTTTCCACGGAGACAGCACCGCCTTCTTCACAGTCCCGGCCGGAGGTCCCGTTCAGCATACCTCTTTTTTCGCCGGATTGCAACTGCTCTATTTTATCCATTTGAGCACTTGGCCGCGTCAATGGCCAGCACAATCATTAGGCACAGCAGGGCGTCCGCCTCCCGGCGTATGTCCAGCGTATAGGTATCCGTCCAGTGGAAGAGCTGCTTGGACGCCTGCATCACCACCCCGCCGGCGGGGTCCGTGACCTGGTATTCCCACTGCCAGAAATCCCCGTCTACCTGCCAGCCGTTGCAGTCCAGCTGAAAGCGGGGCTTAAACAGGCTCAGCTCCTTGCGGATACAGCCCAGATAGGAGCCCTGGGCGTAGAGGCTGAACCGGGGGAGGAGGGTAAGCACCTCCTCCTTCACCGTGCCCAGATGGTCCCCGGCGGGACCGTAGATCTCCAGCCGGTGGCCCCAGGAGAGCTGCCCCTCCACCGTGAACGCTGTGCGGCCCGCCCGGTCGTAGATATCATAGCTGTCAAACCAGGAGAACAGACGCTGTTTGAATAAAAGCTGCATAAGAGCGCTCCTTACAACCCGAAAATGTTTGCCGCGGGGCGTTATTTCCCCACACAGAACCGCGCAAAGATACGGGCGGTCACGTCCTCCCGCAGGGAGGAACCAGTCAGCTCGCCCAGGGCGGACAGCGCCTCCTCCACATCGGTAAGCAGGGCGTCGGGCGTCACGCCCGCGGCCAGCGCCGCCGCCGCCCGCTCCACGCCGTCCAGCGCCCGCCGCGCCGCGTCGAAATGCCGGGCGTTGGTGAGCATCTCCCCCGCCTCCTCCAGCTCTCCGCCGGAAAACTGAGCGGCGATGGCGGCGGACAGCTCATCCAGCCCCTCTCCGGTGACGGAGGACACGGAAACCGCCGCCGCCGGCCCAGCGGCGCCGGGGACGAACCCGCGCACGGCATAATCGCCCCTCCCCAGGTCCCGTTTGGAGCTCACGCAGATCCATGGCTTGCCCGAGGCGCCCGCCAGGGTCAGCACCTCCGCGTCCTCTCCGGTGAGGTTATGACCCTCCACCACGGCCAGGACCAGCGCCGCTTCCTCCAGGGCCGCCCGGCTGCGCTCCACCCCCGCCCGCTCCACCGGGTCGTCGGTGTCCCGCAGGCCCGCCGTGTCGATCAGCCGGACCGTTACGCCGTTTAACGTACAGCGTGCCTCCACCGTGTCCCGGGTGGTGCCGGGAATGTCGGTGACAATGGCCCGGTCGTAGCCTGCCAGGGCGTTGAGCAGCGAGGATTTGCCCGCGTTGGGCTTCCCCACCAGGACGCAGGGGGCTCCTCTGGAGAGATACCGCCCCCGGCCGTAAGTATCCAGCAGGGCGGACAGCTCCATCTGAGCGCCCTCCAGGGCGGCGGCAATGCTCATCTCCTGAAAGGGGTCGATATCCTCGTCCGGATAGTCCAGCACCGCGTGGAAATGGGCCAGCACATCCACCAGGGCGTCATAGACGCCCATGACCCGGCGGCTCAGAGCGCCGGTGATCTGTCCGGCGGCCTGGTACACGGCGGCCGGCGTCTCGGCGTCGATCAGGTCCGCCACCGCCTCCGCCTGGGTCAGGTCCAGCCGCCCGTGGAGGAAAGCCCGGCGGGTGAACTCCCCCGGCCCGGCCTGCCGCACTCCCCGGGCAGACAGGGCCTCCAGCCCCAGAGCCAGCACCGCGGGGGAGCCATGGCACTGGAGCTCCGCCGTATCCTCGCCGGTATAGCTGTGCAGAGCGCGGGCCACGGTAGCCAGCACCTGGTCAATGGGCCGTCCGTCGGGCCCCAGCAGGACGCCGAATACCAGGGTACGGTCGGGATAGCTCTCCAAAGGCCGCCCGGAGGCGCTGCGGAACACCGCGTCCGCAGCGGCGATGGCCTCTGGCCCGCTGAGCCGCAGGATGCCGATGGCGGAGCGGCCTGTACCGGTGGCGATGGCGGCAATGGTATCGGACTCGGACATGGTTTTCCCCTCTTTTTCCTGTAATGCTCCGGACCTCCGGGTCGGCGCCGGAAGAGAGCCGCCGCTTCGCCGGATCAGGTTTGGTGGATTTGCCGTGATTTTTTCTCTTGACGGAAGTTATGTCAATCAATCCCTGCATATGGGCCAGTTTTCCACAGGGGAGGCCATGGTGGAAAACTCTGTGGATAATGTGGAAAACCCCTTGTGAGACCGGCCTGCACTCTCAGGGAACCGCATCGGCAGAGATGAATATTTTAGTGAATATACCGTGTCAAAGGGACCGCGGGGCGCTCAGGGCCTCAGCGGTAGATTCCAGGGCAGGCGGTAGGGACTGTCCTCCCGGCGGCACAGGTTCTCATGGATTTCCCGCCGCATGTCGGCCCGGTACATGGGCAGGCCGCTCTGGAGGGTCCATTGGACGCACCCCTCCACATAGCTTCCGGCCATCTCCTCCCAGCTGTGGAAGGTCTCCTGAATGGTGCGGCATATGGCGCAGGAGCGCTCCACCATCTCCTCCCGGCTCAGCCAGCCGGCAATATACGCCATGCCCAGCAGCTGGGTGGAGCGGCACAGCTCCCAGGCCCGGTCCGCCTGGGTCCCGCAGTTCCGCAGGCCGGGGCCCCGGCTCATGTACTCCACCGTCTCCAGCAGCTCCTGGAGGTTTTTAATGTCCCAGGAGTCCTTGAGGGTCTGGATGGTAAATTTCCTGCTGTCATTGTCCTTGACTCTGCCCCCAAAATAGAGGGGGCTGCGGACTGTGCTGGGGTTGGTCAGCTTTCCCTTATAGTCGAGCTGCCCAAAAAACAGGGCCCAATTTGCATAGGTGCCCAGAATCCATCGCTCCACGTCGTTCCGGGGCGTGGAGGCCTTCCGCTCCTTCCTGTCCCCCCGCAGGGACAGGGCCGCGGTGACGATGAGGCCCAGCACCAGCCCTGCGGCGCAGCCGGCCAGAAAGCTGTGGCGGCACAGCTCCGCCTTGTCGGGGAGCTCCACGCCGAAATCCCCCTGCATATCCAGATATCCCGCCCGGTAGGTGAACCAGTCCGCGGCGGCGGCCTCACGTTCCACGCCCTCCGGCCAGGGCCGCAGGGTTCCGATGGGGTACGTGACCAGCACATGGTCATAGCTTTGAAGAAGGGCCTCCATATCCTCGCTGAGAATAAATTCGCTTTTCTTCGCGTCAAGGTTGACCCGGGCCGCCAGAACGGTGCCGTCGGCCAGCGTGACCTTGTTGTAATAGATGTCTCCGATCATGCCGCCGGTACTGCGCTGCCAGTCCCCATGCTCTTCATTGACCAGAATAAAGCGCTCGCTGGCCTCTATTTCCGCCAGGGTGGAGACCTCCGGGGCGCTGTGGTCGGCAGGGCTGCCGACGCTCCCCGGGGCCAGGTCCAGCCGGTCCGCCTGGACCTGATAGCGCAGAGGACCTGCCACCCAGCCGCCCAGAACCCCGCCCAGCGCGATAAACGCCAGAAGCAGGACAGCTCCCAGCTTCTCCCGTCTGGTGGTATGGCCCAGCGTTATGCGTGTCACTGCCATGGCGCATCTCTCCCAACGTCGTTATTTTCCCAGCCGCGCGGCGATCGTCCGGGCGGCTTTGACTCCGGAGGCGCCCGCCTGGGCCAGGCCCCGGGTAACGCCGGCCCCGTCCCCCACGGCAAAAAAGCCGGGCAGGGCGGTCTCCAGCCCGCTGGACAGGGCCAGCCGGGAGGAATAGAATTTCACCTCCGCACCATAGAGGAGGGTATCGTAATTGGCGGTGCCGGGAGCCAGCTTGTCCAGCTGGTAGATCATCTCAATAATATCATCCAGCTGGCGCTTGGGCAGGGCCAGGGACAGGTCCCCGGGCACGGCGGCGGTAAGGGTGGGGCGCACAAAGGACTTGCTCATCCGGTGCTCGTTGGTCCGCCGTCCCCCCACCAGGTCCCCGAACCGCTGAACCAGCACGCCCCCAGCCAGCATATTGGACAGGGAGGCGATGTGCTTGCCATAGCGGTAGGGCTCGTTGAAGGGCGAGGTGAAGCGGTTGGACACCAGCAGGGCAAAATTGGTATTGCCGCTCTGGAGGGCGGGGTCGGAATAGGAGTGCCCGTTGACGGTATTGATGCCCTCCACGTTTTCCGCCACCACGTGGCCGTAGGGATTCATGCAAAAAGTGCGCACCTGGTCCCCGTACTGCTTGGTGCGGTAAACCAGCTTGGATTCATAGACCACGTTGGTGATATGTTCAAATACCACGGCGGGCAGCTCTACCCGTACGCCGATATCCACTTGATTGTTGATCAGCTCCAGCCCCAGCCCCTTGCACTGGTTGGCAAACCACTCGGCGCCGGAGCGCCCCGGCGCGGCGATAAGCCAGGTGCAGTCCACCTGGTCCCCATTGGCGCAGTTCAGACGGAATCCCTCGTCCCCCAGCCGCTCAATGGCGGTCACGGCGGCGCGGAAGCGGTACTCACCGTGCTGGCGGACCGTCTCATAGATGCTCTGGAGGATTTTCAGGTTGTTTTCAGTCCCCAGATGCTTGCACCGGGCCTGGAGCAGGTGCAGGTCATACTCCAGGGCCCGCTTCTCCAGGGCCCGGGCCGCCGGGGTGTCGGTGGAAAAGACCTGATCGGTAGCCCCGTGCTCCACATTGATGGCATCCACGTAGTCGATGAGGTCCATAACCTCCCCGGCGTCCATAAAATCGGTAAGCCAGCCGCCGAAGGCGGTAGTGAAGTTGTACTTCCCGTCAGAAAACGCCCCGGCCCCGCCGAAGCCGCACATGGTGTCGCACACCTTGCAGTGGACGCACTCCTTCACCTTTCCGGCCACAATGGGACAGCTGCGGGTGTAGATATCCGCCCCCTGGTCCAGGGTGACGACCTTCAGCTCCGGACAGCGGCGCATAAGCTCATAGCCCGCAAAGATGCCGGCCTCACCGCAGCCCAGTATGGCCACGTCATAGTGTGTGTTCATGGAGACCTCTCATTTCTCGTCGTTATTTGGAGCTCTGAAAGCCCGCTTATCATTATAACAAAGGACGGGGCCCTTGGCAACGCACTTTTTGGACCCCTGCCGCCGCAGAAAAACCCGGGAAGGCCGCACGCTGTCAGGAAGTGCGCAAAAAACGGTCGGAGCAGCCGCTCACTGGGCCGCCCTCTGTTTCAGCAGGGTTCGTGCCCGGTTCAGCAGCTTGGTATAGACGCCGTCCATCTGCCACTCGTTGGTGAACTCCAGCAGACGGGCCGCGTCCAGCCAGGCCACCCGGGTATTTTCCCCTGCCCGGGGCCGAAGGGGGTCCGCTTCGTCGGCAAGGAGCAGATAGGACACGTTCAGATGCTGGTGGGCGCACACATATTTTCCCCGCTTCACATGCCCCCACACGGGCAGAATGTCCAGCGAGGCGATCTCTGCGGACAGCGGACGCACATGAACCGCCCCCGTCTCCTCCCGGGCCTCCCTGAGGGCCACAGACAGCAGGTCCCCCTCCCCGTCGGCGTGGCCCCCGGTCCAGGCCCACACCCGATAGATATTATGGTGAGCCATGAGCACCCTGGTGGCGTCGGCATTGACCACAAAGCCGGAGCTGGTCATATGGGCAATCTCATTCTCCCGGGTGAGGATGCTGTCCGGGAAGCGGGCAATATACTCCAGAATCATCTTCCGGTCGGCCGCCTCCTGTCCGTCCCGGGGCTGGTAGGCGCGGATTTCGTCTACATACATGGTCCAATCCTCCGATAGGTCACATAGCGGAAGCTGAGCGCATCATGGCGCAGCGTCGGTCCCTCCTCTATGGCCGCCCACTGCCCGTCCTCCTCCAGGTTGGGAAACCAGGTGTCGGCGGGCCAGACGGCGTCCACTTTGGTCACATAGACCGCGGAGCACCGGGGCAGCAGCGCCCGGTAGATGCTTCCGCCCCCCACCACAAAGGCATCCTCCGGCGCGGCGGACAGGAGCGTCCTCAGGTCGTGAAAGACCTCCGCCCCCTCCGGTGCAAATTCCGGGTTTCGGGACAGCACCAGGTTCCGCCGCCCCTTCAGCGGCCGGCCGCCGGGGAAGGTCTCCAGAGTTTTCCGGCCCAGAATAACGGCGCGCCCCATAGTCAGCGCCTGGAAGCGCTTCAGGTCCGCCGGGATGTAGCACAGCTGGTTCCCATCCCGCCCAATGGCCCAGTTCCGGTCCACGGCTACGATTGCGTTCATGCAGCGCCTCCCCCTTCAAACGGCCACGGGAATAACGGCGTCCAGGGGATGGAAGCGGTAGTCCTTCAGCCGGAGGCTGTCCGCCGTAAAGTCGTAAAAATCCGTCGCCGCCGGGTCCATCCACAGCCGGGGGGCCGGGTAGGGCTCCCGGCGGAGGAGCTCTTCCACAATGGGCACGTGACGGTCGTAAATGTGGGCGTCGGCGATTACGTGGACCAGCTCTCCGGGCACCAGGCCGGACACCCGGGCCATCATGCACAGCAGGGCGGCATACTGCATCACGTTCCAGCCGTTGGCGGTGAGCATATCCTGAGAGCGCTGGTTGAGCACGGCGTTGAGCACATTGCCCGACACATTGAAGGTCATGGACCAGGCGCAGGGGTAGAGCGCCATCTCATGGAGGTCCTGGTGATTGTACAGGCTGGTGATAATCCGCCGGGAGGCGGGGTTGTGCTTCAAGTCGTAGAGCACCCGGTCCACCTGGTCAAACTCCCCCTCGGGATACCGGTGCTTTACCCCCAGCTGATAGCCGTAGGCCTTGCCGATGGAGCCGCTCCCGTCGGCCCAGGCATCCCAGATATGACTGTTCAGCTCGCGGATGTTGTTGGACTTCTTCTGCCAGATCCACAGCAGCTCGTCCACCGCGCTTTTGAAGGCCATGCGGCGGATGGTCTGGACCGGGAATTCCTCCCGCAGGTCGTAGCGGTTGACAATACCGAACAGCTTAATGGTGTGGGCGGCGGAGCCGTCCTCCCACCGGGGGCGGACCGGCAGTCCGGTGTCCCAAACCCCGCGGCTCAGAATCTCCCTGCAATTTTGAATAAACAATGTGTCGGCACGGCTCACAGGCGCACGCTCCTTTCCGTGATAATTCCATGATAGCACAAAATCTTGCCTTTGGACAGAGCAATGTGGTATAATCAAACGGCTTGCAACGGATTGCGGATTCTTTTTAAATGCCCCGGCCGCTGTGCCGCGGTTGGGGGGTGCGGCGGCCCGGACCGCTGCCGGAGGAGGAGTGTCCTATGAATTACAATGAGGCGGAAAAGCGGGGTCGCAGGCTGCTGCTGGCTCTGCTTGCACTGAATCTGCTGCTGGCCCTGGCGGGCCCGGCGTATTCTCTGATTGTCTATGGAGCCGCCCAAATCGGAGTTGTGCTGGCCGGCCTTCTGGTCCTTCAGCTGCCTTTCCTGGTGATTCTGTGGTCCATCTGGCGGGGGAGCTGGCCGGGGCTGGCCCTGGTCTGCGTCTCCGTGGTCGTGGGCGTGGGGGAGCTGGTCGGGGCGCTCCAGTTCGGCGGCATGGCGGCCATGAATTCCGCTCTCATGCTCCAGGCGGTGACGCTGCTGGCCCGGGGCACTCTGCTGCTGGCCGTGTTCCAGCACTACGAGGTGGGCTGCTGGTGGAGCGTCTGCCAGGCCCGCCGCAGGCGGCGGGACCTGATTATAGAGATAGTCCTCTTTGTCCTGGCCGTGTTGGTCAGCCACGGGGCAGGGCTGCTGGTCTGACGCCCCCTCCGGAACGGCTACTCAAATTCCACCGTAGCCGGCGGCTTACTCGTAATATCGTACAGCACCCGGTTGATATGGGGCACCTCATTGACAATGCGCACGCTCACCCGGTCCAGCACGTCCCAGGGAATCCGGGTCCAGGCGGCGGTCATAAAGTCGCTGGTGGTGACACTGCGCAGGGCTACCGCGTAGTCATAGGTCCGTCCGTCTCCCTGGACGCCCACGGAGCGCAGATTGGTCAGCACCGCGAAATACTGGTCCATGGCCCCCTCCAGACCGGCCCTGGCAATCTCCTCCCGGAAAATAAAGTCGGCCAGCCGAAGCTGGTCGGCTTTTTCCTTGGTCACATCCCCGATGATGCGGATGGCCAGGCCGGGACCCGGAAAAGGCTGGCGGGAGACCAGGTATTCCGGCAGGCCCAGCTCCCGGCCCAGCTGACGGACCTCATCCTTGAACAACAGGCGCAGAGGCTCTATGATCTCCCGAAACTCCACGTGGTCCGGCAGACCGCCCACGTTGTGGTGGCTCTTGATCACCGCCGCGTTCCCCGCCCCGGACTCGATCACATCGGGATAGATGGTCCCCTGGGCCAGGAAGTCCACTTTGCCGGTCTTTTTCGCCTCCTCCTCAAAAATCCGGATGAACTCCGCGCCGATGAGCTTCCGCTTGCGCTCGGGCTCATCCACTCCGGCCAGCTTCAGCAGAAACCGGGTTTCGGCGTCCACCCGTACAAAGTTCAGGTCCCACTGGGCAAAGGCGGCCTCCACCTCGTCCCCCTCGTTGAGCCGCATCAGGCCGTGGTCTACAAATACGCAGGTAAGCTGGTTTCCCACGGCCTCCGCCAGCAGAGCCGCCGCCACCGACGAGTCCACTCCGCCGGACAGAGCCAGCAATACCCTGCCGTTGCCGATCTTCTCCCGCAGGGCGCGGACGGCGTCGCTCTTGTAGTCCCCCATGGTCCAGTCGCCCCGGGCCTTGCAGACCTCATAGAGGAAGCTGCGGAGCATGGCAAGGCCGTGCTCGGTGTGGTCCACCTCCGGGTGGAACTGGACGCCGTAAAAGCCCCGGGTCTCGTCAGCAATGGCGGCATTGGGACAGCGGGCGGAGCGGGCGGCGACAGTAAAGCCCGGCGGCACCCGGGCCATATAATCCCCGTGGCTCATCCAGGAGACGCCCTCCTCCGGCAGGCCCCGGAAGAGCGCGCAGGAGGTGTCGTACCAGGTGTCCGTCCTGCCGTATTCCCGGGCGGAGTCCTCCTGGGCGGCCGTCACCTGACCGCCCAGGGTGTGGGCCATCAGCTGGCAGCCGTAGCAGATGCCCAGGATAGGTACGCCCCAGGTAAAGATATCCGGGTCCACCCGGGGGGCGGCTTCCAGATAGACGCTGCCGGGTCCCCCGGTGAAGATGATGCCGATGGGCTTTATGGCCTTCAGCTCCGGCAGCGGGGTAGCGCTGGGCTTGACCTCGCAGTACACGCCGCATTCCCGCACCCGGCGGGCAATGAGCTGGTTGTACTGCCCGCCGAAATCCAGGACGATCACGGTTTGATGGGACATAAGCAAATCCTTCTTCCTTCAAATTTTCCCTGCCTTAGAACCTGTATTCACAACCGGGGAATGCTGGATGGGCGGGGATTTTCCCGCCAGACAGGGAGATGTTCCGCAGCCATCCTGACGGATGGCAAGGAAAAGCGACGCAGTATGGCGGGAAAAGACCGCTCAGTCGGCGTTCAACCGTTGTGAATGCAGGTTTTTACAGTTCAGAGCGGAGACGGGCGGGTCATGCGGCCGAAAGGTCCGTCCGGACAGCGTCCTGCGTTTATGTGCACAGGCTTTTCCATGCGCCTCCGAAACACGGACACCGCCATTATAGCACAGTCGAGAAAAATTACAATCAGCCCTTGCGATTCTTCGGCATCCGTACTATACTGAACCCATCAATCAGAAGGAGGCGGTGCAGCAATGCAGTATAAAATTCTTGGCGAGCCCATGCCGGTGGTGGTCTGTGACCTGAACAGCGGCGAGTCCATGATCACCGAAAAAGGTTCCATGGTGTGGATGAGCCCCAATATGAAGATGGAGACCTCCGCCGGGGGACTGGGCAAGGCCTTCGGGCGCATGTTCTCCGGGGAGGCCATGTTCCAAAACATCTATACCGCTCAGGGTGGCGCGGGCATGATCGCTTTCGCCTCCAGTTTCCCCGGCTCCATCCGGGCGGTGCAGATTTCACCCGACCGGCCCGTCGTGGTACAGAAGAGCGGCTTCCTGGCCTCCGAGCAGGGGGTGGAGCTGTCGGTGTTCTTCCAAAAGAAGGCCGGGGCCGGGTTCTTTGGCGGCGAGGGCTTCATCATGCAGAAGCTCTCCGGCAGCGGCATGGCGTTTCTGGAGATTGACGGCTACGCGGTGGAGTATGACCTGGGCCCCGGACAGCAGATGGTAATCGACACGGGCAACCTGGCTATGATGGACGCCACCTGCACCATTGACATACAGAGCGTCAAGGGCATCAAAAATGCTCTCTTCGGCGGCGAGGGGCTCTTTAATACCGTCGTCACCGGGCCGGGAAAAATTGTCCTTCAGACAATGCCCATCAGCAGCGTCGCCTCCTCTCTCTCCCCCTTCTTCTCCTCCGGCAGCTGATATTTTCAGAAACAGCAGAGACGCCCGGGCAAAAGCCCGGGCGTCTCTGTCTGTCGAAAAAGGCCTTTGGCCTTTTTCGACAGAGGGGATACGGCCTGCCGCGCGCACCCTTTGGGCACACTTGCAGGCCGAGAAGTGTCATTTTCGAGGCACATGTCCCCGAAAATGACCAATTTTGACTTTGTTTTGCCGCCCTTGGGCGGCAAAACTCTGCGAGGCCTTCCCGTAGGGGACGTCTTTTGACAGTCTGAGAAGCCCGGGCGTCTCTGCTGTTTCGCGGCGTTTTGTCTGCGCTGCCTGCGTGGTCCGCCGGTCATGGCAAAAAACATTCTTTCTGCACCTTGACCGCCCTACAGAAAACACCGTAAAATAGAGCTGTACGGCACGCTTTGGAAATGAACAGACAGGAGGATGCCGCAATGGAGACAAAGACTTTGCCCGCCTGCCCGGTAGAGACGACGTTAACCCTGATCAGTGACAAATGGAAGGTGCTGATTCTCCGGGACTTGCTGCCGGGGACAAAGCGATTTGGGGAATTGAAAAAGTCCGTTGGCAACGTAAGCCAAAAGGTACTGACCGCGCAGCTCCGGCAGATGGAGGAGAGCGGTCTGGTCGTCCGGACCGTCTATCCGGAGATACCGCCGCATGTCGAGTACGCGCTGACGGAGTTGGGGCACAGCCTGGAGCCGGTTTTAAACGCCCTGCGGGATTGGGGAGAGGCGTATCAGACGAAAAACGCGTAAAAGCCCGGCGGCAGTGCATACCGCCTCTCAAAAGCGGGCAAACTTGGCCCAGCAGATGGGAGGCGGCAGGATGGACGAACCAAGACCCTTTACAGAGCCCGAGGAGCAGGACAGCGGATTTCCGTGCGGTCCGCAGCAGATTGTAGACATGGGTTCCACCACCATCAAAACGGAGCGGGGAACCATCCATACTCTGACCATCGTGGGGCAGATTGAGGGCCATCAGCTCCTGCCGCCCACGGTCAAGACCACCAAATATGAACACGTGATGCCCCTGCTGGCGGCGCTGGAGGAGAGCGCCGAGGTTGACGGCCTGCTGGTGCTGCTGAACACCGTAGGGGGCGACATTGAGGCGGGGCTTGGCATCGCGGAGCTCATTGCCAGCATGACCAAGCCTACGGTCTCCCTGGTGCTGGGGGGCGGGCACTCCATTGGCGTACCTCTGGCGGTGTCCGCCAAACGGTCGTTTATCGCCCCCTCCGCCGCCATGACCATTCACCCGGTACGGCTCAACGGCCTGGTGATCGGGGTACCCCAGACCTTTAACTATTTTGAGCGCATTCAGGAGCGGATTACCCAATTTGTCACCAGCAACAGCGCCGTGGACCGGGAAACCTTCATCCGTCTGATGCTCCAGACAGGAGAGCTGGCCGCCGATGTGGGCAGCGTGATCTACGGAGAAGAGGCGGTAGGCATCGGCCTGATTGACGAGATCGGCGGTCTGTCCTCCGCCCTGGCCTGTCTCCACGGGATGATGGACCGGGCGCGGGAGGAGCGGGAGGCCCGGGAAAAGGAGGCCGAATAACCGCCTGCGCCTCCAGCGGGCCGGACGGCGCGGCGGGCGGTTATCTGTGCTTTTTGGCCCGCCTGTACTCCGTCCACAGCCAGAGGAGCAGCGCCGGCCCCGCCGCCAGCACCCCAAAGGCCGGGTCCAGCCGCTGAGCGTCCACGCCCGGCCCGGGAACAGGGCCCTCCGGAAGCGCAGTCCGGCGTCCCCGCACCAGCAGCCGGTGGGAATTGACCCCGTAGGGGGTGCAGGTGAGCAGCGTGCACAGGTCCCGGCCGGGAAGGGGCACCAGACTGCGGAAGTCGTCCGGCTCCACAACCAGAATCTGGTCCACCTCGTAGGCCAGGGTTTCCCCCAGCACATGGAGAAAGAACAGGTCCCCCTCCGCCAGCTGGTCCAGGTCGGTCAGGAGCCGGGCCCCGGGCAGCCCCCGGTGCCCGGTGAGAACGCAGTGCGTATCCGGGCCGCCTACCGGCAGGGCGCTGCCCTCCAGATGGCCCACCCCGTTCTGGAGGACGGCGGCGTCTATGCCGTGGCAGATGGGCAGCTCCACCTGGATTTTTGGGATTTCCAGATACCCCATTATGCCGGAGGAGGACAGGTTCAGCAGAGAGCTGTACTGCCGGTGCTCCTCACGGGTGGGAACAGTCTGGAGCTGCCGGGGCGCCAGACCTTGGTTATACGTTTCCGCCTCCCGCCGCAGACGGCCGCGGACCTCCCGGTCCAGCTGGGCCGCCTGCCGGACATATCCTGCTGCCGCCTGGGACTGGCGGTGGGCATTCCAGCGACTGCTGACCGCCGGATAGAGCATCACGCCGGCTCCCGTCAGCAGGAGAAACAGCGGAAAAAGCCGCGACAGCCGCCGCTTCAACGGAAAACCGCCGGGCGGGGACGTCCGGAAGCAGAGCGGGCAGGGCAGTTGAACCCTTTTGGCGGAAAGCAATGCTTTCCGCCGCAGTCCCCGGGGACTGCGGCGGAGTTTTTACTGGTATATTCCATGATGCCTGCCGTGGTGATTCCCTCTGTGGTAGCCGCCGCCCATATGACCGTGGGCGGCGTTGGTGCATCCCACCGGGCAGTCGTGATAGTGTCCCGCCACGGCGCAGCTGCCGTCACAGTAGTGGAAGTGGTTGGGGTTGGTGCAGTTGGGGTCGGCACACCCCATGCTGTTCAGGAATACCGGCGCAGCGGAGGCAGGCGCAGCGGCGGAGACACCGCTTGTATGGTGGGGCTCCTCATGGTGGAGGCCGCTGTGGGCGTGGGCGGCGTCGGCGCATCCCACCGGGCAGTCGTGATAGTGCCCCGCCACGGCGCAGCTGCCGTCACAGTGGTGGAAGTGGTTGGGGTCGACGCAGTTGGGGTCGGCGCACCCCATGCTGTTCAGGAATACCGGTGCGGCGGAGGCAGGCACAGCGGCGGAGACACCGCTTGTATGGTGGGGCTCCTCATGGTGGAGGCCGCTGTG
>CANDFO010000039.1 GCA_947384055.1 uncultured Flavonifractor sp.
AGATTCCTGTAAGTGACTGGAGTTCAGACGTGTGCTCTTCCGATCTAGCACGGCGCAGCCGGGCGGCCCCCACCACCGCCTCGGAATAGGGTCCCACCCCTTCCCGGCAGAGCACCGCCGTGAGGATGGAGCTGTGGAGCTGTTCCTCACCGGAGAGCTCCACCCGTCGCTCTACCGGGGGAAACTCCATTTTGTCCACCGGCAGCTTGAACCGCTGCTGGAGCATGGAGGGAATCAAATTGAAGTCCCGGGTGGCCAGCACCGGCGTAACCCGGTTGCGGATCAGCGCGTTCAGGGAGGGCTCAATGAGCCCGTGAAGCGTATACCGCAGAGCGAATACTCCGGCCAGCTCCCCATCAATGGCGCAAAACACCGCGTTTTTTACGTTAAGGCCCTGGGGCAGTTCCACCTCCATCAGCCGCATGAAGGACCCGGAGCCAACCAGCACCTGCTCCCCCCGGATCTCGGCGGAGACCCCCCCGGCCTCGTGGAACTCCAGGCCGGAGGCCCGGCGGTAGACGCAGCCCTGGGCCCGGAGCAGGTCATGAAAAATCTTGTCCAGACCGCTGCCCAGGTCCCGGATGAGGGTGGCCGTGTCGGACACCACTTTATCTACGGGAAAGTCCCCGAATACCTTGATGCCGTTGAGCCGCACACAGCCGGGGGGAAACAGGTCCGCATCGGTGAGCAGAATGCCGCTGCCCCCGCCGGTGGCGGTAACGCCGTCCCACCCGGCGATAGCCGCGCCGGATTTACTCAGGCGCAGGCTCAGCTGAAACCAGGGGATTCCGTAGCACAGGGCGCCGGACAGGGAGGAGGCCGCCGTCAGGGAGGCCGCCAGACACCAGAGCATCCGCTCCGGCGCGTCCCTGCCGACGGAGGCCGCCATGGACAGACTCAGACAGGCGATGAACAGCAGGGGGCAGGCCAGGTGAAAGATCCGCTGGGCCCCGTCGGGGGCCTGCATCTGCCGACCGAAGCCCACCGTATCCCCGGACCACTTGGCGTAAGCGTCCCGGCCGTTCCAGACCTCGTCGTCCAGCGTCACCAGGTAGGGGTGGGCGGCGGAGGCCGCCGTCCGGCAGGACAGACGCTGTCCCCGGCGCTTCAGCCAGCTGCCCCGCATCAGGAGCCATATTCCCAGGCACGCCAGGCCGCAGTAGGGGGGCTGACCGCCTCTGGCGTCCAGGTCGTGCATGGTGATGGCGTCGGCCAGAACAGCGGCGCAGGAAAAGACCAGCAGGGTATCCATCCCCATCTGAAACCGCAAAAGCCGGAACAGGCCCCGGAGCAGCACATCCAGCCCCAGCAGCATCACTGCCACCAAGGTCCCCGCCAGAGCCAGGGCCTGGAGCCGGGGCGTCAGCACCTCCGGCAGAGGGATGTTCAATTGGGCGGCCAGGGTGAGGGCCAGAGCGGCGGCAGAGAGGAGAAAAGCCAGCACCGTCCGAACCCGCAGGCCCTTGAGTCCCTTCTGGTACCGCCGGACCAGTTCTGCCGGGGGCAGGTCCGGGGCCGGAGGCGGCTGAGACCGCCGGCGGCGTTCCCTGTGGGGCTCCGGCTCCTCCTCCTGGTCGGTGCCGGGGATGTAGCGCTCAGCCCGCAGGACCTCTTCGGCGTACTCGGCGCCCTCCTCCTCAAACATGTGCTCAGCATACTGGTCCGCTTTGCGCACCAGGCGGTTTAGGCCCTCGGCAATGGGGTTGTCCGAGGCCGGCGGCGGATTGGGCTCCTCTCCGGGGAACTCCACAATCTTCTTGTCGGCAGACTTTCGCCCGGCTTTGGGGGCCGGCTGCACCTCCTCCAGCAGCTCCGGCCCCAGAGCCGGATCCTCTGTCGCCGGGGGAGCGGGGGCGGAGGCTGCTCCCCCCGTGGGAAAGACCACCACCCGGCCCGGCTTCCGTCCGGCCGGGGCAGCCCGGGCGCTTTTAGGGATAATGGGAAAGGGGATGGTGTCGTCACTGAAGGATTTGCGGCGGGGCTTTTCCCCAAATTCCGCCAAAATCTCCTCCAGGGAAAAATCAGTGTTTTCTCCGCCGCCGTCCGTTCCCTGATTCAGTTGGTCGTCCCGGTCCTTGGCCATATACAGTCTCCTCCCGGTATCTTTGGAGCCTTTGCGGTCAGCTCCGCTGGCGGACCGCCTCATAGAGAAGGATGGCGGCAGCGGCGGAGGCGTTAAGAGAATTCAGCTTTCCCCGCATGGGGATGCGCACCAGAAAATCGCAGGTTTCAGACACCAGACGGCCCATGCCGCTGCCCTCGCTGCCAATCACTATGGCGGCGGGGCCTTTGAGATCGGCTTCATAGAGGAGTCGCTCTCCGGCAGCGTCGGTTCCGAAAATCCAGAGCCCCTGCTTTTTCAGCTCCTTCAGACAGGCGGGCAGGTTGGATACCCGAGCCACAGGCATGTGACTTACCGCCCCGGCGGAGGTTTTGGCGACAATGGCTGTCAGCCCTGCGCTGCGCCGCTTGGGGATGATCACCCCGTGGGCTCCAGCGCATTCGGCAGTGCGGATGACCGCCCCCAGATTGTGCGGATCGCTGAGCTCGTCGCAGACCACCAGCAGGGGTGGCTCTCCCCGCGCGGCAGCGGCCGACAGCATGTCCGGGATATCGGCATACTCCCGCACGGCGGCCAGGGCGATGACTCCTTGATGGGCGTGGGTGCGGCTCATGGCGTCCAGCTTCCGCCGGTCGGCCTCCGCCACCACAATTCCCCGGGAACGGGCTGTGGAAGCGATAAACCCCAGGGCGGAGCTGGTCTCCCCCTTGGCCAGGTAGACCTTGTCGATGCTGGTCCCGGCCCGCAGAGCCTCCGTTACCGCGTTGCGCCCCTCAATAATGCCGTCGGCCTCCTCCGGCGGCAGTTCCCTGCGCTCTTTCATGGCTTGTCCCGCCTTTCCGCATCCGGCAGACAGATTTCCCGCCGCCGGTTATGCCGCAAATGATTTTATAAAATAATTATAACACAGAACCTAAAAAATGTATATCCCAAAGAAGCGCTGTCCACAGAAATCAGGTGTAAACCTGTACTAGTACGCTACCAAGCTAGAACATTGCATTTGCCTTTGGGCCGGATTTCCGCATGGCTTCGTTGTCGTCCTTGGTGGGCGTCAGCCCATCGGCGTCCTCCGCCTCGCCCTGCAAAAATCCTGCTCCAAATTCAATCTGTAATTTCTAACTTGGTAGAGTACTAGGACCTGTATTCACAACCGTTGAACGCCGACTGAGCGGTCTTTTTCCCGCCATACTGCGTCGCTTTCCCTTGCCATCCGTCAGGATGGCTGCGGAACATCTCCTTGTCTGGCGAGAAAAATCCTCGCCCATCCAGCCTTCCCCGGTTATGAATACAGGTTCTTACAACCGGGTCCTCCCCCCAAAAATTTTGATATAGTCGCCGCAGTTGAAAAAGCGCAAAATGCGGGGCCCCAGCTGCATGTCTGCAGCTGGAGCCCAGAAATATTTATGGTGTGCCCATGGCTGTTTCCAGCTTTTTCAGCGCTTTTTTTTCAATGCGCGATACATCCCGCCCCGGCTATTGTAAGCGATAGCCTCTGAAAATTTGCTTCCAGTCAGCTGTTCTCCAGCTGCTTGAAGCGGAATTTGATGATAATTTGTTTGTCGCTGGTCAGCTCTACCCGTTCGATGAGGCTGACCAGCAGTTCCCGATTGGTGGATGCGGTTTCCAGGAACCGCTCTACTAATTTTTTTGCCAGGTCGGTCTGCTCCGCTGGGGAAAAGTCCGGGCGGTCCAGCCGACTGAGGCGCTGCTCCAGGGCGGCGCGGTCGGCCTTGACCTTGGCATAGATGCGCTGAAAGTCGGCTTCGTCCAGGATGCCGCCCAGCTTATCCATGTAGACCCTGTCCAGATGGGCGGTCAGGCTGTCGATTTTAGCTTTCAGGGAGTTGATCTCCTTTTCGTTGTCTGCCTCCGCGATTGCTTTCGCCACCACTCTCTGCGCCTGGGGCAGAAGCCGGTCCGCTTGCAGCCAGGCCCCGCAGACCTCCCGCACCTTCTCCACCACCGCCCGGGTGACGGTCTCCTCCTTGATGGTGTGGCTGGTGCAGACCCCCGCCTTGGTAAACCGCTGGTAGGTCCGGCAGACGAAGTACAGCCGATCTTCTCCCGCCGCGTTCTTGCGGTTGAGCACCGCCAGCGGGTAGCCGCACTCGTGGCAGAAAATCAGCCCTTTGAGCAAAAAGTCGTAGGTCCGGCTGCGGGTGTGCCTGCGGCTCTCCACCAGTGCCCGTACCTTGTCAAAGGTTTCCCGGTCGATCAGCGGCTCATGGGTGCCCTCTACCACCACCCAGTCCCGCCTGTCCTGTTTGATGCACTTCTTGGACTTGTAGTTGATCTTCCGGGTACGGCCTTGGACCATACTGCCGGTGTAGGTTTCATTTTGCAGCATATCGGAAATGCGTTCACTGCTCCACAGGCCGGTATAAGGTCCTGGATTTGCAACTGTCAGCCCGGCGTAAGCGGCAGGGGTGGGGACATCCTCTGCGTTGAGTTGGGCGGCAATCTGACGGCAGCTGACCCCCTCCAATGCCATCCCGAAAATCCGCCGTACCATAGGAGCTGCGTCCTCGTCTATGACGATCCTGTTCTTCTCGGTGGGGTGCATCTTGTAGCCGTAGACCGGTTTTCCACCGATAAACAGGCCCTTGCGCTGCTTATCGTGCTTGACGCTGGAGATCTTTTTGGAGATGTCCTTGGCGTACATATCATTCATGATGGCGCGGAAGGGGGTAATGTCGTTGGCGGTGGAGTCCACCCCGGTGTCGATGCCGTCCAGCAGGGAGATGTAGCGGACCCGGTGCTCCGGGAAGTACCGCTCCATGTAGTGACCGGTGAGGATGTAGTCGCGACCCAGGCGGCTCAGATCTTTTGTAATGACCATATTGACCTTCCGGGCCTCGATATCGGCGATCATACGCTGGAAATTCGGACGGTCGAAGTTGGTTCCGCTCCAGCCGTCGTCGATGTAGGTATCATAGACGCTGAGGCGGTGCTGCTGGACAAACTCGTTGAGCAGGGACTGCTGGTTGTTGACGCTCTCGGACGGACCCTCGCTCTCATCCTCCTTCGATAGTCTGATGTATAACGCCGCATGGTAGTCTGTGGGGTTGTTTATCTCTAAGTACATGTCATACCTCCTGAGATAAACGGCCATTCATCATATGTATCATACGACATGGCTCGAGGTATTTGCAATGTTGTGAAGCTCCCTTTCTAAAAAAATGGACAGGGAACGTAAAATGATTTGCTGGATATCCAGTTTTTCTTCGGTGCAGAGGATAGTAACTGCCAGCTTCTGCGATTTCAGAGGAACACCTCCCCATTCTGAGATGTTAGACTATATTCAAAGCATGCACGAAATAGCCTTGGCGGTGCATATCGCCGAGAAACTGGCGGCGGCCCAGGAGGAAATGCGCCGTATCATTTTCAAGGACGGCTTTCTGCGTAATGTGATAGTTTCAATCTATTTTCTTGTATTTTCGTCAAAAATCTTGCGTTTTCATGTTCCCAATAAGAGTTAATCATATGGTTTTTCCGTGAAGGATATGACCGAGAGCAGGTGTGCGGCGGAGCTGATGAAGATGTATCAGCAGCTTACGGAAGAAGCGGGGCTGGAAATATTTTGAATTTAAAATAGACTCCAGCCCGTCCTTTTTTTTCGTTTAAACATAGTTTTCGGGAAAATATCATAGAAATTAGCATGACAGTTTTTGGAAGGGAGCGTTGCGCTGTGTTTATTTTTACCGCCAAGGTCCGCCGGGGGCGGATTGCGGCTGTGGCGGCCGCAGCCGCGGTTGTATGCGGAGTGCTGACGGCGGCTGTTCTGCTGGGAACCCGCGGAGCGGCGGTGTCCACCTCCGCCAGTCCCAGAGGTGTCAAAACCAATGAGGACCGGGTGGCCTATCTGGAGAGCTATGGCTGGACAGTCTCCCCGGAGGCGGTATCCGTCGAGGAGCTGCTTATTCCCGAAGAGTTTGACGACACCTACACTCAATACCTGGAGCTCCAGAGCGCTCAGGGCTTTGACCTGACCCAGTACCGGGGGAAGCGGGTAAAGCGATATACTTATGAGCTCACCAATTATCCCACCGGGGCGGCAGGCATTCAGGCGGGATTGCTGGTCTACAAAAACACGGTCATTGGCGGCGACGTGCTCTCCCCGGAGCTGGGAGGCTTCATCCATGGGCTGGAAATGCCCGCCTGAACAGGAGCACAGCGCTGTGCCGGCGCTGCGGTCCGGGCAGACATCGATGAAAGAAAAGGGGTATGATTGCATGCGGCTGGAGAAATGTCCGGCGGCAGATCAAGACCTGTGATTTCCACGGTCCGGAGCGGTATTGCCGCCGGACCGCGTTTTTTGCCGCGCCGTCAAAATTCCACTAGGAAATTGGAACGCTTTGGTGTATACTAAAAGTCAGGAGGACCCTTTTACTTACAAAGGAGGTTTTCAACCATGTTCAGACTTGATTTATCCAATGCCGTTCCGTTCCTGCCGGAGGACTGGTTCACCGGCCGCACCGCCGCGCTGGAGGAGGCGCGCGCTATGCTGGAAGCGGGAAACGGTCCCGGCGGGGAGTTCACCGGCTGGGTTCACCTGCCCCGGGATTATGACAAGGAGGAGTTCGCCCGTATTCAGGCCGCAGCGGAGCGCATCCGCGGAAACTCAAAGGCCTTGGTTGTCATCGGCATCGGCGGTTCCTACCTGGGGGCCCGGGCCGTGGTGGAGGTGCTCAACTCCCCCAATTTCAATTTAACCCGCAAAGACGGCCCCGCCATCTATTTCGCCGGGTGCGGGCTGTCCAGCGACGGCCTCACCGAGGTCATCGACCAGGTGAAGGACCAGGATTTCTCTGTCAACGTTATCTCCAAATCGGGCACGACCACTGAGCCCGCCGTGGCCTTCCGCATTTTTAAAGCTCTGCTGGAGGAGAAGTACGGCAAAGAGGAGGCCCGCAGGCGCATTTATGCCACGACCGATGCCAGACGCGGGGCGCTCAAGGGATTGGCCGACACCGAGGGGTACGAAGAATTTGTAGTGCCCGACGCAGTGGGAGGACGGTATTCGGTGCTTACTGCTGTGGGTCTGCTGCCCATTGCCTGCGCAGGCATCGACATCACCGCGCTTATGGGCGGCGCCGCCGCCGCCATGGAGGAACTGGCCCGGCCCGGCGCGGACAATCCCGCCTGGCAGTACGCCGCCGCCCGGCACGGCCTGTATTGCGCCGGCAAGAGGGTAGAGCTGCTGGCCTGCTATGAGCCTGCCTTCCGCTTCTTCGCCGAGTGGTGGAAGCAGCTCTACGGCGAGAGCGAGGGGAAGGAGGGCAAGGGCCTCTTCCCCGCCAGTGTGGAGTTCACCGCCGACCTGCATTCCATGGGACAGTATATCCAGCAGGGAGAGCGGCTCATGTTCGAGACGGTGGTTCGATTTGACCGCTCCCGGCGGGAGCTCGAAATTCCTCACGACCCGGATAACGTGGACGGGCTGAATTTCCTCTCGGGCAAGACCCTGTCCTTCGTGGCGGAAAAAGCCTTCCAGGGAGTAGTCCTGGCCCACGTGGACGGCGGAGTACCCAATGTGATTCTGACAGTGGACCGGCGGGACGCCCGCACCCTGGGCGCACTGATCTATTTCTTCGAGTACGCCTGCGGCCTGTCCGGTTATCTGCTGAAGGTCAACCCCTTTGATCAGCCCGGCGTGGAGGCGTATAAAAACAACATGTACGCGCTGTTGGGCAAGCCGGGATATGAGGACCGGAAGCGGGAACTGGAGGTCCGGCTGGGGTAAAACTTCCCGCTGAAATTTCAGCTGTTTTTCACAAACCGGTTGCAATCCGCCGGCAAAGATGGTAACATGGAGACAGAAGGCCGGAGCTGCTCCGGCGGACAAAATAAGGAGTGATAAACTATGGTGAGAGTGATCATGGGCGTCAAGGGCACCGGCAAGACCAAGCAGATGATCGAACTCATAAATTCTGCTGTTCACAGTGAGAACGGAAACGTGGTCTGTATCGAGCGCGGGCCCAAGCTGACCTATGACATCCACTACAAGATCCGTCTGGTGGAAGCCAGCCATTATGATATGAAGGACTTTTCGTTCCTGAAAGGCTTTATCAGCGGCCTGTATGCGGGCAATTATGATACCACGTATATTTTTATCGACAGTCTGACCAAAATTGTTCCCGCCGACCCCGACGACCCCGCTGTGGAGGATTTCCTGGACTGGCTGAACCGCTTCTCCGACAAAAACGACATCAAGTTTACCGTCACCATCAGTGCCGACGCGTCTCTGGCTACCGACGGCATCAAGAAATACTTCTAAGGCGTCAGCGAATGGAAAGAAACGGGGGCCCCTGCCGTATGGGACAGGGGCCCCCGGGCCTGTCAAAAAAGGCCGGAGGCCTTTTTTGACAAAAGGGATACGGCCTGCCACGCGCACCCTTTGGGCACACTTGCAGGCCGAGATGTGTCATTTTCGAGGCACATGTCCCCGAAAATGACCGATTTTAGCTTTATTTTGCCGCCCTCAGGCGGCAAAACTCTGCGAGGCTTTCCCGTTGGGGAAATTTTTCGACAGACTGCGGGGCCCCTGCCATATGGGACAGGGGCCCCCGTTTATTGTGCGGATAGATGTGCAGACCCTCTCGGAATGTCCCCGCATGAGTTGCAAATGAATGAGACTGTATAAAATGGTGCAGTTATGCCGGACATATTCGACCGTTTTCCGTCAATTTTGCAATTTTGAAATTTTTTCTTGCATTTTGCTGGCGAAGAGATTATAATGGACTCAGCGAAACCGGAGGTGGGAAGAGAGTTAGGGCAAGTTCTCTTCCCGGTCCATCGCTGAGCGCCGCGGAGATGCGCGCCGTCGCCGGAGGGCAGCGGAAACACCTGCGGCAAAAGTGGCATCTTTTCCCTCCGGGAAAAAGCCGTAAAATCTGGCTGGTCTGTCCGCCGGGCGGCCGCTAAACAAAGGGGTTTGGCAATTATGGCATTTCAGTTCACCAATTCTTACCTTCAGGGCGTCTATGAGAACGTCTGCCGGAAGGACCCGGACCAGCCGGAGTTCCTTCAGGCGGCGGGCGAGGTGCTGGAGTCCCTCCAGCCGGTTATGGAGCAGCGGCCTGATCTGGTGCGCTCCGGCGTGGTGGAGCGCGTTGTAGAGCCTGAGCGCACCCTGCTCTTCCGCATTTCCTGGGTGGATGACCACGGTAAGGTTCAGGTCAACCGGGGATATCGGGTGCAGTTCTCCACTGCCATCGGCCCCTCCAAGGGCGGTCTGCGCTTCCATCCCAGCGTCAATCTGTCCATTATCAAATTTCTGGGCTTTGAGCAGATCTTTAAAAACAGTCTCACCGGTCTGCCTCTGGGCGGCGGCAAGGGGGGCTCTGACTTCGACCCCAAGGGCAAGAGCAGTAATGAGGTTATGCGCTTCTGCCAGTCCTTTATGACGGAGCTCCAGCGCCATATCGGGCCTGACACCGACGTACCCGCCGGAGACATCGGCGTGGGTGCCCGGGAGATCGGCTATCTTTTCGGCCAGTATAAGCGCATCCGCAACGAATTCAACGGCGTACTCACCGGAAAGGGCCTCAGCTACGGCGGCTCCCTGGCCCGCACCGAGGCCACCGGCTACGGCCTGTGCTATTTTGCCGACGAGATGCTCAAAGCCGCCGGAAAATCCTTCCAGGGGCAGAGCGTGGTCATCTCCGGCTCCGGCAATGTGGCCATCTACGCCAACCAGAAGGCCACCCAGCTGGGCGGCAAGGTAATCGCCATGAGCGATTCCAACGGCTATATTGTGGACGAGAACGGCATCGACTATAAGATTATCCAGCAGATCAAAGAGGTCAAGCGGGACCGCATCAAGACCTATCTGGACTATGTGCCCGGGGCCAAATATGTGGAGGGCTGTTCCGGCATCTGGACGGTGCCCTGCGGCATTGCCCTGCCCTGCGCCACCCAGAACGAGCTGCCTCTGGAGTCGGCTAAGGCTCTGGTGGAGCACGGCTGCTTCGCCGTAGCGGAGGGCGCGAACATGCCCTCCACCCCCGAGGCGGTGGCCTGGTTCCAGTCCCACGGCGTGCTCTTTGCCCCTGCCAAGGCCTCCAACGCCGGCGGCGTGGCCACCTCCGGCCTGGAGATGAGCCAGAACTCCATGCGTCTGAGCTGGTCCTTTGAGGAAGTGGACCAGAAGCTCCACGGTATCATGACCAACATCTACCACAACGCCGCCAAAGCCGCCGCCGAGTTTGGCATGGAGGGCAACCTGGTGGCCGGAGCTAACATCGCGGGCTTCCTGAAGGTGGCCGACGCCATGATCTGGCAGGGCGTCAGCTATTAAGAGCCTCTCAGAATGGTCAGAACCCAGTCTATTTTCACATCACATTCCGCCCGGACGTATTTAACGTCCGGGCGGTTTCGCGTAAAAAGTCCCCCCGGCCGGGCCGGGGGGACACGGATTAGACAAAGGGTCTGCGCCAAGTCCTGCTGTATTGTGGACTCAATTTAAATCGGAGAAAACAGGTTTCGGCCTGCAAGCGTACCCCAAAGGGTACGCACGGCGGGGCGCGTCTCCCTTGGAACGACGGCGCTGCCGCTTGTTTGACAGGCTGGATTACTCCTCCTGCATGGCTTTGGCCGCCTCAATCGCCTTTTCCTGGGCGGCGGGGGTGGCCTCCTCATAGCGGACAAACCGGAAGGTGAAAGAGCCCCGGCCCTGGGTCATGGAGCGCAGGTCAATGGCGTAACGGCTCATCTCCGCCATGGGCACCTCGGCCTCCACCACCTGGTTGCCGTCGCCGTCGGGGTTCATGCCCATGGGACGGCCCCGGCGCTTGTTCAGGTCGCCGATCACGTCGCCCATGTAGCTGTCGGGAATGGTCACTTTCAGCTCGCCGATGGGCTCCAGCAGGACGGGGCTGGCATCGGGCAGACCTGCCTTATACGCCAGCTGCGCGGCGGTTTTGAAGGCCATTTCGGAGGAATCTACCGGGTGATAGGAGCCGTCGAACAGGGTGGCCTTCAGATTCACCACCGGGTAGCCCGCCAGCACGCCGTGCTGTACGGCTTCCCGCAGACCCTTTTCCACGGCGGGGAAGAAGTTCTTGGGCACGGAGCCGCCGAAGACCTCCTCGCAGAACTCCAGCTCCTCGCTCTCTCCGGGCTCAAAGCGGATTTTAACATCACCGAACTGGCCGTGGCCGCCGGACTGCTTCTTGTGGCGGCCCTGGACCTCCACCTTTTTCCGGATCTTTTCCCGATAGGCCACGCGGGGCTCGGACAGCTCCGCGTCCACACCGAAGCGGCTCTTCAGCCGGGAGAGGAGCACGTCCATCTGCATGTCGCCGGTGCCGGAGACCACCATCTGGCGGGTCTCGCCGTTGTTGACCCAGGAGAAGGTCAGGTCCTCCTCGTTGAGGCGGGTAAGACCGCCGGCCACCTTGTCCTCCTGACCCTTGGCCTTGGGGGAGATGGCCACAGAGTAGCAGGGCTCCGGGAAGGGCAGGGCCTCCAGCTTGACCACTTTGCGGGGGTCGGAGAGGGTGTCGCCGGTTTTGACCTTGTCCATCTTGCCGATGGCGCCGATGTCGCCGCACTGAAGCTCCTTGACCTCATCGGCTTTCTTGCCCTTCATCACGTACAGGCGGCCCACCTTTTCCGTGCTCCCTGTGCGGGAGTCCACCAGCTGCATGTCCGGCTTGATGCTGCCGGAGAGCACTTTCACATAGGAATATTTGCCGTACTGGTCGGCCACGGTTTTAAAGACCAGGGCGGTGGGCAGAGCGCCCGGAGCGGAGACAAACTCGTCCAGCTCGCCTTCGGCGTTTTCACCCATCAGGGGACGGCCGTCCAAAGGACTGGGCAGCAGCTCCACGATCAGGTCCAGCAGCATGCGGGTGCCCAGGCCGGAGAGCGCGGAGCCGCACACTACCGGGAAGAGGGACAGGTCCCGGATGCCGGAGCGCAGACCCTGAATCATCTCGGCGTAGGTGAAGTCCTCGCCCTCGAAGAACTTCTCCATAAGCTCCTCGCTGGTCTCGGCCACAGACTCCTTCAGCGCGTCGTAGAGCTCGTCCACCACGCTGTGCTTGTCCTCGGGAATGTCGATTTCAATACGCTCCCCCTTGGGGCCCACCTTGAAGGCCCGCTTGTGGAGCACGTCGATGATGCCGATAACCTTTTTGTCGGCGTCCCAGATGGGGGCCACCACGGGCGCCACATTTTTACCGAAACGGCCCCGCAGGGTGTCAAACGCGGCGTTGAAATCCGCGTGCTCCTCGTCGGTCTTGGAGATATAGAGCACCCGGGGGAGCTTGCGGGATTCGCACAGCTTCCAGGCCTTCTCCGCGCCCACGCTCATGCCCGCCTTGGCGGAGCAGACGATGACGGCGGCGTCGGCCACCTGAACGGCCTCGATGACTTCGCCTACAAAGTCAAAGTAACCGGGGGTGTCCAGCACATTGATCTTGCAGCCATTGTACTCCACGGGGGCCACAGCCATGCCGATGGAGATCTGGCGGCGGGTCTCCTCCGGATCGTAGTCGCAGGTAGTATTGCCGTCGGGGGTCTTCCCCAGGCGCTCGGTGCCGCCGGTGAGGTATAACATGCTCTCAGCCAGAGACGTCTTTCCGTTGCCGCCGTGCCCCAGCAGACAGATATTGCGGATGTTTTGTGCGGAATAACTCATACTTGTGTTCCTCTCCTTACGTTTGAGATCGGGTCCAGCGGCTGCCCGGTGGGGCCGCACGACTGCTGTTGTTCATTATACATTAAATCTTCGGTGCTGACAACTGAAATTTTATAAAAATGGTGCAAAATGTGGAGAATCCCAGAATTTCTCCCTGATGCCGCTCAAAAACGCCTATATAGAGGATAAAATGGAATTAAATAACGGAAAAACCGCCTGTTTGGGGAGGGCGCGCGGCCCGGGGCAGAGCCGCACCTCCTGCCGTCTGGAACGCGGGCGGCGGAAGAATCTTCCCGGTCCGGAAGAACCGCCGAAAACCCGCGGGCGAACCGGCTCGTTTTTTTGCGCCTGAACAGTTGCAACCGGACGCGGTGTGGGGTATACTAGCAGGTATAAGAACCTGCACGCGTAACCAAGGCTTTGCGTATGGGCTCCGGAGACCGGCGTACACAGAGATGACGGTATCAACGAAACGAACGGAAAGGTGAATCGGATGGAACATTCTGCCTCACACGCGCTGGCTGTCACAGCGGCCAGAGCCCGGCTGCTGGGCATGGACATGGTGCACCGCGCCGCGTCCGGGCATATCGGCGGCTCTCTTTCCTCAATGGAAATTATGACCACCCTGTATTTTCACGTAATGCGGATAGACCCTCAGAATCCCACAGACCCGGACCGGGACCGCTTCGTCCTGTCCAAGGGGCACTGCACGCCGGCCCTGTACCCCATGCTGGCCCTGCGGGGCTTCTTCCCGGTGGAGGAGCTCAGGCAGTTCCGGCATATTAACAGCCGGCTGTCCGGCCACGCCGAGATGGGGCAGATCCCCGGCGTGGATATGTCCACCGGCAGCCTGGGACAGGGGATTTCCGCCGCCGTAGGCATGGCCCTGGCAGGGAAGGCCGATGGGAAGAATTGGCGGGTATATACGCTGCTGGGCGATGGGGAAATTGAGGAAGGCCAGGTATGGGAGGCTGCCATGTCCGCCGCCAAATACCGCCTGGACAACCTCTGTGCCATCGTAGATGTAAACGGACTGCAGATTGACGGACCCACCGCCGTTGTGATGCCCTCCGAGCCCCTGGACAAGAAATTTGAGGCCTTCAACTGGAACGTCATTCCGGTGGACGGCCACGATTTCGACGCGCTGGAGGCGGCCTTTGACCGGGCCGCGGCCTGCAAGGGGAAGCCCACGGTGCTTCTGGCCAGGACGGTCAAGGGCAAGGGGGTCTCTTTCATGGAAAACCAGGCGGGCTGGCACGGCAAGGCCCCCAATGACGAGCAGTATGAGCAGGCCCGGAAAGAGCTGGAGGCGGCCCTGGCGGAATTGGAGGGGAAGAGCCATGAGTGAGAAGATTGCCACCCGCGTGGCCTACGGTCAGACCCTGGCGGAGCTGGGGAAGGAATATCCAAATCTGGTGGTGCTGGACGCGGACCTGTCCGGTTCCACCCAGTCGGCCCTGTTTGCCAAGGCTTTTCCCGAGCGCTTTTACAACATGGGCATTGCCGAAGCCAATATGACCGGTGTGGCCGCGGGGCTGGCCGCCTGCGGCAAAATGCCCTTTACCAACAGCTTTGCCATGTTTGCCACCGGCCGGGCCTATGAGCAGGTCCGCAACAGCGTGGCCTATCCCCGGCTGAACGTCAAAATTGTAGGCTCTCACGGGGGACTCTCCGTGGGGGAGGACGGAGCCACCCACCAGTGCATTGAGGACTACGCCCTCATGCGGGCCATTCCCAATATGTCCGTTCTCTCCCCCTGCGACGCCAACGAGATGCGCTGCGCGGTGCGGGCCCTGGTGAACTACGACGGCCCCGCCTATCTGCGGCTGGGCCGTCTGGCGGTGGACTGCGTTACCGATACGCTCCCCGGCTACCGGTTCCAGTGGGGGAAGGGCATCCTCCTGCGGGAGGGCGCCGACGTGACGGTTATCGCCACCGGCATGATGGTGCAGATGGCGCTCCAGGCGGCGGATACCCTGGCGGCGGAGGGAATTTCCGTCCGGCTCATCGACATGCACACCATCAAGCCGCTGGACTATGAGCTGGTGCTCCAGGCGGCCCTGGAGACCCGGTGCGTTGTCACCACCGAGGAACACAGCGTCATCGGCGGTCTGGGCTCCGCCGTGGCGGAGTTCCTGTCGGAGCACTGTCCGGTGCCGGTGGTGCGCCACGGGGTCAACGATGAATTCGGCCGTTCCGGAAAGGCCCAGGATGTGTTGGCGGCCTTCGGCCTCACTCCGTCAGGCATCGCGGAGCAGGTGCGCCGGGCGCTGAGGCTCAAGGTCCAATAATTTGACAAAAGAGGGAACAGCCTTTGGATATCAAGCTCATTACGATGGATATGGACGGCACTACCTTTGACGACGACCATGTGACTATCCCGCCCCGGAACATCGCCGCCCTGCGGGCGGCGGCGGCGCGGGGAATTATCGTGGCCATTACTACCGGCCGGGCCTGGTCCCAGGTGCGGGAGGCGGCGGAGCAGCTGGGATGCGTGCGCTGGGCGGTGACGGCCAACGGAGCCTCGGCTCTGGACACGGCCCGCGGCCAGTGGCTCTGGCATACCGGCATGCCAGCGGAGCAGCGGCGGGCGGTGACAGCCCTGCTGCTGGAGCGGGGGCTGCCCTTTGAGGTGTACGCCCAGGGGGACAGCTATATTCAGCAGGAGCGGGCGGAGCAAGTCATCGCCAGCGCCCCCAGCCCGGAATATGGAGTGGTCCTCCGCCGTTGCTGCCGTTTTGTGGAGGACCTGAACACCGACTTGGAGGAACGGCCAACGGAGAAAATTCACATCTTTTCCGTGCCCGCCGGACAGCGCACCGCGCTGGTGGAAGAGCTGCGAACCCTTGGCCCTGTGGATGTGGACAGCGCCTTCGGGTCCAACATGGAGCTGATCGCGCCAGGGGTCAACAAGGCGGCGGCAGTTGCCCGGCTGTGTGAGCGCCTGGGTCTGGGGCCGGAGCAGGTCATGGCCTTCGGCGACGCGGGGAATGACGAGGCGCTGCTCCGCTGGGCCGGCTGGTCCTTCGCGGTGGAAAACGCCTCGGAAGGAGCCAGGCGCGCCGCCAAATATATCACCGGCAGCAACCGGGAGGGCGGCGTCGGCATGGCGGTGGAGCGGTATGTGCTCCAGGCCGCCTCCGGCGGCCCTCAGTGACGCTGGAGCAGGAGGAACTTTATGGAAGAGGACCGCATCCACATCAGACTGGCCCGTCCCGGGGCGGAGCAGCGCAGGGAGGCTGAGCGCCGCCGTCTGGACCCCTTTCTCCGGGCGCTGCGGGCCATCCACACCGCCGCCACTCCCGAGACCATGGATCCGGACGACCTGGAAAAACAGCGCAGAGGTCAGGAGCTGCTGGGCCGTCTGACGGCGCCTATGGCGGGCATGAGCTGGGAACCCTTTGAGCTGGACGGGATGCATGCCGCCTGGGTGCGGCCCAGCCGGGGGCACGACCGCCGCCGGTGCATTCTCTACTGTCACGGCGGCGGCTACACCAGCGGTACGCTGGGCTATTCCCGGATTCTGGCCTCCAAGCTGGCCCACGTGTCCGGCTGGCCGGTGCTGGCCTTTGAGTACCGCCTGGCGCCGGAGCATCCGTATCCCGCCGCCGTGGAGGACGCGGTGCGGGCCTGGGATTACCTGATGTATCAGGGATTTGGGGCCCGGGACGTGGTGGTGGCCGGGGACTCTGCCGGTGGAAATCTGGCGCTGGTCCTCACCCATCTGCTGAAGGAGGCCGGCCGGCGGCTGCCCCGGGCGCTGACGCTCTTCTCCCCCTGGACCGATATGACCGCCAGCGGCAAGTCTTATCAGGAGCGGGCGGACATCGACCCGGTGCTCACCCTTAACTATATCTACGCGGTCCGGGACGCCTACGCCAGGGGGGAGGAGTTCGGCGGCTGTCATCTCTCCCCGCTGTTCGGGGATCTCGCCGGCTTTCCCCCCACCCTGATTCAGGCAGGCACCCAGGAGCTGCTGCTGTCTGACTCCATCCGCCTGCGGGACCGGCTGGTGCAGGCCGGCGTGCCCTGCAAGCTGGAGGTATGGACCGGGCTGTGGCACGTCTTTCAGATGTTCCCCATGCGCAAGGCCGGGGAAGCAATGGAGAGCGTGGGACGCTTTCTGCTGGAGACCCTGTGACCGTTATAGTCGAAGCGGCTGAGAATCGGTAAAGTTCGGCGGGGAAAGCGGGGCGTGGATGGCGTTGTCGTCCTTGGCGGGCGTCAGCCCGCCCGCGTCCTCCGCCTTGCCACGCCCCGTTTTCCCTTTTTTACCACTTCTCAACCACATCGACTATAAAAACGCCGCAGGGCCGCGGAACACCTGGTGTACGCGGCTCTGCGGCGCGGTTGTTTTTCGGGAATTCTATTCCCCGCCGCCCGGGTCCGCGGGGGTGCTCACCTGGGCCAGGTGGGTTTCCAGCCAGGCCAGAGTGTCGGCAAAGACCTCCTCCCGGTTAGTCTCATTGAGCATCTCATGCCGTCCGCCGGGGTAGAGCCTGACGGTTACGTCCCGCACCCCGTACTGCCGGAACAGTCCGGCCACCTTCTGCACACCCGCGCCGTTGCTCCCTACCGGATCCTGGTCTCCCGCGAAAAAGTACACGGGAGTATCCCGGTCCAGGCGCTTGAGATATTCCGGTTTTACCAGCATTTGGAGGCCCGTCATCATGTCATGGTACATGCTCACCGAGGGCAGGAAGCGGCACAGGGGGTCGGCGACATAGGCGTCCACCACCGCCGTATCCCGGCAGATCCAGTCGGCGCTGGTGCGGTTGGGTTTGAACTGGCTGTTATAGGCCCCCAGGGACAGACGGTTGATCAGCCTGCTGCGGGCCCGGGGTCCCATGGTTCTGGTCAGCAGGCCGGAGATGGCTTTGGCCGCGCCCACGGCGGCGGCGGGTTCCTGCCCGGTGCCGGAGAGCACCGCCCCGTCCACCGTGCCGGGATAGGCCAGCAGGTATCCCCGGGTGACGAAGGAGCCCATGGAGTGGCCTAAAATAAAACAGGGGAGGCCGGGATATTCCTTTCCCGCCAGCAGCCGAAGCTGCCGGGTGTCCCGGAGCACATACCGCCAGCCGTCCCGGTCGGCGAACCAGCCGTATTCTGCGGGGTCTTTCGCCGTATGGCCGTGGCCCAGGTGGTCGTGGCCCGTCACCGCCCACCCCCGCTCCGCCAGATAGCGGGCAAAGGGGTCATACCGGCCGATGTACTCCGAGATGCCGTGGACCAGCTGAAGCACCGCCCTGGGCGCCCCCTCCCCGGGCCGCCACCAGCGGGCTGAAACCTGATGGACTCCGTCGCTGGAGGGGAAGGTAAATTCCTGTGTTGTTACCATGGAAATGCCGCTCCTTTTGTGGTACAATATAAAATATGACATATGCAGTTTACAATAAAGCGGCCTCTGCCGTCAATAGAAAATCGGCGCCGCCTGCTCAGAGGAAAGGAAGTTTTATATGAACGCCGTCAATCGCTTTTTGAAGTATGTGCGCTATGACACCCAGTCCGCCATAGACACGGGGACCACCCCCTCCACCGCCAAGCAGAAGGTTCTGGGGGCTGCCCTGGCGGAGGAGCTGGCGGAGCTGGGCCTGTACAACGCCCATATGGACCAGTACGGCTATGTGTACGGCTGGCTCCCTGCCACCGCCGGGTGCGAGGGAATTCCCTGTGTGGGGCTTATCGCCCATATGGACACCTCGCCTGCGGTCTCCGGGGCGGAGGTGAAGGCAAAAATCGTCCGCTATGACGGAGACGACATCTGCCTGAACAAGGAGAAGGATCTGTGGCTCCGGGAGCGCGACTACGAAAGCCTGTCCAAATACCGGGGCCGGGAGCTCATTGTTACCGACGGCACCACACTTCTGGGCGCCGACGACAAGGCGGGGGTGGCGGAGATCGTCTCCGCTATGGACTACCTGATTCAGCATCCGGAGATTCCCCACGGCCGCATCGCGGTGGGCTTTACCCCCGATGAGGAGATCGGCGAGGGAGCCGACCATTTTGACGTGGAGGGGTTCGGCGCAACGGTGGCCTACACGGTGGACGGCGGGGAGCTGGGGGAGATTGAGTACGAGAATTTCAACGCAGCTTCCGCCAAAGTGCGCGTCCATGGCCTGAGCATTCACCCCGGTTCCGCCAAGGGTAAGATGAAAAACGCCGCGCTGATGGCCTTGGAGTTTGCCGCCGAGCTGCCCCCGGAGGAGACTCCCGCCCGCACCGAGGGCTACGAGGGGTTTTTCCACCTGGAGCACATGGAGGGCGACGTCAGCGAAGCGCTGCTGAGCATCATTGTCCGGGACCATGACCGGGGCAAATTCGAGGGACGCAAGGTACGGCTGGAGGAAATTGCCGCCGGCCTCAACGGGAAATACGGCCCCGGTACGGTAGAACTGGAACTGAAGGACAGCTATTACAACATGCGGGAGCAGATCGAGCCCCACATGTACCTCATCCTCCGGGCCCGGGCGGCCATGGAGGCAGCGGGGGTGACGCCCATGGAGATTCCCATCCGGGGGGGCACCGATGGGGCCCGGCTGAGCTATATGGGCCTGCCCTGCCCCAATCTCTGCACCGGCGGCGCGAACTTCCACGGCATCCATGAGTACATTCCCGCCGACGCTCTGCTTACCATGACCCAGGTGCTGGTCAATCTGGTGAAGGTGGAGCGCAAATAGCCGAAACAGCCGCCGCCAGAGCGTCTGCCGCTTTCGCCGGGGCCGTCCGATTTCCGTACTATCCCGTCCCTTTGTCCCATATAAATGGGAGAGACAACAAAGAAAGGCGGGGATGACAGCAATGCCGTATGAGGAAGCCAGAGGGCGTCAGGACGCGGCCCACCACATTATTCTGGAGGAGCGGGAGCAGCTCTCTGTCTCCGGTGTGGAGGAGGTCGAGAGCTTTGACGAGAACATCATTGTGATGTACACCAGCCGGGGGGCCCTTGTGGTCCGGGGCGAGGGCCTGCACATTGAGAAGCTGAGCCTGGATGGGGGCGACCTGAAGGTAGAGGGGGAGATCGATTCCCTGACCTATGAGGACGACCGCCGGGAGAAGGGCGGCCTGCTGGCCCGTCTGTTCCGCTGAGATGGCCTTCTCGGTTTCCGGTCAGGCGCTCCTTCTGGGGGGCGCGCTGGCGCTGGGCGCGGCGGTGGGCGTGCTTTACGACGCATTCCGGGTCCTGCGGGTGCGCCTGCCGCTGCCGCTGCTGGGGGGGATTCTGGACCTGCTCTTCTGGCTGGCGGTGACGGCGGGCCTGTTCGTCTACGCGGTGTGGGCGGGGGACGGAGAGGTGCGCATCTACATGGTGACAGCCGTTCTGGGGGGCGCGGCGGTCTATTTCCTTCTGCTCAGCCGCGGTGTGCTGAAATTGGGGTATCTGCTGGCCGACTTTGCCGGAGCTCTGTGGCGGCTGGCCACCTTTCCGGCGGCGGCGGCCGCCGCCCTTTGTAAAAAAATCGGAAGATCTGCAAAAAAGTGCTTCCATTATCGCAAAAAGTGGTATAGAATAAAAGCGATATCTGGAGAGATGGAAGAGACGCGGCACAGGGCGCGGGCGGCGCAGGAAGGCGGAGGCAATGAAAACCAAAAAAGCGACCCTTTCAACCAAATTGGTGGTGCTGGCGCTGCTTATCGGCGTGGCCACCGCTCTGCTCAACCTGCGGGGACAGATCCAGCGGGCCCAGGAGGACCTGATCCAGGCGCAGCGCCAGGTGACGGTTCAGCGGCAGACCAACGCGGAGCTGTCCGACGCCGTGGAAAACAGCAGCGACGCCAGCCGTCAGGCCGACATCGCAAGAGATAAGCTGGGTCTGGTAGAGCCGGGAGAAGTGATCTTCTATTTCACCGATTAAAAATCTGTATTTACAGAGGCTGCGCGGTGACGACGGGGCGCTTTCCCGGCGGCAGGGTTCCCCCGTTCATCCTCCGCCCCCGCTTGTGAATACAGGCTTTGACGGTCTGCTTTTACATAGGAAAAAGAAGACCTGAGGTCCTGCAAAATTTTGAAGGAGGAACAGTTGGTCAGATGGAGTTCGGTGTTGGTTCGGTAGTAGAGGGAAAGGTAACAGGAATTACAAAATTCGGCGCGTTTGTCAGCTTGCCGGAGGGGAAATCAGGGCTGGTGCACATCTCTGAGATTGCGTATTCCTACGTTAACGACGTAAAGGAGCATCTCAAGGAGGGGCAGGAGGTCAAGGTCAAGGTAATCGGGATTGACGAAAATGGCCGTATTAACCTCTCCATTAAGAAAGCCATGGACCCGCCGCCCCGCCCTGCCGGAGCAGGCAGAGGCGCGGGACGCCCCCAGGGGGGAGGCTTCCGGGGCAGACCCGCTCCGGCAGAGCCCGCCACTTTTGAGGACCGTCTGAAGCAGTTTATGGCCTCTTCGGACAGCAAGCTGTCTGAACTGCGCCAGGCGGAGCGCCGCAGCTCCCGCCGGGGACGGAAATAGGGCCTGTATTTATGGCGCTAAGTGCCGCGTTGCTATTCTGTCCCCTAAAATAAGGAACACAGCAGGACCCCCCGGCACAGCCGGGGGGTCCTCAGCTTGTCAAAAAAGGCCAAAGGCCTTTTTTGACAAAGGGGATACGGCCTGCCACGCGCACCCTTTGGGCACA
>CANDFO010000040.1 GCA_947384055.1 uncultured Flavonifractor sp.
GGAGGTCGTCACCCACGCGGCCCGGCTGTTCATGCCCCTGGCGGAGCTGGTGGATCTGGACAAGGAGCGGGCGCGGGTGGAAAAGGAGCTCAAGAAAAACCGTGCCGAGCTGGAGAAGCTGGAGGCCAAGCTGAACAACCCGGGCTTTGTGAACAAAGCGCCTGTCCATGTGGTGGAGGCCGAGCGGGAGCGGGCGGAGAAGCTGCGCGCCCTTCTGGAGCAGCTGACCCAAACCCTTGCTACTTTTTCTTGAAAGAAAAAGTACCAAAAAGAACGTTAATACGCCGCCCGGCTTCTGGAAAGCGGAGCTTGCCGCCCGGTAACGGTGGCCTTCGCCCTCCCACGCCCGGTATTTTTCTCGAAAGAAAAAGCACCTAAAAGAACATTAATACGCCGCCCGGCTTCTGGAAAGCGGAGCTTACAGCCCGGTAACGGTGGCCTTCGCCCTCCCACGCCCGGTATTCTTCTCGAAAGAAAAAGCACCTAAAAGAACATTAATACGCCGCCCGGCCCCTGCCCAAAAGAGGCAGATGCGCTTTCACCGCAACGGTCTGGAACAATTTCCGGCAAAGGAGGCCTGCGGGCCTCTTTTGCCGGGTTGCGTGGGCCGCGCATATGTTTCTGTTTTGTCATTTCTTGTCGCAGGGCTGTTGTTGTGAAACAGGGACAAAGCGGATAGAATAGAGTACAACTGTTTTTTCAGCGCAAAGGGGGTCAAGCCCGTGAAACGAAATAAGCTGCTGCCTGTATTGGCGGCGCTGTTGATGCTGGGCGGCTGTACCGGGAGCTGTACCTCAGGAACCCAGACCGTGCCGGTTCCCACGACTCCGCCGTCTCAGCGGCAGGACAGCGCTCCGCCCAGTGTGGAAACCCCGCAGCCGCCTGCGCCCACCCAGGAGCCGGACGAGCCTCTGCCGGAGACGCCGGCCCCCACGCCGGCCCCACCACCTCCTGCCGTCACCGCTGTGCCCGCGCCCACGCCGTCTCCCACGCCTGCGCCCACTCCGGAGCCCGAGCCGGACCCCGATGACGAGGCGGTGCTTGCCGCATACCGCCAGGCGGTGGAGGCCTTCGGCTGGTTCCAGATGACGCATCTTCCCCTGGATATGGAGGCGCAGGCTTCCATAGGGGAGCTGACCTACTATCGGGTGGATTATCCCGGCCTTGACACCCTTACGGCTCTGCGTGGCTATTTGAAAAATCTCTTTTCCGACGCGCTGGTGGATGAGCTCCTGCCCATTGGAGGAACCCAATATGTGGAGGTGGAGGGTGTTCTCTACGGAATCGACGGAGGGCGCGGCAGCGACATCACCAAGGGAACGGAGACAGTCCAGGTTCTGCGGGACGGTCCAGGCCGCTGCACGGTCCGCGTGGAAGTGGAGCTTTTGGATCCGGAACAGGATTTTACCCCCGTCGGCAGCGCGTCCTACGAGTTTCCTTATGAAAAGATCGGAGAACAGTGGATTTTTACCGCTTTTTCTCTGGTCCGGTAGGAGAAACGACAAATAATGCGCGGTCTGCGCGCTATAATCGCAGTATACCAGATTTTGGTATGCTGCGATTTTTTATTGCGCCGCATCTAAGAGCCAGTTTAAGATCTCCGGATGCGCCGGATGGACCGGGATTTTTTTGTCCGACAAGGAAAAAAGCGCAGGAATACTGGACGTATTTCGAGCATGTTTGACGCCGCAGGGCGGAAAAAGACCGGTTCAGACGGTGTGCCTGGAGATTTTAAACTGGCTCTTATAGTCAAAGCGGTTCCAAAGGAGCAAATCGCTCCTTTTGAACCCTGCGGCGACTATATCGGGAAATGAGGAACCAGGCGGCAGGCAGGAGTGCCGCGCACAGAGGAGGGACAAGCCATGGCGGTAATGTGTACAGGCAGGGACCGGGTGCTCCGGGCAGAGGTGTCCGGTGAGGTAGACCACCACGGGGCCCGGGAAATTATGGGTGAGCTGGAGCGGGGCATTGACGCGGCCCTCCCCCGGCTGCTGACCCTGGATCTTGGAGGCGTAACCTTTATGGACAGCTCCGGCATCGCCGTAGTCCTGCGGGCTTATCGGAGGGTGGGGGAACTGGGCGGCCGGCTGCGGCTGTGCAACGTTCCCACCCAGGCGGGCAAGGTTCTGCGGGCGGCGGGAGTGGACCGGCTGGTCCCGTTCGAGTAGATTTTCGGCACCAGGCCCGATTTTTCCGGCGTTTTTTCATCAAATTTTGAATTGCCGCGGGGCGGGCGGGCCTTTCTAGTCCCCCGTCGCGGCAGAAAGGTATGGTTGTACATATGAAACCCATCAATGAAGCGGCGCTGACCTTTCTCAGCCGTTCGGCCAACGAGGGCTTTGCCAGGACGACCGCGGCCTGCTTCGCAGCCCAGCTGGACCCCACCCTGGACGAGGTCAACGATATCAAAACTGCGGTCAGCGAGGCCGTAACCAACTGCATTGTCCACGCCTATCCGGACACTCTGGGCAAGGTATCCATGCGCCTGCGCCTGTTTCCGGACAACACGCTGGAAATTGTGGTAAGGGACTGGGGAGTCGGCATTGCGGACATTGAACGCGCGCGCACGCCGCTGTTCACCACAGGAGATGAGACGCGCTCAGGCATGGGATTCACGATTATGGAGAGCTTTATGGACGGCATAAAGGTGCGCTCCACGCCGGGGAAAGGCGTCACCGTCACTATGCGCCGGCGTATTTCCCGCCGGTTCGGGGGAACGACGTGAGCGTGGCGGACACCCCCGGCCTGCTGGAGTGCGCCCGTGCCGGGGACAACGACGCCTGTGCCCGGCTGATTGAAGAAAATACGGGGCTGATTTGGAGCATTGTACGCCGGTATTACGGGCGGGGTGCGGAGCCGGAGGACCTGTACCAGCTGGGATGCCTGGGTTTTTTGAAAGCGGTGCGGGGATTTGACCCGGCCTTTGGCTGTCAGTTCTCTACCTATGCGGTGCCGAAAATCGCGGGAGAGATCCGCCGTTTCCTGCGGGACGACGGCACAGTCAAGGTCAGCCGCAGCCTCAAAGAGCGGGCAGGCGCTATCCGCATGGTGCGGGAGCGTCTCTCCGCCCGGCTGGGGCGGGAGCCTACCCTCAGCGAGCTGGCCGCCGAAACAGGGCTGGAGCCGGAGGAGATTGCCGCCGCAGAAGAGGCCAATCTCCCGGTGGCCTCTCTCCAGCTGGAGACCGGGGACGGCTTTACTCTGGAGAGTATCCTGGGTACCGAGGGCATGGAGGAGGGGATTGTGGAAAAGCTGGCTCTGCGCACGGCCATCGACGCTCTGCCGGAGCGGGAGCGACAGGTGATCTTGCTGCGCTATTTCAAGGGACTGACCCAGGACAGGACGGCCAAAATTTTAAAGGTGTCGCAGGTACAGGTCTCCCGGCTGGAGCGCCGGGCGGTGGAGCAGCTCCGCCGGAAGCTGGAGGAGTAGCGGTCCGGCGCGCCCGATTGAGCGCCGGCGCCGCTTTCTTCACAGAGCTGACAGGGTACAGCCATCAGACAGTGACAGCCGGACTTTGTCCGGCTGTCACTGTCTCAGCTTGTCGAAAAAGGCCAAGTGTCTTTTTCGACAAAGGGGATACGGCCTGCCGCGCGCACCCTTTGGGCACACTTGCAGGCCGGGCAGTGTCATTTCCGAGGCACATGTCCTCGAAAATGACCGATTTTGACTTTGTTTTGCCGCCCTCGGGCGGCAAAACTTTGCGAGGCTTTCCCGTGGGGGAAGTTTTTTGACAGGCTCAGCTGGGGCCGCGGCGTATGCCGCGGCCCCAGCTTTTGGACAGTTTTGTCCCGGCCTTTGGGCTTTGACTTTATGAGTCACAGCGCCGTTCTGCCGGGGCTGTATAGCGTCTTCTTTCGCCTTTCGCCAGAGGGCGTGCACGCCCGGCACCGGCTTAAAAGGAGACGCCTTGTCTGTCCACCCTCAGTATAACCCGGCCGGCAGCAGAGTATAAGCGGAAAACTTTGGTATAAGACCTGTCATATTTGTCCACAATGGACATAGACTGGAAACAAATCAACAAAAGAAGGAGGCTAACCGATGGCAGAAACGGAAAAAGGGTTTCTATCCCGTCGCCGGCGGGAGCGGCCCGAGGAGCTGGAACGCCGCGGGCTGCTGGAGAGCCTGACCCAGACCCGCGCCCTGATTGCCCAGGCTTATGCCGGCTTTAACGCCGCCCGGGACACGGACCTCATAGAGTCCTATGTCTTTGAGATCAATGCCCTGCAATCCCGGTATGGCTACCTGCTCCGGCGGGTGAAGAAGCTGGACGGGGCCGGGGCGGTCCCCGCGGAGCCCGCAGTCAGCCGGCAGGCCTGACGCGGCATATCGCTCCGGTCCTGCGCCTCCAAACTTCAAATACGCCGGTTGGATTCCCGCCGCCGGGCGGGAGCGTGCGGCAAAGGAGGTGGCGGCGGTTTGGATATGGTATTCGGCGCACTGCCCTGGATTACCGGGGGGCTGCTGGCGGCGGCGGCACTGACCTTTCTGCGGCAGCCCTTGGAGTGGCTGCTGGGCCTTTTCCTGCGCACCGGGGCGGGGCTGGCCCTGCTCTGGGTCCTGGGCGGCGTCGGAGGACTGCTGGGCATCCGCCTGGGGGTCAATCTGGCCAACGCTCTGGTTCTGGGCCTGCTGGGGGCGCCGGGATTTGGGCTGCTGCTGATGATGAACTGGGTTCTGGCTCTTTGAACCTGTCGAAAAAGGCCTCTGGCCTTTTTCGACAAAAGGGATACAGCCTGCTGCGCGCACCCTTTGGGCACACTTGCAGGCCGAGATGTGTCATTTTCGAGGCACATGTCCCCGAAAACGACCTATTTTGGCTTTGTTTTGCCGCCCCGGTCGGCAAAACTCTGCGAGGCTTTCCCGTGGGGGAAGTTCTTTGACAGACTGAAAGGTCCGCTCCTGACGGAGCGGACCTTTGTCTGTTTCTGCAATACGCTTAGCGGACAGAGTGCGTAGACATGGAGTGATTCATCTTGCCGATAACAACCATCACGCCCACAGTGGAGGCAATGGCAATCAGCAGGCAGATAATCTCCGGTACGAAGCTGATCAGGAAGCCGGTAAGTACGTAGTTTACAAAGGAGATGCCGGCCACGGTCAGGGCGTAGGGCAGCTGAGTGGCCACGTGGTTCAGATGGTAGCACTGAGCGCCGGAGGACGCCATGATGGTGGTATCGGAGATGGGAGAGCAGTGGTCGCCGCAGACCGCGCCGCCCAGGGTCGCGCCGATGCCGACCATGAGGATGGGCACTTCGTTCAGGGCCTCAGCGGTCAGGTTGTCGAAGCCGCCGGGGGTAAAGACTTCCAGCACAATGGGCAGCAGGATGCCGAAGGTGCCCCAGGAGGTGCCGGTGGCAAAGCCCAGGAAACAGGCGATCAGGAATACCACGGCGGGCAGCATGTTGTACAGGGAGCCGCTCATGGATTCCACGATGCCGGCCACGAACTCAGGCGCGCCCAGGCCGTACCGGGTGACGCCGCCGATGGTCCAGGCAAAGCACAGGATCAGGATAGCGGGGACCATCTGCTTAAAGCCCTCGGGCAGGCAGTCCATCAGCTCGGTAAACTTCATGGAGCGGCGAACCGCGAAGTAGATGAAGTTGATGATCAGGGCGATGCCGGAGCCGAAGGGCAGGCCGAAGAACGCGTCGGTGTTGGCGAACATGCCCAGAATGCCCTCGCCGCCGTTCAGATAGCCGGCATAGACCAGGCCGCCCACGCAGCCGATGATCAGGATGATTACGGGGATGACCAGGTCGATCACCTTGCCGTTGGGATTGAACTTCATCTCCTCCACACCGGCGAAGGGACGCTCGGGAGTGGTGTACAGGTCGCCCTTGACAGCGTTGTCCTCGTGGGTCTTCATGGGACCGTAGTCGATGTTCAGGGCGGTCATGACGATGATAAAGACCATGGTCAGGATTGCGTAATAGTTGTAGGGGATCGCCCGCAGGAAGATCTGGAAGCCCAGCTCCTCATTGTTGATGACGCCGGTGACGGCGGCAGCCCAGGAGGAAACGGGCATCATGATACATACGGGGGCCGCGGTAGCGTCGCACATGTAGGCCAGCTTTGCGCGGGAGATCTTGTGGCCGTCGGTGACGGGACGCATGACGTTGCCGGTGGTGAGGTTGTTGAAGTAGTCGTCCACGCCCAGAACGATGGCCAGAATAAAGGTGGCCCACAGAGCGCCGGACTTGGACTTGATGTTGGCCACGGCCCAGTCGCCGTAGGCCTTGGAGCCGCCTGCCCGGATCATCAGGGCCACCATGGTGCCCAGGATGACCAGGAAGATCAGGATACCGGCGTTGCCGCCGATGTTGCCGCCCAGTTCGGTGACGAACAGGTTAAAAGCGTTGACGGGATTGAAATCCGCCTGGAGCAGGAAGCCGGCCATAATGCCGATGAACAGGGACGAATAGACTTCCTTGGTGATCAGTGCGAGGACGATGGCGACCACAGGGGGCACCAGGGACCAGACTGTGCCGTAAAAACGGCTGACAGCTTCCCCATCCTCCGCCAGCGCGACGGTCATCATAATGGATGCCAGCGCGAACAGAGCGATGAGGATTTTGCCAAACTTTTTCATGCGAGCTGAGCTCATTCATAGCCCTCCCTTATAAATTCCGAATCCAATAAAGCTCCCCAACCCAAAGGATTCTTGCTCTATGATACACCATTATTCACAATTTGGCAATACTTTTTCGGCAAATTTACTATAACATCAAATACTTTACCACATTGCATTATTACATATTGAGCAAAAACCCCTGTGTTTCCAAGGCTTTTTGTACTTTTTGACAGGTGTCGCCGTCGGGACACCGTATGGTATGCAGGTGGATGCCTCCGGTAAGGTCGGACAGGGGTCTGGCGCCGTAGCGGGCCACCCGGTCCAGAAACGCCTCCACGTCGCCCCGGGTGCGCACCTGAAGCGCGCCGGAAATCTGACCGTAGACCGGGTGCTCCACAATCACGTCCAAGGCCTCCCCGCCGGCATCCACAATGGCAAAGAGCTCCCGGCCCATCTCCTCCGGGGGATGGGCGCAGGCTGCCGTCCAGATGATCCCCGGCCCGCCCCGGCCCGCCACATATCCCCTGGGGGTGGCGGTGATGTCCGCCCCCGCCGCCCGCAGCAGGGCCACGTCCCCCACAATCACCTGACGGCTGACAGAAAAAGTCCCGGCCAGGGCGGAAGCGCTGACAGGCTCGCCGCTCTGCTGGAGCAGGGCGGCGATCCGGCGGCGGCGCTCCCCGGCGGTCAGTGCAGACATAGGGCATTTCCTCCTCCCGGCGGCCTGCCCAGGCCGAAAGCCCGGACACCTGAACCGTATCTCTGATCTCTTTCAAGTTGTTTGATTATAGCACGCCGCCTTCCCCGTGTAAATACCCGAAGCTCGGCGTCGGCCTCGCAAAGGAAAAATCTTCCTGGAATCCTTATCTGCAATTTACCGCTTTCCCTCCCTTGCTTTTTTTGTCCAGACATAGTAAAATGGGGAACATACAAACAGTTGGAGGAGGGCCGTCATGGACCGGGATGAGGCATTTGAATTTCTCGACCGCACCGCCCGGGGCATTGCGGAGATGTTCGGCTCCTCCTGCGAGACGCTGGTCCACGATATGGGGGACCCCAGCCATCCGATTCTGGCGATCTACAACGGACATGTCTCCGGGCGGGAAGTGGGCTCCACCATGGACATTCTGGGCAGCGTCCGGGAGCTGGACCAAAACGCCTTGGTGACGGACTTCGTCAACCTCTACGCCACCACCCCCTCCGGCCAGCAGGTGAAAAGCAGCACGTTTCACCTCATCGGCGAGGGCTTCAATCTGGCGCTGGGCATCAATTTTGACTACTCCTCTTTGGTCTATGCCAACCGTATTTTAGTGGATCTCATGAGCGCCCAGGCCGATCTTCAAAGCGCCATGTGGCGGGGCGGGGAGAGCGCGCTGAAAGATCTGCTGGATGAGTGCATTGCCGCCGTGGGAAAGCCGGTAAGCGCCCTCAACAAGCGGGACCGGATGAAAATTATTGCCCTGCTGGACCAGAAAAACGCCTTCTCTTATCGAAAATCCGTGCCCTTTGTCGCCAAGCGCCTCCAGGTGTCCCGGTACACCGTCTACAAATATTTGGGGGAGCTTACCGGCGGTGAGGAGAGCCTTTGAATCATAACGCCGGGAAACCGCTGGATTCCGGAAAGAAGCACAGTATATTGTGCTTTTCTTGTCTATGATATCCGGAATCTAAAATTGCGCCCTGAGACGATACCGCAGAACCGCCGGGCAGCCGTTTCCAAACGCACCATAAGCGCCCGGGACAACGGGAGCGCTGCCGCCTGCATGGGGCGGGGCGGCCCTTTCCCTCTCCCCCTTTGCGAATTTTTGCCCCTTTTCGCCGCCGGAGGCTGAACCGCTCATGCCCCGGCAGGGGCAGCTATGAAAAACCACCATTCTATATATTTAATGAGGAGGCCCTTTATTGTGGAGATAAAAGACCGTATTAACGCCTATTTTGACGACTCCGCCCGCCGGAGGGACCTGGTCAGCTTCACCTCCCGCCTGGTGCGCATCCGCAGTGTCCGCGAGGACCCACAGCCGGGGATGCCCTATGGCCCGGGACCTGCCGCCGCCCTGACGGAGGCGCTGAACATCAGCCGGGAGCTGGGCTTTGCCGTCCGGAATTATGACAACTACGTGGGCACTGCCGACCTGAACGGCCATGACACCTGCCTGCATATTTTAGGCCATCTGGACGTAGTGGGCGAGGGCACCGGCTGGACTGTCACCGGGCCTTATGAACCCCTGGAGGCAGACGGTATGCTCTATGGCCGGGGAACCGGCGACGACAAGGGCCCCGTGGTCTGTGCGCTTCTGGCCATGAAAGCGGTTCAGGATCTGGGCGTTCCCCTGAAATCCAACGTGCGTCTGATCATGGGCACGGATGAGGAGAGCGGCTCCTCCGACCTGGAGTATTATTACGCCAGAGAACCCTATGCCCCCTGCGCCTTTACTCCCGACGCCAATTTCCCCGTAATCAATATTGAAAAGGGCCGCTACCACCCCTGCTTTACCAAAACCTGGGCGGCGGAGACGGCAGTACCCAGAGTCAAAGCGCTCCACGGGGGGTTCCGCGTCAACGTGCTTCCCGCCGAGGCCCAGTGTCTGCTCACCGGGCTCACCGCCCAGGAGGTCCAGCCCCTCTGCAGCCGGGCCGCCGCGGAGACCGGCGTCGCCTTTACCCTGGAGGAGGAAGGCGCGGATCTGCGCATCTCCGCCCAGGGCAAGGGGGCCCACGCCTCTCTGCCCGAGGACGGGAACAACGGCATTACCGCCCTGCTCCACCTGCTGTCCTCCCTTCCCCTGGCCCCCTGTGAGAGCACGGAGGCCCTGCGCGCCCTGCACACCCTCTTCCCCCACGGGGACAGCGCCGGAAACGCCCTGGGCATCGCCCAGGCCGACCAGCTGTCCGGCCCCCTGACGGTATGCTTCTCCCTGCTGGAGCTGAACGGGACCGGCCTGTCCGGGCAGTTCGACTGCCGGGCCTCCCTGTGCGCCAATGAGGACAATTGTAAAGCCGTCACCGAGGCCGCCTTTGCCAAATTCGGCTTTACGGCGGAGGGCGGCATGGAGCCCGGCCACCATACCCCCGCCGGTAGTCCCTTCATTCAGACTCTGCTGCACTGTTATGAGCAGTACACCGGCCAAAAGGGGGAGTGCCTGGCCATCGGAGGGGGCACCTACGTCCACCATATCCCCGGCGGTGTGGCCTTCGGCTGCGACTTCCCCGGCTTCAACGGCAACATGCACGGCGCCAACGAGTTTGTCCGCATCGACGACCTGCTCACCGCCTGCAAAATCTTTACCCAGGCCATCATCGACCTGTGCACCTGAGGCGCGGCGGCTTTTCCGGTGCAAGGCCGCGCGGCATTCCGGTTTGTTCCCGCGCCTCCGGGTGCGTGTACAAATAAAAAAATAAATGAAAGAGGAGAGATTGTAATGCAGCAATTCTGGAAGCGTACCCTTGCCGCCATCCTGACGTTGGGCCTGGCGGTCTCCCTGTCCGCCTGCGGCGGCGGTTTGAGCAGCTTTGACGCCACCAAATATGTAAAGGGCATCCTGGACGAAAACTATCTGGGCCAGTATGACGACGATTTCCTGGAGATGGTCAACGCCACCGAGAGCGAGGCCGAGGAGATCTATCTCAGCAACCTGGAGCAGGAAGCAAATTATTTTGCCTCCGTCTTCGAGATTGAGGATATGTCCGGCGATACGCTGGATACCACCATGGAGCTTTACCGCAAGATCTACTCCATGTCCAAATTCACCGTAGACCCGGCCACCAAGGTAGACGACAGCACATTCTCCGTCAAAGTCACCGTAGAGCCCATCGACATCTTCCACCTGGTGGCCGAAGAGCTCAATTCCGACAACCCCACCTCCCCCGCCGTTAAAGCTTTCCATGAGACCTATCTGCAGCAGGACATCCAGTCCATGACCCAGGATGAGTACGACCAGTTTATGGCCAAGTACGAGGCAGACTTTGAAAATGACTGGACCGCAATGGTGCTGGCCTTGGTGCAGGAGAAGCTGGACGACCCCGGTGTGGGATATCTGGATGCCACGACTCTGATGGTCCAGGTGGCAAAGGATTCCGACGGTGTGTGGGGCATTCCCGACAACGATTTCCAGAACCTGGACTGGCTGATTATTGATTATAACTTCTGATCCCCCTGCCTCCGGTTCTGAAAAATCCCTGCTACATAAGAGCGCTGGCCGCGATTTGCCGCGGCCAGCGCTCAGCTTGTCGAAAAAGGCCAAAGGCCTTTTTCGACAAAAGGGATACGGCTTGCCGCGCGCGCCCTTTGGTCACACTTGCAGGCCGAGAAGTGTCATTTTCGAGGCACATGTCCCCGAAAATGACTGATTTTGACTTTATTTTGCCGCCCGAGGACGGCAAAACTCTGTGAGACTTTCCCGTGGGGGACGTTTTTCGACAGAATGAGCGCTGGCTGCGGCAAACTGCGGCCAGCGCTCATTTATGGATATAGCTGGAACCTGTCTATAAAACCGGCAGCGTCTTTGTAAAGCCGCCGCAGGAGGCCGTACCAAAGTCACTTGGCGCTCCGCGCAGGGAGAGAGCACCGCGGACCATGCCCGCTCAGGCGCCGCGGCATCCCGCCTGCCAGAGCTTCGCCGCCCGGACAAAGTCCCGGAACAGCGGGTGCGCCTTGTTGGGGCGGGACTTAAATTCCGGGTGGAACTGCACGCCCACAAACCAGGGATGGTCCGGCAGCTCCACCGCCTCTACCAGCGTGCCGTCAGGGGACAGGCCCGCCAGGATCAGTCCGCGGCCGGTGAGGAGCTCCCGGTATTCATTGTTGAACTCATAGCGGTGGCGGTGGCGTTCGCTGACCTCCGCAGTTTTATAGGCCGCGGCCAGATGGACCGACTCCGCCGTCAGACGGCAAGGACAGGCCCCCAGGCGCATGGTGCCCCCCTTGGCGGAGAGTCCCCGCTGGCCGGGCATCAGGTCGATGACCGGATGGAAGGTGTCGGCCAGCTCGCTGGAGTGGGCGTCCGTCAGCCCCGCCCTGTGGCGGGCAAATTCCACCACGGCCATCTGCATCCCCAGGCAGATGCCGAAAAAGGGGATCTTCCGCTCTCTGGCGTACCGGACGGCGGCGATCATCCCCTCCGCCCCCCGGTCCCCAAAGCCGCCGGGCACCAGTATGCCGCCGCAGCCGCTTAAAAGCCGCTCCGCATTTTCCCAGGTGACGGTTTCAGAGTCCACCCAGCGTATATCCACCTGCACATCGTTTTCAATTCCCCCGTGGGTCAGGGCCTCCGTTACGGAGAGATAGGCGTCGTGCAGGGCAGTGTACTTGCCCACCAGGGCAATTTCCACCCGTTCCCGGGTCTCCTTGGCCCGACGAACCATGGCGTACCAGTCCGCCAGGGCCGGCGGCGGGCAGCGGAGGTCCAGCCGCCGGCACACCACATCAGACAGCCCCTCCTCCTCCAGCAGCAGGGGAACCTCGTAGAGGATGGAGGCGGTGAGGTTGGGAATCACGTTTTCCGGCGGGATGTTGCAGAACAGGGAAATCTTGTGGAGGATCTCCTGGGGCACCGGCCGGTCACAGCGGGCCATGATCACATCCGGCTGAATCCCCAGGGACAGCAGCTCCTTGGCCGAGTGCTGGGTGGGCTTGCTCTTCAGCTCGCCGGAGCCGGGTATGCTGACGACCAGGGACACATGGATGTACATGACGTTTTGACGCCCTACCTCGGCGGCCACCTGACGGATGGCCTCCAGGAAGGGCTGGGACTCGATGTCCCCCACCGTGCCGCCGATTTCAGTGATGACCACATCGGCGCCCCGCTCCCGGCCTACCCGGTAGATGCGGCGCTTAATCTCCTCGGTGATATGGGGAATCACCTGGATGGTGCCCCCTAGGTAGGCCCCTTCCCGCTCCCGGCTGAGCACAGACCAGTACACCTTGCCGGAGGTTACAGAGGAATGGACCGTGAGGTTTTCGTCGGTAAAGCGCTCATAGTGTCCCAGGTCCAGGTCAGTCTCCGCCCCGTCGTCGGTGACAAAAACCTCCCCGTGCTGATAGGGACTCATCGTACCCGGGTCCACATTTAAATAGGGGTCAAATTTCTGGAGGGCCACGTTCAGCCCCCTGGCTTTCAGCAGACGCCCCAGGGACGCCGCCGTAATTCCCTTGCCCAAGCCGGAGACTACCCCTCCGGTTACAAAAATATATTTTGCCATCTGCTCACACTCCCGGTGCAGGTGGGACATTCCTTGTCCCGGGACCCCATTGCCGCGGCACTCTGCCGCCCTGCAAAATTTGGCTCTATTTTACTGCAACGGGTTTGAGGCGTCAAGAGTTTTCGCCGGGGTCCCATCCTGCCGCGGCCGCCGCTTGATTTGACATTTCGCGCGGCATTATATATAATGAAACAGCTGTTTAAAAGCAGAGAGTTCAGGTTTTGAAACGGAGGCACAGGTTATGGGGAAACGGTTGGTAGCGTATTTTTCCGCCAGCGGTGTGACGGCACGCGTGGCTAAGGAATTAGCGCAGGCGGCAGGAGCGGACCTCTATGAGATTATACCGGAGGTTCCGTACACCAAGGCTGATTTGAACTGGATGGACCCAAACGCCCGCAGCACCATCGAAATGAAGGACCCCTCCTCCCGGCCGGCCATTGCGGGCGCCTTGCCCAGCCTGGAAGGGTATGATGTGATCTTCGTCGGCTTTCCTATCTGGTGGTATGTGGCCCCTGCCATCATCAATACGTTTCTGGAGCGCTGCGAGCTGGCGGGAAAAACGATCGTACCTTTTGCCACCTCCGGCGGTAGCGGTATGGGTGAGACCAATCAAAAGCTCCAGCCCAGCTGCGGCGGCGGGAAACTGCTCCCGGGCAGGCTGCTCAACGGGCGGCAGACGAAAGAAAGCCTGACAGCCTGGGTCGGCAGTCTTGCCCTCTGACCGGACAGAACCTGTTCCGTATTCCGGTATACGTGGATTGGCCGGTGAATTTTGTCCTCGTCTGAAAACTTCCCCCGCGAGAAAGCCTCGTAGAGTTTTGCCGCCCGGGGCGGCAAAATAAAGTTAAAATTGGTCGTTTTCGGGGACATGCGTCTCGAAAATGACACCGCTCGGCCTGCAAGTGTGCCCAAAGGGTGCGCGCGGCAGGCCGTGTCCCCTTTGTCAAAAAAGACCCTTGGTCTTTTTTGACAAGCTGAAAATCTCCTGCAATCCTGACGGATCGCAGGAGATTTTTTCACGCGGTCGGAGTGAAAGATGCGCCCGTATGGAGGGCGGCGAAACAAGCGCCTACATTTCCCGGCGTCCCTCCAGGGCGCGCATAAGGGTGGCGTCGTCGGCGTATTCCAGGTGGCTGCCCACAGGAATGCCATAGGCCAGCCGGGTGACTTTCACCTGGAAGGGCTTCAGCAGGCGGGAGAGGTACATGGCGGTGGCCTCCCCCTCGGTGTCCGGGTTGGTGGCCATAATGACCTCCTCCACGCCCCCGGCAGCCACCCGCTCCACCAATTCCTTAATATGCAGGTCGTCGGGTCCCACGTGGTTCATGGGAGAGATCACCCCGTGGAGCACGTGGTAGAGGCCGGGATACTCCCGGGCACGCTCCATGGCGGCCACGTCCTTGGGGTCGGCCACCACGCAGATTACGGATTTATCCCGCTTCTCCCCCGCGCAAATGGGACAGGGCCCCTCTCCCTGGGCAAAATTCTGGCACACGGGACAGCAGTGGATGGATTCCTTGGCGGCAATAATAGCTCCGGCAAAGGCGGCCGCCTCTTCCTCCGGAAGAGAGAGCACAAAAAAGGCCAGCCGCTGCGCGGATTTTCGGCCGATACCGGGCAGGCGGGCAAACTGCTCCACCAGCCGGTCCAGGGCGGGGGGAAAATATTCCATAAAGCGTACCTCCAAAGGGCGTTTATGCCTTGCCTGAGAAACCGCTGATTCCGCGGGCGCGAGGGGACGCTGCGCGGCCGTGAATGACAGACCCGGATGGGGCCGGCAGACGGAGGGGACGGCCGTCTCAGCGCCGGAAGCCGGCGGCCTGGAGCCGGGCGATGGCCAGGGCGGGGTCAGGGGCCCCGTAGACGGCGGAGCCCGCCACCAGGGTATCCGCCCCGGCAGCGGCGGCCAGCCCGGCGGTTTCGGGACTGATCCCGCCGTCCACCTCCAGGCGGCAGGCGGGATTGTACCGGTCGATAAGGGTGCGCACCTGACGGATGGTGTCCAGCTGCGCCTCCAGGAAGGACTGCCCGCCGAAGCCGGGTTCCACCGTCATAACCAGCACCATATCCAGCTGCTCCAGGTAGGGCAGCACGGCTCTGGCGCTGGTTATGGGCCGGAGGGCGACGGCTTTTTTGACCTTGTGCTCCTCCATCAGCCCCAGGGCCCGGGCGATGCCGGAGGGGTGGTCGGCCTCCAGGTGAATGCTGAGCAGGTCGGCCCCCGCCCGGGCAAAGGCGTCGATATAGCGCTCGGGCTTCTCAATCATCAGGTGTACATCCAGAAACAGGTCCGTGCAGCTGCGGACAGACCGGACCACCGGTACGCCGATGGAGATATTGGGCACAAAAATGCCGTCCATTACGTCCACGTGGAGCCAACCCGCGCTGGAGACCCGGCCGATATCCCGTTCCAGATTGGCGAAATCGGCGGAGAGAATAGAGGGGGCCACTTGAATCATGATAACACCGTCCTTTCCGGCGAAATACCGCCGGTATTCTGAAAAAACATCGGGAAACGGCCTCCGGCCGGGGGAGAGAGCCGGGGCCGCTGTGAGCGGGAGAGACACCGGCCGCCTGTCCGGTACATAGGATGCACTGAGCGGATGACGCTCCGGGGCGGCCGCCGGCACTCCCCAGGCGCATTGCGCCGGCACCCACGGCAGGGCCCGGCCCGGCGGCATGGGTTCCGGGAAAGCGCGCCGCATTTCAGATAGCCGTCCGCCGGGCGCAGGTCCGGCGGACGGCAGAGGAAATGCCCCGCCGGATGTGCAGGCCGACGGAGGGCAGAGGAAATGCCCCGCCGGATGTGCAGGCCGACGGAGGGTCAGTTATAAAAATCGTTGGTCTGACACTCTTCTGCGGCGTAGCCCTCCGTGTGCATGGCCTCCAGAATGGCCCGCTTGTGGCTGTGGCCAAAGGCCTCCAGCGTAACCCGCAGCTCCACGCCGCTCTGCCGGTTGATATTGACAAACTGGTTGTGCTCCAGCTTGATGATGTTCCCGTTGGCCCGGGCCACGATGGAGGCCACCCGCAGGAGTTCGCCGGGGCGGTCCGGCAGCTGCACCGAGAAGGTGAACACCCGCCCCCGGTTGATGAGCCCGTGCTGAACCAGCGAGGCCACGGTGATTACATCCATGTTGCCGCCGGAGAGGACAGGCACCACGTTTTTCCCCTCCCGCGCCAGGTGAGACAGGGCGGCGATAGGGAGCAGCCCCGCGTTTTCCACAATCATCTTGTGCTTTTCCATCATATCCAGGAAGGCGTCCACCAGTTCGCTGTCGTCAATGGTGATGATGCCGTCCAGGTTCTGCTGGAGGTAGGGGAAGATCTCACTGCCGGGGGTTTTGACCGCCACGCCGTCGGCAATGGTCTCAACCCGGTCCAGCGTGACCACATGCCCGGCGTCCAGGCTGGCCTTCATGGAGGCGGCCCCGGAGGGCTCCACGCCGATTACGGTGACATTGGGGTTGAGGAGCTTGGCCAGGGTGGACACGCCCGTGGCCAGCCCGCCGCCGCCTACAGGCACCAGGATAATGTCCACGTCGGGAAGGTCCTGGAAAATCTCATAGGAGATGGTCCCCTGCCCGGTGGCGACGGCCAGGTCGTTGAAGGGGTGTACATAGGTGAGCCCGCGCTCCTGGCTCAGCCGGGCGGCCAGCTCCGCCGCGTCGTCGAAGGTCTCCCCGTGGAGGATGACCTCGGCGCCGTAGTCCTTGGTGTTGTTGACCTTGACCAGCGGGGTGGTGGTGGGCATGACAATGGTGGCGCTGACCCCGGCGGTCTGGGCGGCGTAGGCCACGCCCTGGGCGTGGTTGCCTGCGGAAGCGGTGACAAGGCCGCGCTCCTTTTCCTCCTGAGTCAGAGTGCTGATTTTATAATAGGCGCCGCGGATTTTATACGCGCCAGTGACCTGCATGTTTTCCGGCTTGATGTAGACCTGGTTTCCGGTGGCCTTGGAAAAAGCGTCGCTGTAGACCAGGCTGGTATTCCGGATGACGCCGGCAAGTATGCCGCGGGCCTCTTTAAATTCTTTCAGGGTGAGCATGGCGGATGGCCTTCCTCTCTGTTCGATATGGTGTTGCTGCGGAAGCGGTGTGAAATTTTCCTGCGGCGCGCGCAAAGGGCCGTTCAAGAAATCAGACCGCTATAATTGCATGGACTATATCATAATCAGTTTTGGCCGCAAAGTCAACGCATTCCGGCCATAAAACGCGGAAACAGGAGGCGCGGAGGCGAGCGGTCAGAAAACCGCCCGCCGCATTCGCTCTTTTCCAGGCAGGCGGCGGGCACCGGTTGTCTTTTTCACATTGCTGTGGTAAAATACAAGGCATCAGCTTGGACGCCTGCGGAGCTGTGCCGGCTCCGCAAAGCGCCGGAAAAGAGGCCTTGTGCAATGACAGCAACAATTATTAATGTAATTCTGGTCCTGGCGGGCAGTCTGCTGGGACTGGCCTTCCAAAACCGCATCAGCGACCGGTTTTCCTCAGGGCTGACCGCCGCCCTGGGCCTGTGCGTGCTGGGCATCGGCATATCCAGCATGATCAGCACCAGCGACACCCTCTGTGTCATTGTCTGCATGGCGGTGGGCGCCCTGCTGGGGGAGGCGGTGGACATTGAGAAGCGGATGGACTCTGTGGGGGAGGCCATCCGCCGCCGCCTGGCCCGGAGCGGCGGAAACAGCCGCTTTGTAGAGGGATTTGTCAGCGCTTCGGTGCTTTTCTGTGTGGGGGCTATGGCTATCAACGGCTCTATGGAGGCGGGGATGAACCACAATTACGATATCATTATCTCCAAGGGGGTCATAGACGGGCTGACCTCCATCACGTTTGCCGCAGCCATGGGAGTGGGGGTGGCCTTTTCCGCGCTGCCGGTTCTGCTCTACCAGGGGGGGCTGACCCTGCTGTTCAGCCTGGTGGGGCGGGGGATTCCGCAGGAGACCGTGACGGAAATGAGCGCCGTAGGCGGCGTAATCATTGTGGGCATCGGCATCAATATGCTGGGGCTGCCGAAGGAGAAGCTCCGGGTGGGCAACATGCTGCCGGCGGTCTTTCTGCCGCTGGTTTACCAGCCCCTGTCCCAATGGCTGGCGGGTTTGGCAGGGGGATAGAGGGGGTTTTGTCTGAGCCTGTCGAAAAAGGCCTCTGGCCTTTTTCGACAAACGGGATACGGCCTGCTGCGCGCACCCTTTGGGCGCACTTGCAGGCCGAGATGTGTCATTTTCGAGGCACATGTCCCCGAAAATGACCAATTTTGACTTTATTTTGCCGCCCTCAGGCGGCAAAACTCTGCGAGGCTTTCCCGCGGGGGAAGTTTTTCGTCAGACTGCAACAAAAATACGGAGGGATCCCTCCGTATTTTTGTCTGATTTTTGTGCTGCACTTTGAATAATATCTTGCAGATCCCAAGAAAAAAAGGTTGCGCCGCGGGAAGAAATGAGGTATACTCATACTGAACGTTGCGGCCCGCGGAGCTGTGGGCGGAGACTGCGGGTCCCCTGCGGGGGCGCCTGTGTGTCCGGCGGCGCTTCTTCCGGCCAGTCAATGTTAAAAATATAACAAACTGGTGGTTTCAGCTTTGCATCAATGATCCTTTATTAAAAACAAGGAGGCAGTCATCATGGCATTTGTAACGCTGGAAAAACAGGGTCATGTGGGTATCATGACCATCGACCGTCAGGAGGCCCTCAACGCCCTGAACTCCCAGGTCCTCACCGACCTGAACGCCGCCATTGACCAGGCGGAGAACGACGGAGAGATCTATGTGGTAGTCCTCACCGGCGCGGGCCGCTCCTTTGTGGCCGGGGCCGACATCGGGGAGATGAAGGAGTTTTCCTCCATCGACGGCAAGAAATTCGGCGTTCACGGCGGCGAGGTATTCCTGAAGCTGGAGAATATGAGCAAGCCCGTCATCGCGGCTATCAACGGCTTTGCCCTGGGCGGCGGCTGTGAGCTGAGCATGGCCTGCGACATCCGTCTGGCCAGCGAGAAGGCCAAATTCGGCCAGCCTGAGGTAGGCTTGGGCATTACCCCCGGCTTCGGCGGCACCCAGCGTCTGCCCCGCATCGTAGGCATCTCCAAGGCCATGGAACTGATTCTCACCGCCAAGGTCATCGGCGCGGCCGAGGCCAAGGCCATCGGCCTGGTCAGCGAGGTCTATCCCCCTGAGGAGCTGATGCCCAAGGCTCTGGAGATGGCCGAGGCCATCTGCGCCAACGCTCAGATTGCCGTGTGCGAGTCCAAGCGTTGCATTCGCAAGGGCATGCAGACCGACATTTACACCGGTTCCGCGTTTGAGGCCGAGGCCTTCGGCGTCACCTGCGGCACCGAGGACAAGGACGAGGGCATGGGCGCGTTCCTGGAGAAGCGCAAGGAAAAGAACTTCAAGAACCGCTGATACATATGCCGCCCGTTATTGCCAATCCGGACGGTCAGGTCTGGAATATGATCCTCAGGCAGTTTGCGCACATCATTCCACAGGAAGATCCCATAAAAAATTCTGAAAAGGGGTATGTCATCATGAACAAGATTGTAGTTATCGGCGGCGGCACCATGGGCCTGGACATCGCGCAGGTCTTTGCCAAAAAGGGCATGGACGTTGTGGTCCGCGATATCAAGGACGAGATTCTGGACGCTTCCAAAGCCCGCCTGAACAAGGGCCTGGACAAGCTGGTGGCCAAGGGCAAGATGGACGAGGCTGCCAAGGCCGCCCTGCTGGGTAAGATCACGTTTACCACCGACCTGAACGCCGCTGCCGACGCCGACCTGGTGGTGGAAGCCGCCATTGAGAACCTGGACATCAAGAAGAGCATCTTTGCCGACCTGGACAAGATCTGCAAGCCCGAGACCATTCTGGCCTCCAACACCTCTTCCATCTCCATCACCGCCATTGCCGCGGCCACCAAGCGCCCCGACAAGTTCATCGGGATGCACTTCTTTAACCCCGCCACCGTCATGAAGCTGGTGGAGGTTATCCGGGGCGCCAACACCTCCGACGAGACCTACAATACCATCCGCGACCTGTCCGTGGAGATCGGCAAGGAGCCCGTGGAGGTCAACGAGGCCCCCGGTTTTGTGGTCAACAAGATTCTGATTCCCATGATCAACGAGGCCGCCGACCTGCTCTACACCGGCGTTGCTAGCGCCGAGGGCATCGATACCGCCATGAAGCTGGGCGCCAACCACCCCATGGGCCCCCTGGCCCTGGGCGACCTGATCGGCCTGGACGTGTGCCTGGCCATTATGGACACCCTGTACAGCGAGACCCACGACCCCAAGTACCGCGCCTCCCTGCTGCTGCGCAAGATGGTCCGCGCCGGCAAGCTGGGCCGCAAGACCGGCGCAGGCTTCTTCGACTATTCCAAGAAATAAGAACCGACCCTGTTGGACAGCATGACGGGCGGGAGCGCCCTACCCGGTCTCCCGCCCGCCTGTTTCTGAAATACATATCTAGGAGGAAGGCAACAAATGGATCTGCACCTGTCCAAGGAGCAAGAAATGCTCCGCAAGATGTACCGCGAGTTCGCCGAGAACGAGGTCAAGCCCATGGCCGAGTATGTTGACGAGAACGAGGCATTCCCCGAGGAGAACGTCAAGAAGCTGGGCAAGCTGGGTATGCTGGGCATCTATTTCCCCAAGGAGTACGGCGGAGCCGGCGCGGACGTTCTGTCCTACGTCATGGCCGTCGAGGAGATGAGCAAGGTCTGTGCCACCACCGGCGTCATCATCTCCGCCCACACCTCTCTGTGCGCCGCCCCCATCTTTGAGAACGGCACTGAGGAGCAGAAGAAGAAGTACCTCCCCAAGCTGTGCACCGGCGAATGGCTGGGCGCGTTCGGCCTGACCGAGCCCGGCGCCGGCACCGACGCCCAGGGCCAGCAGACCACCGCCGTGAAGA
>CANDFO010000041.1 GCA_947384055.1 uncultured Flavonifractor sp.
CATTCAAACTTTTTGTCCGTGTTTTGTTCCACTGGGAATCTAAAAAACAATACCCGGGCCCGGGGCGCTCCCTGGGGCGCGCCCGGGACCTGGTTAGCTTGTCGAAAAAGGCCTTTGGCCTTTTTCGACAGTCTGGTCCATATTCAGGCAGAATCAGAGTGCGTAAAAGAGGGGCGTCCTCTGGCGGTAGACACAGAGATAGCGGAAGCCCAAAGAGCGGATCAGTTCCACCGCCTGGGGGAAGGCCGCCGCCATGTGGTCGGGGCGGTGGGCGTCAGAGCCCAGGGTGAGAACCTCGCCGCCCAGGTCCCGGTAGAGCGCCAGCACATCCCGCCACTGCTCCACAGTGGATCCGGCACTGGTGTTGCACTCGATGCCCTTCCCCTGAGCGATGACCGTCCGGAAAATTTCTGCCAGCCGGTCCCACCAGGGGCGCAGGTCTAAGGCAAATTCCTTGGGCAGGTAACGCAGGGGGTAGATCACATGGCCCAGCACATCGTAGCCACCGGTCCGGACCAGCTCCTCTAGCATGTCCATATAATCCTCCATAAGGGCCGCGCCCTCCTCCCGGCGGGTGCAGCCTCGGGCTACCGTGAAAATGCCCCGGCCGCCGGCGGCGGCGCTCTGGCTGTGGAGGGAGCCGATGACAAAGTCCAGCTCCGGCAGCTCCAGGGAGGCGTCAACGGCGGCGGGGTCCAGCACGCCGTTGCCCACCTCCACCCCCAGGCGCAGCTCGATTTTCCCCGCCCAGCGGTTCCGCAGGCGCTTCCACTGCTCCAGCGGGCGGCTCCAGTCGTAGACGGTAGGCAGGCGGTTTCCCTGCTGGTCCAGCAGGTTCCAGTGGTCGGTAACGCAGAGCTCCCGCACGCCCGCCGCCATCGCCGCCTTCGCCTGCTGCGCCAGGGTCGCGGTAGAATCGGCGGAGCAGCGGGTGTGGAAGTGATAATCAGAGAGATACACGGCGTCCATTCCCCTTCCTGTTTCTGTTCTTCGTTCGCTATTGTACCACAGTGCCGCCGTCTGATTCAACGGCCAACCTTGCTCAATTCCCGGACGGAACGGCCCCGTTCTTTGTCTTATTTCTATACGGCCTGTCCGCGGGCGGCGGGAAACGCCCCTGTTTTCCAGACAATCCGCACCGCGAACATGCCGTTTTCCAGCTCGGCCCCCACTGCGCACCCCATCTGTCCGGCCAGCGCCTTCACAATGGCCAGGCCCAGCCCGGTGTTGCGGCCGGTACGCATTTTGTCGGCGGTAAAAAACCGGTCGAATACATGTGGCAGGTCCTCCGGGGAGAGCTCCCCCGCGCCGTTGCGGAAGAGGCTCACCACCTGCCCGTCTTCTAAAAAGAGGCGCACCTCCATTTTACCCTCACCGTGGTCCAGGGCGTTGCGGATCAGGTTGGTAAACACCCGCAGAACCCCCGCGGGGTCGGCCAGCACCGGGGGAAGTCCCTCCTGAAGGTCCACCGCCACATCAAAGCCCGCGTCGGTAAAGTCGTTGTAAAAGGATACCAGCAGACCGGAGAGACTGGCGTACAGGTCCACCCGCTCCCGCTGGATGGGGTACTCGCCGCCCTCCAGCCGGGACAGGTCGTAGAAGCTGGTAATCAGGCTCTGGAGCGCTTTGGCCCGCCCCTTGACCACACCGAGGTATTCCCGGCGCTCCTCGGCTCCCAGGTTCTCGTCCTCCAGCAGCTGGATATAGCCCAGAATGGAGGTCAGAGGGGTGCGCAGGTCGTGGGAGACGTTGGCAATCTGCCGCCGCAGGGTCCGCTCCCGCTCCAGACCGGCGGCCTGCTCCGCCTGGCGCAGCTCCAGCAGGACGTTCACCGCGTCCAGCAGCTCCTCCGCCGGGGCGTTGGGGGTGCGCAGGCGCACCCGGACGTTGGAGCCCGTCAGCTCCAGCTCCCGCAGCTGTCTGGCCGCCGATTTCAGGGCCCGCCGCTGGCTCCAGCTCCAGGCAGCCAGCCACAGGCACAGGGGAACCAGCAAACCGCACAGCAGAACCGCCATGACACATTCCTCCCCACAGGCCGAAAGCGCGTCCCCTACGGACGCGCTCCGGCCGCATCAATCTTGTTTTCCGGAAGACCTCTCAGCGGCCCTCCCCGCGGGCGGGAGCGCGGAGCTAACGGATATCCCGCCGCCGCAGGGCCAGCAGGCCCGCCGCCGAAGTGACCGCCAGCCAGCCGGTCCCCACCATCCAGCACAGCCCCAGAAACCGCGGGGTCATCTGCCCGCTCAGATGGTCGGACAGCAGCAGGGTCCAGGGCATGAGCACGCTCTGCGCGGCGCCCGGGGTACTCAGGTCAACCCGCCCGCCGGTCAGAAGCAGCAGAACGCCGGCGACAACAGACTGTCCAAAAAAGAAGCCGGTGAAATACAGGGTGATCCAGACGGACTGGCTGCGGATGACGGTGGCCAGCATATGGCAAAGGCCCAGCATGCCGCACCACACCGGCAGGGCCGCCGTCAGGCAGAACCCCAGAATCACCAGAGCCGTCAGCTCCTCCCGGATGCCGCCGTGGGGGAGGAACAGCCAGCCGCTGACAAGCACCCCGCCCACCAGCACGGCGCACAGGGCCAGACCCAGCAGAATGCCGCTGAACAGCTTGCCCAGATAGATCTCCTCCCGCCGCAGGCCGAAGGATACCTCGTTGCGCAGGGTCTCTCCAAATCCGCTGTCCACCAGCTGGGTCAGCGCCGGCACCGCCACAAACCCCGTTATCATGGTATCGCACACCCCGGCGGCCAGGGCCGGAAAGCTGCTCCCGCTGTATATGAACCCAAACAGGTGGGTCAGAAAGAGCAGGATTCCCATTACCAGATAGAAGTTCCCCCGCCGGGAGACCTTCCACAGCTCCGCCTTGATATAGTTGAGCACGGTCTCCCTCCTGTCCCGTCACCGGCGGCGCCTGCGCAGCAGCCCCGCCAGCACAGCCAGCCCCAGCAGCACGGCCGCCGCCGGGAGCACCCCTCCAAACCTGGATTTTTTTATTTTCTTGACCCGCCGCCTCATTACCGGATCTCCTTCTTTTGAAACGCTGCCAGCCCCACAAGGGTGCTGACCGTCAGCCAGGCCAGGCCCACAACCCAGCACAGCCCCACATAGCCCCAGTCAAAGAGAGTGTTCCTCAGGTTTTCTACCATGAACGGGAGTGTAAACTGCCGGATCACCTCAAATACCGGATGAACCACCAATCCCAGAACCTGGAACACCGTGGGTACCACCGCCATAATTCCGACAGAGGTAAAGGCGGCGGCGGTGTTGCTGTTGATGAGGAAATAGCAGGCCATCACCAGCCCCTGCGCGCCCAGCCACAGGGGGAACGCTCCCGCCAGGCAGTACCCCAGGATCTGCCAGACCAGGCCGTCCTCCTCCCCGTGGGGAAAAAGCATCCAGCACAGGCCCACGTAGACTCCCAGCAGGACCACACAGGCTGCAACCGCCACCAGCGTGGCCACCAGCAGCTTGCCCAGGTAGATGCGCGCCCGGGGCACACCGTAAGAGACCTCATTTTTCAGGGTGTTATTTTTGTACTGGTCGGAAAACACGATGTCTCCGGTGATAAGGGTGGCGTAGAGGCCTACGCTGAGGATCAGCGCCACCATCTGGGCGGTAGACTGGAAGGTCATGCCAATGTTGCCCCAGTGGAAGCTGAGCCAGAAGCTGAATACCAGCGCCGCAACGCCCAGCAGCGTGACCGCCAGGGCCATATGGAAATAGAACCGTCGAAACGCTTTGGAACACTCGGCTGTGAGATAGTTACGCATGGCGGACACCTCCGATCATAGACAGGAAATAGTTTTCCAAATCAGCCCCCTTGTTTTCCGCCGCCAGCAGGGAGACTCCGCCGCCGACCAGGGCCTGCGTGACCTGCTCCGGCCGGTCCAGGCAGCCGTAGAGCCGGAGAACATTGCCGGGAAGTACCTCATAGTCCAGCGTCCCCAGCTTCTGCTCCAGCACCAGGGCGGCCCTGGAGGGGTCGTTCACCTGAAGCTCCAGGCAAGCCCGGCATTTCTCCCGCAGAGCTTTGGCTGAAATCTGCTCCAGCATAACGCCCTTGTCGATGAAGCCGTAGCAGGTGGCCAGATTGCTCAGCTCCGGTAGAATGTGGCTGGAGATGAGAATGGTGGTCTGCCGCTGACGGCTCAAGTCCAGGAGAATGTTGCGGAACTCCACAATGCCCTCCGGGTCCAGGCCGTTGATCGGCTCATCCAGCAGCAGCAGGTCCGGCCGGTTCATCAGGGCCAGCGCCAGGCCCAGCCGCTGCTTCATGCCCAGGGAAAAGTGCTTGAACTTTTTCTTCCCGGCGCCGGACAGCCCCACGGCCTCCAAAGCCTCCTCCGCCACGTGCCGCCCGGGAATCCCCCGCTGGAGGCGGTAGTACTCCAGATTGTCCAGGGCGCTGAGATAGGGGTAAAAGCTGGGCGTCTCCACCATTACCCCGGTGCGGGCCCGCATCCGGCTCAGCGCCCGCTCTCCGGTGGCGCCAAACAGGATAATTTCTCCTGCGGTGGGGATGGTCTGGGCCGTAACCATGCGGATAATCGTGGTCTTGCCCGCCCCGTTCAGCCCCACCAGCCCGTAGATCTCTCCCCGCCCGATGCTCAGGTCGGCCTGGTCCACGGCCACATTGCCCCCATAGCGTTTGGTCAGGCCGTGCAGCTCTAATACGTTCTCTGCCATTTGGCATCAGCCTTTCTGTTGGATTGTGGGGCTATTATAAACCGTGGCCCATAACCGCCGCTAAAGCAAAGCTAAAGAAATGTTAAAGTTTACGTTTCAGATAATGCCTGAAATCGCTCCACAGCCCGGCGCGCGCGGGGAGGGGAAAACACCCGGCGGATGTTGAAAAGAGCCGCTGCGTATGCTATACTACAGACAGTTCGTTTCAGACAACGGGAAAGGAGTAGCGACAACATGAGCATGAAAGTCAGCAGCGACTATGTGCTGGACCGGATAGGCCTGACCTATCAGGCCCAGGGGACGGCGGGGAAAACGGAGGAATTTTCTGCGGCATTGCAGCAGGAACTGCAATCTGCCGTTTCTGACAGACAGGAAATCCTGGATTCTCTCTCTGAGCGCGCAAAAGACACCCTGAATCTGCTGAAAAATTCCGGGGACAAGGTTGAAGAGGAGGATTGGCTGGCTCTGCTGGAGGAATTGAAGGACGCCGGGGCGATCAGCGAGAGCGACTTTACATACACCCGGACGGATTTACAGCTGATACCGATTCCGGCAAAGATGGTAGACGGGAAATTCGTTCAGCTTATAACGGAGCCCGTCTTGTCTGAGAGCAGTCACAGCCACATGTCCGAAGCGCTCAGAAAACTGATCGAATGGCCCTGTGACCCGCTGAACATGCTGGACCAGTGGGAGCTTCTGCTGAAAAAGTGGAAGGGAAATCTTATGGTGGACTGCCGCGGGCAGCTGGGGTGCGACATGGCCTCCGCTTTTTCAGGGCTCGACGCGCAGGCAGGGGCCTGCTCCAGAGTGGCGCAGGTCGTCAGGGCGCTGATTGGCTGACGGTTTTTTACGGCCTGCGGACAGAAACAAGCGAAGAGACAGACGGAATTGAGGGCCCGCGCCGGTTGGCGCGGGCCCCTGCTGGTTCCGGCTTTTTGCGGTGCGTTTGGACCTGCGAATGCAGGTGCTAAGAGATATCCGCCAGCTCCAGGTATTTGTACCCCTCGCTGGCGATGTGGTCCTTGCGGCCCTGAAGGTTGTCTCCAAGCAGCAGGTCAAAAACCATGGCGGTGCGCTCCACATCCTCGGGCATGACCTTAACCATCCGTCTCGTCTCCGGATTCATGGTGGTCAGCCACATCATCTCCGGGTCGTTCTCACCCAACCCCTTGGAGCGGTTGACCGTACATTTTTTCCCGGCCAGCTCCCTGGTGAGGATATCATTTTTTTCCTTGTCCGAATAGGCAAACCAGGTCTTTTCCTTGCAGGAAATCTCGTACAAGGGAGACTCGGCGATGTAGACATAGCCCCGCTGAATCAGCGTGGGGGTAAGCCGGTAGAGCATCGCCAGAATCAGCGTGCGGATCTGAAACCCGTCCTCGTCGGCATCGGTGCAGATGACCACCTTGCTCCACCGCAGACTGCCCAGGTCAAAGGCGGCCAGGTCCTTGGCGTGACGGTCCTGGACCTCCACGCCGCAGCCCAGCACCTTCAGCAGGTCGGTGATGATTTCACTCTTGAAAATGCGGGCGTAGTCCGCCTTCAGACAGTTGAGAATTTTGCCGCGCACGGGCATGATTCCCTGAAATTCCGCGTCCCGGGAGAGCTTTACGCTGCCCAGAGCGGAGTCGCCCTCCACAATATAGAGCTCCCGGCGGGTGGTGTCGCGGGTCCGGCAGTCCACAAACTTCTGGACCCGGTTGGAGATGTCCACACTGCCGGTGAGCTTTTTTTTGACGTTCAGCCGGGCCCGCTCCGCGTTTTCCCGGCTGCGCTTGTTGATGAGCACCTGGTCGGCGATTTTGGCGGCGTCCGCGGGGTTTTCGATGAAGTAGACCTCCAGCTGGGCCCGGAGAAACTCCGCCATGGCCTCCTGCACGAATTTATTGTTGATCGCCTTTTTGGTCTGGTTCTCATAGCTGGTCTGGGTGGAGAAATTGCTGCTGACCAGAATCAGGCAGTCCTCCACATCGGTCCAGGTGAGCTTGCTCTCGTTCTTCTGATACTTGCCCTGGGCCTTGAGGTATCCGTCAATGGCGGAAATAAAGGCGCTTTTCATTGCCTTCTCCGGGGAGCCGCCGTGCTCCAGCCAGGAAGAGTTGTGATAGTGCTCCACCCGCTGTACCGTGTTGGAGAAGCAGAAAGAGATGCCCAGCTTCACCTTGTATTCCGGCTTATCGGCCCGGTCTCTGCCCCGGCGCTCGGCCTGCCAGAAAACGGGAGCGGTCAGGGGATTCTCTCCGGCCAGCTCCGCCACATAGTCGGCGATTCCGTTTTCATACCGGAAATCGGTGGTTTCAAAGGCGCCGCCCACCTGATTGCGGAAGCGGAAGGTAACGCCGGCGTTGACCACCGCCTGACGCTTCATCACGTCCAGATAGTAGTCAACGGGGATTTGGATGTCGGTAAAAACCTCCAGGTCGGGGAGCCAGCGGAATCTGGAGCCGGTCTTTTTCCCGTTCCAAGGGGTTTTGGAAAGTCCGCCGATATTTTGACCTTTTTCAAAATGGAGGGTATACTCCCAGCCGTCCCGGTGGATCACCGCGTCGAAATACGCGGAGGCGTACTGGGTGGCGCAGGAGCCCAGGCCGTTGAGCCCCAGGGCGTATTCGTAGTTGTCTCCTTCGCCGCTGCCGTACTTGCCGCCGGCATAAAGCTCGCAGAAAACCAGCTCCCAGTTGAATTTCTGCTCCGCCTCGTTCCAGTCCACCGGACAGCCCCGCCCGAAGTCCTCCACCTCTACGGACTGGTCCTTATACCGGGTGACGATGATCAGCCCGCCGTGCCCCTCCCGCGCCTCGTCAATGGCGTTGGACAGGATTTCAAAGACCGCGTGCTCGCATCCGTCCAGCCCGTCGGAGCCGAAAATAACCCCGGGCCGCTTACGCACCCGGTCGGCCCCTTTCAGCGCGGAGATGGAGTCGTTTCCGTAATTTTTTGGGGGTGTGCTTTTAGCCATGACCATGCCTCACAATGTGTTTAAATTGCAGCATTGATCTTATCCTATTTAGCCCCGGGGTGTCAAGAGTCTGACGGCATCCCCAGACGGCAATTATGAATTTTCGGTAAAAGAGCGGGCTTTTCCTTGCCGCCGGCCGGAAAAAGAGGTATACTCTTACCCGGAACCTCCCCTTCTCAGGGGCGTTCCGGTCTTTTTTTGACGAATAAGGAGGATATGACGACCAATGAACGGGAAAAAACTGTTATGCTTCGGAGCCGCCGCCGCGCTGCTGGCGAGTCTGCTGGCCGGGTGCGACGGGACGGCTCAGCCCCAGCCCACCCCGGCCCCGGACGACGTGGCGTATCAGACCGCGGGGATCTCCCGGGACACTGTGCTCTTCACCGTAGACGGTACGGACGTTATCGCCGACGAGTATCTGTTTTGGCTGCTTAACAGCATCGGCGAGGCCCGGGACAGCGGCCGCCTGGACGGAGAGGACGGCTGGCCGGAAGAGATTGAGGGCGTACCCACTGCCGAATACCTGAAAACCCAGGCGCTGGAGACCAGCAAGCTCTATACTGTGGTGAGCAACCACGCCGCCGCCGAGGGCGTCACCCTCTCGGAGGAGGACGAGGCCAGCAACCAGTCCCAGCTGGACCAGCTGGAGCAGCAGATTTCCGCCTATTATAACGGCATGAGCCTCCAGGACTGGCTGGATGCCCAGTGCATCACGAAGGACGCCTTTCTGCGCCTGAACAACGTGTCTTTCCTAGCCCAGAACCTGGAGCAGGCCCTGGCGGAGCGGGGGGACTTGTCCGTCAGCGATGAGGAGCTGGACCGACTGGCCGATGAACTTACCGGGTGCTATAAGGTCAAACACATTCTGCTGGCCTTCCCCAAGAGTGGAGATAGCGCCGCCCAGGGGGAGGACGGCAGTACAGGCCCCACTGACGAGGAGAAGGCCGCCCTTAAAGAAGAGGCGGACACCCTGCTGGCCCAGATCCGCGGCGCAGAGGACCCCTATGCCGAGTTTGACCGGATTATGAACGAACGCAGCGAGGACAGCCGGGATGCCGATGGCAACCTGGCCGCCCCCGACGGCTACCTTGCCTACGGCGGCCAGATGGTCTCTGAGTTTGAGGCGGGCGCCCTGGCCCTGTCGCCCGGCGGGTTCAGCGAACCCATTGAGACCGTTTACGGCTACCATATCATTCAGCGCCTGGAGATCTCTCCGGAGGAGCGTCAGGAGCTCCGGGAGATGGTGCGGCCCTACCAGCTCAACACACTGATGATGGAGCTCAACCAGCAGTGGGTGGACGCGGCGGAGGTTGTTACCACCCAGGCCTACGCGGATTTGGACCCCAAGGCCTTTTACGATAAGCTGACCGCACTGAATGAGGCCAGGGAAGCTGACCGTGCCGCTCAGGACAGCGGGACGCCCGGTGAAACCGGGACGCCTGCCGGCCAGAGCCCCGCTCCCACAGCGGCTCCCGCAGAATAACAGCGAAAGGCGGACCCAAACGGGTCCGCCTTAGTTTGTCGGAAAACTTCCCCCACGGAAAAGCCTCGCAGAGTTTTGCCGCCCGAGGGCGGCAAAATAAAGTCAAAATTGATCATTTTCGGGGACATGCGCCTCGAAAATGATCCTTCTCGGCCTGCAAGTGTGCCCAAAGGGTGCGCACGGCAGGCCGCATCCCTCTTGTCGAAAAAGGCCTCCGGCCTTTTTCGACAAGCTCAGGCGGACCCAAACGGGTCCGCCTGAGGTTCATGTTCAGCCGGCAGTGCTCTGCCAGTCCGCCGGGTAGACGAAGTACAAAAACCTGGCGTGGCCCTCCACGGAAAACTGAATGCTGCTGCCCTTGGGGATATAGATAAGCTCCCCCGGCCCGGCGGAGATGGTCTCCCCATCAATGAGAATGCTCAGCCGCCCGCTGACCACGTAGTCCATTTCATCGTAGTTCAGGGTCCAGGGGAAGGTGGTGTCGGTCATCTCCATGATTCCCGCCCCCAGCCGCGGACTCTCCTGAAGGGTGAACAGGTCCCGCGTATAGACCCGGTCTCCGTCCCTTCCGGTATTCATGCGGTGTTCCTCCGATACCCTCAGCTCCGGAACCCGCGCCGCCCGCACACCGTGGACGCTCTCACCGCCCAGCTGCTCCAGCAGCATCTGCCGGATGAGCTGTTCCAGCGCCTGCCTATCCATGGGCCGCCTCCCTTTCTCCTCGGGTGAGGAGCATCGCAACCAGGATTCCCCCGATGCCGCCCACCAGCTTGCCCACAATCATGGGGAGAATCATATCCGCGTCAAACCCGGCGGTGAATCCCAGATGGTCTCCAAACACAAAGGCCGCGGACACCGCAAAGGCCACGTTGACCACCTTTCCCCGCCTGTCCATATCATGGAGCATCTGGAACATGGGGATATCGTTGGCCAGGGTTGCCACCAGTCCCGCCGCCGCCACGTCGTTCATGCCCAGCACATGGCCCAGGGCCAGCAGCGGCTTTTTAAAAACCTTGGTGATGACATGGACCAGCGGGAAGGCCCCCGCCAGCACAATGGCGATGTCCCCCACAACGGCGATGCCGTCCTCAATGGGCTTCATATCCGGAATCAGCGTCAGGGGGGTGAGCTTTTGAATGATGGCCGCCGCCAGGCCGATGGTAATGACCGTAACCACCACTTTCCCAAAAACCTGAAAGCCCTTTACCATGCCGTTGGGAATCTTCCACAGCCCCAGGGCGATCAGGACGGCGATGAGCACAATGGGGATCAGATTGCGCAGCACCATCAACACGGGGAACCCCGCCAGCAGGCCGCCCACAAAGCTGCCCACCGGTACCGTAACCACGCCGGCCAGCACGCCGGAGGCCAGGTAGGGCCGGTCCTCCTCCCGGATAATGCCCAGGCCCACCGGAATGGTAAACACAATGGTAGCCCCCAGCATGGACCCCACGATAAGGCCCCCGAACTGCCCCGCCTCCGGGGTCTGAGCCAGCTCCTGGGCCAAAGGCGCGCCGCCCATGTCGTTGGCCAGGATGGTTCCGGCAAACATGGCCGGGTCCGCGCCCAAAAAGCGGTATACGGGCACCACCACCGGGCTCAGCAGCCGGGAGAGCACCGGAGCCAGGCAGATGATGCCTACCATAGACAGCGCCAGAGCGCCCATGGCTGTAATGCCCTCCTCAAATTGCGCCCCCAGGCCCAGGCGGTTGCCGATGATGCGGTCCACCGCGCCTACGGCCATCAGGACCACCATCAGATATACAATGAGCTCATTGACGGACATGGTCGATCTCCTCATTCCTATATGACATTAATCAAATATAAGCTGAACCGGGGACCGTTCAGGGGCTTCCCGCCCATGTTCTGAGGGAAAAGGGCATGAAGTCCTTTTTGCCCGCATTTTTTTGAGCGCCTGTTCAAGCGCTCCAAGCGCACCGTCCGGAGATTCTAACCAGGCGCTCAGGAACGCCTGCGGCCGATGCCCATTTCACGCAGGCGGCGCTCCATGGCGGTAAATTTCTGGTAGATTCCCCGGGGGGCGGTGCGGCGGTACTGCCGGTACTCCAGGCCGCCGGCCAGAACAAAGACCCGCTCCCCCCGCAGCAGAGCGGCCAGAACCTGCTCCCCCTCGGGGCTCAGGGGAATGGCCAGGGAGAGCAGGGCCATGTCCTGAAGAGGCAGCCGCGTAATCACCAGCGCGTCCCCCCGCCGCTCCAGGGTCATACCAGAATCAGTCCCCGGTCGCCCTTTCGGAAGCCGCAGGCATTGGCCTCATCGTAGTCGATGTGTACCGCCGCGGCAAACTTGGGGGACACCCGCACCTCCACCCCCTCAAAAACCAGCGGACGGCCCGTAAAGCAGCGCAGGCGGACCTCCTGCCCGTTTTGTACGCCGAAGCGCCCGGCGTCCTCCGGGGTCAGGTGGATATGCCGTTTGGCGGCGATAAGGCCGCGGTCCAGGCGCAGAACCCGCTCCCCGTGCCGGATGGTCAACCCGGGGGTGCTTTGAATATCTCCGGACAGGCGCACCGGAGGCGTCACCCCCAGAGCCACCGCGTCGGTGAGGGAGATCTCCACCTGGCTCTCCGAACGGACAGGCCCCAGAATGACCACGTTGTCCAGCCGCCCCTTGGGGCCCTCCAGAGTCACCCGCTCGGCGCAGACAAACTGACCCGGCTGGGACAGGTCCTTGACCCGGTTGAGCCGGTAGCCCGCGCCGAACAGGGTCTCCATATCCCCCTGGGACAGGTGGACGTGCCGCCCGCTGGCCTCAATTTCCACGGTGAGCCGGGCCAGCAGCGCCTCCGCCAGCCGGTCCAGGCTCGTTGTGCTCACTGCGTTCATAGCGCCCCGCCTTTCGTTTAATCATCATAATCCACAGCAGGGAGGACAGCCGGTTCAGCCCCTGGAGGATATCCGGCCGGGTGACGGCCCCTTCCGGCCCCCGGAAGGCGTCATAGGCCGCCAACTCAGTCCGGCGGACGGCGGTGCGCGCCTGATTCAGGGCCAGCAGCGCCGGACCGTCGGTGTACCGGGGAAGAAAATGGCCCTGCCCAAAATGCCGCTCCGGATAGTGGGAGTACTCCCGCAGCTCCTCGGGGCCGTATCCGCACAGGCGGAGCTCCCCCACCGGCTCCTCCAGCACGTCAAAGCGGATGAACCGCCGGACAAAGCCCAGCACCTCCTCCAGTTCCTCTGTCAGGGTGTGCAGGCCCTCCCCCTCCGCCGCCTGCTGTGCCAGCAGAAGCTCCCCCTCCAGGGCGTCGATCTGCCCCCGGAAGGCGATGCGGGGGTGGTCCTTAAAGACCAGCGTATTCCCCCGCAGATGGGTCATGTGCTCCGGCTTCTCCGTCAGAACTGCGCCAAAGAGGGTCTGATAGCGGGGAGACGGCCGGCCATGGGCCGCCTCCCCCTCCCGGGCCTTTCCCTGGGGATAGACCACTTCCACCTGATGGTCCCGGAGGTAGTCCCTGGCCCCGGGTGTGAGCACCTGGTCCCGGCGGACCACCACCGGTCCCCGGGTTCCGTTGTCGGACATGCGGCGCACATCCTCCTCACTGAGCAGCGCCATTACCCGTTGTACTCATCCTTGGCGTGGGGGAGAATCTGGTCCACCTCCGCGTGGGGACGGGGGATTACATGGACCGAGATGAGCTCGCCCACCTTCTCGGCGGCGGCGGCTCCCGCGTCGGTGGCGGCCTTCACCGCCCCAACGTCTCCCCGGACCATGACCGTCACCAGGCCGCCGCCCACCTGCTCCTTGCCCACCAGCTGTACATTGGCGGACTTAACCATGGCGTCGGCGGCTTCAATAGCCCCCACCAGTCCCTTGGTCTCTACCATACCCAGCGCATTTGTATTTGCCATTTGCTTGCTCCTTTCCTTTGTGGCCCTCCTTGCGGAGGGGCGCTCCGGTACCGCCGGAGCGGCAGCCTCCGCCGCCGGTACACCGCTGCGGCCGCGCTTCTTTCCCGTATTTCCGGCGGCTTTCGCCGTCTTTTTTCCTTTGGCCTCTTCCGGGTGAGCGGCCGCGTAGCTGCCGCTGCCCGCCCCCCTGTGCGCTCCGGCGGAGGCGGCGGTCTCCGGCGGAAGATGGGGTGCGCCGCCCACGGTGCCGCCCGCCTCATGATGGGTGGGGAAAACCGGATGGGCCTGGTCGTCCTCCATCCCCTGGGGGGCCTCCGCCATCAGGGAGTTGGACAGGGCCTGGACCTCCTGGAGAATGGCCTCCTGGGGATTCAGCAGCACCCCGTCAGCGTTGACTTCGCTCATACCCGCAGCCTCCTCAGCAGCTGCTCAACCAGCTGCTCCAGGCCGGGGACCGCCTCGGCGCCGCACAGCTGGCCGGGCACGGCGGAGGCCCCCTGCCGGAGGTCCTCCAGCTCCCGCACACCCCAGGCTGCCCGCTTGATGTTGATCAGGTCCAGGGGCCCGATGTTGTTGGAGCTGGAAGAGCCGCCCACCGCCCCGCACCCCAGAGTCAGGGCGGGGAAGAGGCAGGTGGTGGCCCCGATGCCGCCCAGGGAGGCGGCGGTGTTTACCAGCACCCGGCTTGCGGGGACCTCCTGGGCAAACCGCCGGACCACGCCCTCGTCCTCGGCGTGGATGGCAAAGGTGTGGCCCGCGCCCTCCCATTCCAGAATCTCCACGCACCGGCGGAGCACCGCCTCCTCGTCCTCCTCCACATAATAGGCCAGAATCAGCCCCAGCTTCTCGCTGGAGTAGGGATGTCCCCGGCCTACGCCGGTCTCCCTGGCCACCAGCACCCGGGCAGAGGGAGGCACCCGCTCCAGCCCCGCCAGTTTCGCCACCGTCTCCACGGACTTGCCCACAATGGCCGGGTTCATGGTGCCGTTGGGCCGCAGAATGAAGCGGGAGAGCTTCTCCGTCTCCTCCCGGTCCAGCAGATAGGCGCCCTGGGCCTTCAGCGCGGCGGTGACGGCCCCTTCCAGCTCCCGGGTGACAATGATAGACTGCTCGCTGGCGCAGACCGTACCGTTGTCAAAGGTTTTAGAGTCCAGGATGCGCCGGACAGCCCGGTTCACATCGGCGGTGCGGTGGATATAGGCCGGGCCGTTGCCCGCCCCCACGCCGATGGCCGGCGTTCCGGAGGAGTAGGCCGACCGAACCATGGCGCTCCCCCCGGTGGCCAGAATCAGCCGGGTATGCTCGTGCTTCATCAGGGCCTGAGTCGCCTCCAGCGTGGGGGTGGTGATGCAGGAGACGGCCCCCGCCGGGGCCCCGGCGCTCTCCGCCGCCCGGCGGACCACGTTCACCGTCTCGGTGATGCAGCTGACCGCGCTGGGGTGGGGAGAGAAGATGATGGGATTGCCGGCCTTCATACAGATCATGGCTTTATAAATCACAGTGGAGGTGGGGTTGGTGGAGGGCACCAGCCCCGCCACGACCCCTACCGGCACCCCGATGTCCACAATCCGCTTTTCCCGGTTTTCCGCCAGAATGCCGTGGGTGCGCTCGTCCTTGATGGCGTCGTAGAGGGTCAGGGCGGCAAAGCGGTTTTTGAGCTCCTTGTCCGCCTTCCGGCCGAAGCCGGTCTCCTCCACGGCCATATCCGCCAGCCGCCGGGCGTGCTCCGCCGCGGCCACCGAGATGGCCGCCGTTATTTTGTCCAGCTCCGCCTGGCTCATACGCGCCAGCACCCGCTGGGCTTGCCGGGCCTGGGCAATCAAGCCGCGCACTTCCTGGATGGACTGTAAATCCTTGTCAAGCTGCATCCCTATACCTCCCTTGGGTGTGCGGCCGCGTCCTGAACCGCCTGAGCAAAGGCTGCCGCCGCCGCGTGGCAGGCGGACTGGGTGCCTGTAAGCAGGCCGCCGCCGAAGTTGGTCTCACTGGGGGGCTCAAAAAGGGTCATGAGCTCCACGTCAGAGGCTTTCATGGCCTCATCCAGCCCCACCACCGCCTCCAGGGGCGGGGCGATCAGATAGGCCAGGGCCTCTCCCTCCCGCACGCCGGCAGTTTTGGACAGATAGCTCCCGGTGCGGGAGACCGTATGGGCAAAATAGATAACCGAGTCGTCGGAATTGGCGGAGCGGAAGCCCACCTGGGCCATAAACTCCACACAGGCCCGCAGGCCGGACTCCACCTCCGCCGGGTCAGGCCCCGCCAGAATGCCGATAACCTCTCCGGCCAGCCTGGTGCTGGCGTTGGCGGCCCCGGCGTAGAGGGACCGGCCGTAAACCACCTCTACCGTGGCGGCTTTGGTGGCCTCATCCAGGGCGCAGTAGGTCACGTCGTCGCTGTCGGCGGTGATGATGCCGATGGAGCGGTAGGACCGGGGCAGCTTGAGCTTTTTCGCCAGAGTCTCGCTGACGTTGGCGATGGTGTGGGTGGCCAGCACATTGGCGGGCAGCAGGTCTCCGGTCATGTCGCCGCCCCCTTTCCGTGCAGGTCGATGCCGGAGGCCTTTTTCTCCAGCATTGTCTTGACCAGCTCCGCAATATGAGCCCCCGCCTCCACCGCGGTGGTGCCCTGCCGGTGGATATTGGACACCACCGTGCGCTTGGACTCGGGAATGCCGATGTGGGGCCGGTAGGTCAGGTAGGCGGACATGGACTCCGCCGTCACCAGGCCGGGGCGCTCGCCCACCAGCATGCAGACCACCTCTGCCCCGGTCAGCTCCCCGATGTGGTCGGAGGCCCCCACCCGGCAGTATTTTACAAAGAGCACCGGGCCGGTCTGGATGCCGTAGCTCTTCAGGCCGTTCTGAATGGCCTGCATACAGTCAGAGGCATTGGCTTCAATGGCGGCGGAGGACAGGCCGTCCCCCACCACCAGGGCCACCTGGGGATTCCGGCCAAAGGTTTTCTGAATGATGGCCTGGTTCTGCTCGTCAAACCGCCGGCCCCGGTCCGGCCGGGTGAGGTACTCATCCTTTTCGGTGCAGAGGGTCTGGGAGAAAGTCCAGCCGTTTTTCCGGACAAACTCCTCCGCCACATGGGAAAACACCGAGTCCTGCGCTGCCGCGTGGTCGCAGCGCATCCGCAGCATGGTGGCGGTTTTGTACCGGGCCCCTGCCCGGCCCACCCCCAGCCGCGCGGGGGTGCGGCGCTTCAGGTCCAGAAAGGCGGGGCCGTTTCTGGGGTCCTTTACCAGATACTGCTGCCGCAGGTCGGTCTGGGAGATATCCTCCAGACAGCCGCCGCCGGTATTGCCCTCCGGCTCCATGGGGTGATAGTCGGACCCCTTTACCTGGGGGGTGGGGGCCTGACCCGCCAGCTCCACAATCATGCGCTCCACCAGAGCGCGCAGTTCCTGTTCGTTCATGCGCTTGCCCCCCTATGCCAGCAGGACGGACGCGTCCCCGGCCAGGGGCGTCAGCCTGTTATTCTCTACAAAGCCCATTTTCTCCAGCCACCGCTGGAAGGGCTCAATGGCCGTCAGGCCGAAGAGCTCCCGCAGGGCCGCCGTCTCGTGGAAGCCGGTGGTCTGATAGTTGAGCATCACGTCGTCCCCATGGGGTATGCCCATAAAGTAGTTGCACCCGGCGGCGGTGAGGAGAACGGCCAAATCCTCAATGTCGTTCTGGTCTGCCTTCATGTGGTTGGTGTAACAGGCGTCGCACCCCATAGGGATGCCGGTGAGCTTGCCCATAAAGTGGTCCTCCAGGCCTGCCCGGATCACCTGCTTGGAGTTGTATAGATACTCAGGGCCGATAAAGCCCACCACCGTATTCACCAGGAAGGGCTGGAACCGCTTGGCAAAGCCGTAGCACCGGGCCTCCATAACCACCTGGTCCGCGCCGTGGTGGGCCTCGGAGGACAGCTCGGAGCCCTGTCCGGTCTCAAAATACATGACGTTGGGGCCGGCGGCGTTCCCCTCCCGCAGGGCCAGCTGCCGGGCCTCTTCAAGGAGCTTTCCGTCCAGGCCAAAGGCCTCGTTCCCCTTCTGTGAACCGGCAATGGACTGGAAGATCAGGTCGCAGGGGGCCCCCTGGCGCACCGCCTCCATCTGAGTGGTTACGTGGGCCAGCACGCAGATCTGGGTGGGAATCTCCCAGCGGGTGCGGATTTCATGGAAGCGGTCCAGCACCCGGCGGACGCTCTCCACACTGTCATCCACGGGGTTGAGCCCCAGCACCGCGTCCCCCGCCCCATAGGTCAGCCCCTCCAGCAGGGAGGCCATGATGCCGTCCGGGTCGTCGGTTGGATGGTTGGGCTGAAGGCGGCAGGACAGAGTGCCCTCCACGCCGATGGTGGTGTTGCAGTGAGCAGTGACCCGCATTTTCCGGGCGGCATAGATCAGGTCCAGATTGCTCATGATCTTGGCGGCGGCGGCGATCATCTCCGCCGTCAGGCCCCGGCTTACCCGGCGGATATCCGCGCCGGAGGTGGTCTCCGCCAGCAGCCACTCCCGCAGCTCGGACACCGTCCAGTTCTTGACGGAGTCATAGATCTTCTCGTTGACATCATCTTGGATAATGCGCGTAACTTCATCCTCTTCATAAGAGACCGCCGGGTGATTGCGCAGGTCGGCCAGGGTCAGATTGGCCACAACCACCTTGGCCGCCACCCGTTCCTCGGCGTTTTCGGCGGCGATGCCCGCCAGACGGTCGCCGGACTTCTCCTCGTTGGCTTTGGCCAGCGCGTCCTTCACCGAACTAAATTCATACACATGATTCAGCAGCTTGGTCTTGAGTATCAAATGCGTCACTCCTTTGCGGGCGGGAGAGCCCGCCCTGCCAGACTGGGGGTGCTTCCCCCTATTGATGAAACACCAGCGTCTTGACGACCACCGGCAGAACCGTCCCTCCGGCAGCCGGCGGACCGATGTCGATATAGTCCCCGTTGTCCACCCCTACGCTGTCCAGGCACAGAAGGGGCCCCGGCGTCAGGGGGGCCATGGCCTGGCCCAGCGCCTTGGCCAGGTCGGATTCCACCGCCACCACCAGGGGATGTCCCGCCTGCCGCAGCTCCTCCAGCCCCAAAACCACCTCCCGGGCCAGGGCCTGGATGCGGGCATAGCTGGGTGAGGGCTCTCCCCGCAGACCCAGGGCTACAGGCCCGCGGCCCTCCTGGTCATACCAGCGGAGCTTTTCCCGAACCGCTCCGGCCAGCCCTGCCGTATCCGCCTCCTCTGCCTGGGTAAGCTTGAGTATAGGCAGGTTTTTCAGGGGAAAGGTGATATCCCGGTAATAGATAGTGGATCCGGAGAGCTCAGTGGCGTGGCTTCCGGCCCCCACCACCGTGGCCCGGATGGTCTCGGCCCCCCGGCGGAGCCGGACTCCGCGGAAGGCCGGGGACTCCCGGATGGCCCGCCCCAGCAGGGGGCCGATGTCCCCGTAAGTCAGCCAGTCCGGAGGCTCGGCGTAAATGCAGTCGGCCACCCCGCCGGAAAAGGAGCATACCGGGACAGTCTCCGGCGGCTCCCACCGGGTCCCCTCGGTGAGAAGGGCCTCCAGCAGCTCCCGGCCGGGCCGCAGACCCGCCGCCTGCTCCAGCGCGCCGGTGAGGGCCGCCAGCAGAGGGGCGAAGGTCTCCGGCGCGGTCCGCTGCCCTGTGCGCAGGGCGGGAATCACTCCGCGGGCCGCCAGTGTTTCCACCACCGGGGAGACATAGGTGATCTCTCCCGCCGGATTCAGCTTGATCAGCCGGCCGCCTACGTCCAGACAGCCGGTGCCCGCCAGTTCCCCGTGGGAATACCGGGCCAGATTGGAGGTGCCCCCGCCGATATCGAAATTGAGCACCTCCGTATGGTGTTCCCGGGCGTATTCGTCCGCTCCGGCGCCCCGGGCGGCCAGAATACTCTCCAGATCCGGCCCGGCGGTGGCCACCACAAAGTCCCCCGCGAACTCCGAAAGGGCGGTGAGGACTTCCTGGGCGTTCTCTTTCCGGGCGGTCTCCCCAGTGATGATCACCGCTCCGGTGGCAATCTCCTCTTTACGGAAGCCCGACGCCCGGTATTCCTCCGCCACGATGGAGCGCACCCCCTCCGCATCAATTACCGTATTGGATTTCAGGGGGGTGAAGTGGACGCCGCTGCGGTAGAGGACCTCCCGCTCCGCGATGTCCACCCGGGGGACGGAAAAGGGATTGGCCCGGTTCTCCAGAGTCAGCCGGGAGATGACAAACTGTGTGGTGGATGTGCCGATGTCAATGCCCACCGATAAGAGCTGCTCCGCCACTCAGACCAGCTCCTTTAAGAGGGCTTTCAGGTCCTCCGCCGCGGCCGTTCTCGGGTTGGACGGGGCGCAGACGTCCTGAAGGGCGGCCTCCGCCACTCCGTCCAGGGCGGCGGTAAAGGCGTCCGCGTCCACACCGCAGGCGGTGAGCTTGTCCGGCAGTTTCAGAGACAGCCGCAGACGCTCCAGCGCTCCGGCCAGGGCCCGGGCGTTTCCCGCCAGGCCGCAGAGCCTGGCCAGCCGGCCATATTTTTCCCCGGACGCGGGGTGGGCGGCGTTGAAGCGGATCACCCGGGGCAGCAGCAGGGCGTTGAGCCGCCCGTGGGGCACGTGAAATCTCCCCCCCAGGGCGTGGGCCAGGGCATGGGAGATGCCCAGTCCGCCCGCGTTGAAAGCCATGCCCGCCAAACAGGAGGCCAGAAGCATTCGCTCCTTGGCGGGGCTCTCCCGGCTGGCGGCATAGGCCTCCTTCAGACTGCCGTACGCCATGACGAAGGCTTTCTCCGCCAGGGCATCCGTGAAGGGGGAGGCCCGGTTGGACACATAGGCTTCGGCGGCGTGGGTGAGCACGTCCATCCCCGTATCCGCCGTCACCGCGGGCGGCACTCCCGCCAGCAGAGAGGCGTCCAGGACCGCCGCGTCGGGCAGGAGCGCGTCGTCCACCAGAGGGTACTTGACTCCCCGGTCCGTATCGGTGAGCACCGCGAAAGAGGTCACTTCCGAACCGGTGCCCGCTGTGGTGGGCACCGCGTAAAAGCGGGGCCTGGGGCCGTCCCACAGGCTCCGGCCGAACTCCGCCATAGCCTTGGCGCAGTCCATGGGGGACCCCCCGCCGAAGGCGACCAGGGCATCGGGGCGGAAGGCGGCCATCTGCCGGGCGCCCTGGGCCACCAGCCGCAGGGAGGGATCCGGCTCTACCCGGTCGAACACCTCTACGGCGCATTCCGGCAGATGGGCCCGCACCCGGTCCAGCAGACCGGAGCCGGCGAGAAAGGCATCGGTGACAATGAGCACCCGCCTCCCTGCCAGCTCCTCCAGGGCGGACAGGGCGTCCGGGCCGAAATAAACGGTTGGTTTAAGGTGAAATCGTTCCATGCGCGTCCCCTGTTTCTTCCTTGATGGGGTTAGTATGGCAGGCGCACCGCTGATTATGCAGGGACCCGCCGGAGATTTCTGCAAAAAGAGGCCGTGGACAAAATTGTCCACGGCCTGAGACTGTCGAAAAACTTTCCCCACGGGAAAGCCTCGCAGAGTTTTGCCGCCCGAA
>CANDFO010000042.1 GCA_947384055.1 uncultured Flavonifractor sp.
AGGAAGCGGAGTGACACCTGCCCCCCAGGGCGGGGGGAACGGAGCGGACTTTGCGGCGACGACAAGCGGGACGGAGAACCGCCCCCGCCCCGCTGTCAGTTCTATTTATGAGACATTGCCCCGAACCGCGCCGCCGTGTTCCGCCCGCAGGGACGCCGCCCCCAGGCGGGGCCGCTGGGTGCGGTCCGGATCATGCTCAATCGCGGGGGGTGTCAGGTCCCGGACGCTCTCCGGCGTAATTGTCACCTTGGCAATGGTCGGGTCGGAGGGCACGTCATACATAATTTTTGTCATAACTTCCTCCAGAACCGCCCGCAGGCCTCTGGCCCCAATTCCCCGGTCGATCGCCTTCTTTGCGGCCTCTTCAAGGGCCTGCGTTTCAAAGTCCAACTCCACCATATCATATTCCAGCAGCTTCTGATACTGCTTTACCAGAGCGTTTTTCGGCTCCGTGAGAATACGCACCAGCTGCTCCTGGTCCAAGGCGCTCAGCGTGGTAATCACCGGCAGACGACCCACCAGCTCCGGGATGATGCCGAATTTCAGCAGGTCATGGGGCTGGACCTGCTTGAGTACAGAGGTGGTATCCCGCTCCTTCTTGCTCTGAATATCCGCGCCGAAGCCGATGGTTTTCTTGTCCAGCCGCTGTTCAATGATTTTCTCCATCCCGTCAAAGGCGCCGCCGCAGATGAAGAGGATATTTTTGGTATCTATCTGAATAAACTCCTGATGAGGGTGCTTGCGCCCGCCCTGGGGAGGGACGTTGGCCACCGTGCCCTCCAGGATTTTCAGCAGCGCCTGCTGAACGCCTTCACCGGACACGTCCCGCGTAATGGAGGTATTCTCGCTCTTCCGGGCAATTTTGTCAATCTCATCTACATAGATAATGCCCCGCTCCGCCAGCTCCACATCAAAATCGGCGGCCTGCACCAGGCGCAGGAGAATATTCTCCACATCGTCTCCCACATAGCCCGCCTCAGTGAGGGTGGTGGCGTCGGCAATGGCAAAGGGCACCTTCAGAATACGGGCCAGCGTCTGGGCAAAAAGGGTCTTGCCGCAGCCGGTCGGTCCCATCAGCAGGATATTGCTCTTCTGGAGCTCCACATCCTCTCCGCCGCCGAAGTAGATGCGCTTGTAGTGGTTGTAAACCGCCACAGACAGGGCTACCTTGGCGTCCTCCTGTCCAATGATATACTGGTCCAGTACCGCGCAGATCTCTTTGGGCGTTGGAATCACATCGGGAATATCCGGGTCCAGATGCTCCTCCGGGTCGTAGACATCGTCCAGAATGCTCATGCACAGGTGGACGCACTCATTGCAGATATAGGCGCCGGGCCCCGCAATGATGCGGGAAACCTGCTCCTGGTGCTTGCCGCAGAAGGAACAGCGGACGCTTTTACGGTCGTCATTTTTTGGCATTTCAATCCCTCAACTCAGGCCGCCGGGCGAACGGCCGTTTCCTAGTACGCCTCGTCCAGGACGGGCGGTCCCGGACGAGGACCTTCCCGCCCGGTATAAAGAACTTGTATTCACAACGGTTGAACAGTGTCTGGGCGGCTCCCTTGCCGTCACCGTGTGTTAAATTTTTGTCTTACGCCAGTACGCCTGCAAAAATCTGCTTTGGCTGACAGCAGGGTTCCCCGCCCACCCGCTGCCCCTCCGTTATGAATACGGGTTCTAAATGCGTTTCCGGGGAGCGGGGCCGATGTCCCCGCTCCCCCGCTGCACGTTATCTCTGATAGATCACTTTGTCAATCAGACCGTACTCCTTGGCCTCCTCAGCGGACATAAAGTTATCCCGCTCACAGTCGGCCGTGACAGTCTCCAGCGGTTTCCCGGTGTTGTCGGCCAAAATATGGTTCATCCGCTTTTTGATGACCTCCAGGCGCTTCAGGTGGATTGCCATATCGGTAATCTGCCCCTGGGTGCCCGCAGAGGGCTGATGAATCATGATCTCCGCGTTAGGCAGGGCCAGACGCTTGCCCTTAGCTCCGGAGGAGAGCAGGAACGCCCCCATACTGGCCGCCATGCCGATGCAGATGGTGGACACGTCGCACTTGATATACTGCATGGTGTCATAGATAGCCATGCCGTCCGTCACCGAACCGCCGGGGCTGTTGATGTAAAACTGAATCTCCTTATCCGGGTCCTGTGCCTCCAGATAGAGGAGCTGCGCCACCACCAGGCTGGCTGTGGTAGCGTTGACTTCCTCGCCCAAAAAGACAATGCGGTCATTGAGCAGGCGGGAAAAGATGTCGTAGGATCGCTCCCCCCGGTTGGTCTGCTCTACTACGTATGGAACTAAGCTCATGATATATGGATCTCCTTTGTTATGATGTCAGGGCCCGGGCCACAGGTCCGGACCCCGGACCATCCCGTCCCGGGGAACCTGTCCGGCGGCGGGCAGCCTCTCTCCAAAAGTATGCCCACCTTCCACAGGCTTATTCCTCCGTCTTTTCCTCTTCCTCGGCCTTCTTGCCGGTCCGCTTCCGGACGGTCTTCTTAGGCTTGTCCTCTCCGGCGCCTTCGGTCTCCTCGTCGGTTTTCTTGGCCGTCCTGCGGGTCCGCTTGGGCTTTTCGGCGGTCTCCTCCGCGGCAGGCGTCTCCTCCGCGGCTTCTCCGGCGGGGGCCTCCTCCTTCACGGGGGGCGTTCCGACCTTACCGCTGTCGTAGATCAGCTTCTCCGCCTTCTGGCTGCACAGCTCCACCCGCACATCCTTTTCCGCCACTCTCTCCTTGACCTTTTCCACATCCATGCCGTACTGCTCGCTCATGCGCTGGTACTCTGCCTCCAGCTCCTCGTCGGAGACCTGGATATGTTCCGCGGCCACCACCGCATCCAGAGCCAGCTCCCGGCGGATCTGACCCGTAGCGGCCTCCGCCGCCTGAACCCGGATGGAATTCTGGTCCATGCCCATCATAGAGAGATACTGCTCAAAAGGCATGCCCTGAGCGGTAATCCGGCGGGCCATATCGTTGACCAGGGCCTCTGCCCGGTACTCCACCATGGGGTCGGGAATGTCCACCTGCATATTGTTCATGACCTGCTCCATCAGAGCGGTCTCATACTCCCGCTGGGCCTGGCTCTCGCGGCGCTCCTTCAGCTTGCCGGCCAGATCATTCCTGAGCTCCTCCAGGGTCTCAAACTCGGACACGTCCTTGGCGAACTCGTCGTCCACCACGGGCAACTGCTTCTCCTTCACCTCGCGGACCTTGACCTCAAAAACCACCGCCGCACCAGCCAGGCCCTCGTGGTACTCCTCCGGGAAGGTGATGTCCAGCTTTTTCTCGTCGCCGGCCTTGACGCCCACCAGCTGCTCCTCAAAGCCGGGCACAAAGGCTCCCGAGCCCAGCTCCAGGCTGTGTCCCTCGGCCTTGCCGCCCTCGAAGGGCTCGCCGTCCTTGAACCCCTCAAAGTCGATTACCACGGTGTCGCCCATCCGGGCCTCCCGCTCTACCGTCACCATGCGGGTGGCACGGCTGATAAAGGGCTTGAGCTCGTTTTCAATGTCCTCCTGTGTCACCTCGGCGGCGTTCTTCTCGGCGCACAGTCCCTTATACTCGCCCAACGTCACTTCCGGCCGGACGGTGACGGTGGCCTTGAAGGTCAGACCTTCCCTGCCCATCTCCTGGATCTCGATTTTCGGCCAGGCCACCACGTCCAGGTTCTCCTGCTCCACCGCCCGGGTATAGGCCTCAGGATAAACCTCGTTGACGGCCTCCTCATAAAACACGCCGGAGCCATACATGCCCTCGATAATCTTCCGGGGGGCCTTTCCCTTGCGGAAGCCGGGGACAGAGATGCTGCCGCGCTGCTTTTTGTACACCTTATCGACGGCGGCCTCAAACTCCTCCCCGCCTACCTCGATAACCAGCTCGACGGTACACTTTTCCTGCTTCTCGACGCTTTTGACATTCATGTTGTTTCTTCCTCCTGTCAGCCCATTTCCGCCCGGTCACAGGCGCGCGCGGGCTATCGTTCGCGTTATCCGTCTTATATTACCAGATATGAAAAGAAATTTCCACACTTTTTTTCAATTATTCGCAGATTTTTTGCGGGCGGAAGTTCAGGTAGTCCGCGGACACCAGCCGGTATTCCACAGCTCCATACCGGCCCTCCACCGCCAGGCGGTGGCTCCCCCCGTGCAGATGGCCATAACAGCACAGCTCCACCTGATAGCGCTCCAGCAGCTCTATGATCTCCCGGCACACGTAGCCCTGGTAGCAGGGCGGATAGTGGAGAAAGCACAGCTTGGGCAGGTCTTCCGCCGCCTTCAGGGACGCCTCCAGCCGAATCAGCTCCCGCAGAAAGACCTTCCGGTCTCCGGTCTCCTCATAAAACCATCCCCGGGTGCCGCACAGGGCGTACCCGCCGTATCGGTAGCAGTTGTTGTGCAGAATGTGCAGGGTGGAAAAGCCGCAGTCCCGAAAAAAAGCGGACATTTTGGAGGCGGTGTTCCACCAGTAGTCATGGTTGCCCTTCAGCAGCAGCTTCCGCCCCGGCAGTGCGTCCAGAAAGGCGAAATCCTCCTGCCCCTCCTCCAGCCGCATGGCCCAGGACAGGTCGCCGCAGAGCACCACCGTGTCCTCCGGCTTTACCTGGGCAAAGCCCGCCCTCAGCTTTTCCACATATCCCTTCCAGCCGCCACCGAATACGTCCATGGGCTTGTCGGAGGCCAGGGAGAGGTGGGTATCCCCAATCGCATACAGGGCCATCTTACCGCAGCAGCTCCAGCACCTGGTCCACCATGTGCTCCCGTGTGACGTTCTGCGTAAAGCGCACCTGCTTGTCCTTCAGCGCAGCCAGTGGCTTTGGAGCCGGCACTCCCGTCGTCTGGGCCAGCTGGTCAATCAAATCAGTTCCCTGGGCCAGCCGGGTCTCTCCCAGGGACTCCAGCACGCTGTCACAGAACTTGAAGGGGCTGGCGGTGGAGACCACCAGGGCGGTCGTCCCGTCGCCGGTCTCCCGGCGGTACTGGTCCAGCACGTCGAAGGCCACGGCGGTGTGCGGGTCGATCAGATAGCGGTGCTCTTGCCACATGCGGCCGATTACCGCCCGGGTCTGCACGTCGCCGCAGAAGCCGGCGGAAAAGATCCGTCCCAGCCTGGATTTGAGCTTCTCCCCCACGTGATACTGTCCCGTCTTCCCCAGCTGGGCCATATACTCCCGCACCTGAGCGTCGTCCTGCCCGGTGAGAGCAAAGAGCAGCCGCTCCAGGTTGGAGGAGATCAGGATATCCATAGAGGGCGAAAGCGTGTTGTAGAAAGTCCGGTTGCGGTCGTAGATTCCGGTGCGGAGGAAATCGGTGAGCACATTGTTGGCGTTGGAGGCGCAGATCAGCCGGCCGATGGGCACCCCCATCTCCCGGGCGTAATAGGCCGCCAGAATGTTGCCAAAATTGCCCGTGGGTACGCAGACATTGATTTTATCTCCGTTTTCAATGGCCCCGTCCCGGACCAGGTCGCAGTAGGCGGACACGTAGTAGACAATCTGGGGGAGCACCCGGCCCCAGTTGATGGAGTTGGCCGAGGACAGGAATACGCCCCGTTCCGCCAGCCGCGCCCGCAGATCCTCGTCGGAGAAAAGGCGCTTCACCCCGGTCTGGGCATCGTCGAAGTTGCCCTCCACAGAGCACACCCCAACGTTGTTCCCCTCCTGCGTCACCATCTGGAGCTGCTGGACCGCCGATACGCCGTCCTTGGGGTAAAATACCAGAATCCGCGTCCGGTTCACATCCCGGAAGCCCTCCAGCGCGGCCTTTCCCGTATCGCCGGAGGTGGCCACCAGAATGCACACCGTCTTTTCCTCCTGATTCTTTACCAGCGAGGCCGACAGCAGATGGGGCAGCATTTGAAGGGCCATATCCTTAAACGCGCAGGTGGGGCCGTGCCACAGCTCCAGGCAGTGGGTATTTTCATCCACCCGCCGGACAGGGGCCACCTCCTTGACGTCAAACTTCCTGCCGCCGTAGGCCTTGGCCGCAAAGCCCGCCAGCTCCGAGGAGGTGAAGTCGTCCAAATAGGCGTTCATCACATAAACCGCCCGCTGCTGGTAGGACATATCCCGCATGGAGTCCAGGGCGTTTTTGGACAGGTTGGGCAGCACCTCCGGGGTCATCAGTCCCCCGTCCACCGCCAGCCCCCGGGCAATGGCCTGGGCCGCGGTGCTCCGGTCCGATTTATTTCTCGTGCTCACATAGTACATACTTCACTCACAACCCTCATCAGATTCTCGAAAAACAGGGCCCGCAGCAGCTCCTCACTGTAATTGCGGCGGAGCAGCCGCTCCCACAGCCGGTCCCAGTCCTGAATCCCCCGGAACCCCTCCGGCAGCAGCGAGCATCCGTCCAGGTCTCCCCCCAGCGCGATGCAGCGCTCGCCGCCCAGCTCCAGCCAGTGCTCCAGGTGGGCCACCGCCGTATCCAGGTCCGGGCGCTCTCCCAAAAATGCGGCATACAGGTTGAGCCCGGCTACCCCATTGTGGTCTATTATGGCAGTAAATTGCTCATCGGTCAAGTTCCTTGTGTGGAAGAATACACTTCTGGCGTTGGAGTGGCTGGCAAAAAAAGGCCCCGGAACCAGCTCCGCCACATCCCAGAATCCCGGGTCGGACAGATGGGATACATCCACCAGCATCCCCAGCCGCCCCATCTTCTCCACAAAGGCCCGCCCCTGGGCCGTCAGCCCCCTGCCGGGCTCCTCCGCGCTGGTGCCGGACAGGGCGTTTACGTGGTTCCAGGTCAGGTTGACCGCCCGTACCCCCAGAACATAGGCCTCCTCCAGCCGCTCCAGGGAGCAGTCCAACAGCTCTGCCCCCTCCACCGACAGGAAAGCAGCGCTTCTGCCCGCGGCAAGGGCGGCTTTGGCCTCCGCCCCTGTGCGGCAGTGGCGCACCAGGTCCGGATGGCTGGCCATCTCCCGCCGGAAGAGCTCGTACTCCTCCCGAAACAGGGTCTCCATATCTTTGCCGGGAAAATCCTCCGGCTGTCCAAACAGCGCAAAAAACTGGGCATACCTCCGGTATTCCCCCGCCCGCTCCAGGTCCACGTGACCGCTGTTTTTCCGCAGGGTGCCGCCGAACAGACAGCGCATTAAGACGGTGTCGCAGTGGGCGTCAAACAGGTCGATGCGGTCCTTTCTCACACTCTCACCCCCCTTATCCTTTTATCGGCACATACGCAGGCGCTAAAAAGCGTTTTCCCAATATATAATCCGGGCCTCCGCCGCCAGAGCCCCCCGAGGGGCATAGACCTCCGCGATGTCAAACCGGGGCTGCTGGCGGAGCTGCGGATGCTCTGAAAGAAACAGCTCCGCCGTGATGCGCAGCCGTTCCCGCTTCCTGGCATCCACAGCGGCCCAGGCCGGGGCAAACGCGCCGCTCTTCCGCAGCTTCACCTCTGTAAAGCATAAGTACTGTTCGTTGGCTGCGACCAGGTCAATCTCTCCAAAACGGCTGTGGTAGCGCCGGGCCAGTATACGGAATCCCTTTTTCATCAGGTCCGCCGCCACCAGCTCTTCCCCCCAGCGTCCCAGGCGCCCGGACTCTCCCCCGCTCACAGGTGTTTCAAAAACGTCCGGCGGTGGATGGGACAGGGACCGTACTGCCGTAAAAGCGCATAGTGCCGCCGGGTGGGATAGCCCTTGTGCCGCTCAAACTCGTACTCAGGGTAGCGCAGCGCCATCTCCTCCATGTAGCGGTCCCGGCTGACCTTCGCCAAAATCGACGCCGCGGCAATGGAGGCGGACCTGCCGTCTCCCCCCACCAGCGTCCGGTGGGGGGTCACAATGGCGGCGTGTCTTCCATGGTCCCGGTTGCCGTCTACCAGGACAAAGTCCGCCGCCGGCGAGAGCCGGTCCACAGCCCGCTGCATGGCCAGCATCCGGGCGCTGAGAATATCGGTCTCGTCAATCTCTCTCTCATCCGCCCAGGCCACCGCCCAGGCCACCGCCTTTTCACGGATCACCGCGCTGAGTGCCTCCCGCTTCCCGGGCGTGAGCTTTTTGGAGTCGTCCAGACCCGGAATTTCCAGCTCCGGCGGCAGAATCACCGCACCGGCATAGACAGCCCCGGCCAGAGGTCCGGCCCCGGCCTCATCCACGCCGCATACCATATGCCAGCCCTGGGCCCAGCAGCTCCGCTCCGGCTCCCACAGGCTGACAGGGCTTTCCCCTTGCGCGCCCTGCTTTACCCTCCGCCTCTCAGCCATTCTGCCCTCCATTCTCCAAGTCGGGCGTCTCCAGTGTAAAGGCCCCCAGCTTGCCGCTGCGGTATTCGTCCAGCAGAATCCGCGCCATGCGTCCGGTATCCGCCTCCCCGCCGGACACCAGGAACCCCCGCCGGCGGGCACACTTCTCCAGGAGCGCATAGCCCGGCTCCTCCGGTTCCCGCTCAATCCCATACCGCCGGGTCAGCGCGTCGGGATAGCGGCGGTTCAGCAGCTCCGCCAGACCGCACGCCAGCCCCTCCGTATCGAGAACCTCATCCTTGACCGCGCCGGTAAAAGCCAGGTGCAACCCGGTAACGGGGTCCTCAAATCTGGGCCAGAGAATGCCCGGGGTATCCAGCAGCTCCAGCCCGGCGCCCGCATTGATCCACTGTTTTCCCCGAGTGACGCCGGGGCGGTCCTCCGCCCTGGCGGACTTTCGCCCGGCCATCCGGTTGATCAGCGTGGACTTGCCCACGTTGGGCACACCCACCACCATAGCCCGCACCGGGCGGCCTACCTGCCCCTTCTCCCGCCATTTTTCTATCTGTCCGCGGAGCACCTGCCGGGCCGTCTGGGACAGTGCGCCCACTCCCCTGCCGGATTTGGCGTCCACGACAACAGCAGCATGGCCCTGTCCCTTGAACCGGGAGGCCCATTGCCGGGTCAGCTCCGGGTCCGCCTGGTCCGCCCGGTTGAGAATCACCAGCCGCGGCTTCTCCCCCGCCAGCCCGTCAATGTCCGGATTACGGCTGGACTGGGGAATGCGGGCGTCCAGCACCTCTATCACCAGGTCCACCAGCTTCAGGTCTGCCTGCATCTGCCGCCTGGTTTTGGTCATATGGCCGGGATACCACTGGATATCCATTCCTCCGCCTCCTCGTCAATCGTACAATTGTTTAAAGCCATATTGCTTATATATCCGAGAGACCCTTTGAGACAACGGGGCAGCTCAACCAAAAACCGGAGCTCCGGCTCCGCCGTTTCCCATACTCCCTCCAAAAAGCGCCTCTCCACCCAAACAAAAAGTGGAGAGGCGGCAGCCTCTCCACTTTTCGCAGACAAGTAAACGCAAAGCCGCCTTACAGCCGCTCCTTGACCTTGGCGCTCTTGCCCACGCGGTCGCGCAGGTAGTAGAGCTTGGCCCGGCGGACCTTGCCCCGGCGAACCACTTCAATCTTTTCCACTGTGGGCGCGTGAAGAGGGAATACCTTCTCCACACCGACGCCGTAGGACACCCGGCGGACCGTAATGGTCTCGCCAATCCCGCCGTGCTTCTTGGCGATGACGGTGCCCTCAAACACCTGGATACGCTCGCGGCTGCCTTCCTTGACGCGCACGTGAACACGCACAGTGTCGCCCACGGTGGCCGCGGGAGGCGTCTCCTTCTCGTACTTGCTGATAAATGCCTGCATCAGATCCATTTATTTTCTCCTCCTGTTTATAGGCGTTCATGCGCGCATCTTGTGCCGCCCGCATCCGCGGAGCCGCCGCAGAGGACCGCCCTTTATTCAGACTATAATAGTCTACCACAGGAAAGGCCGGATTGCAAGGAAAATTTTCGAACCAGCATTCATATAGTCACCGCAGTTGAAAAAGCGCAAAATGCGCTTTTTCCTCCAGTGGGCCAATGGCCCACTGGAGCGTGCAATGCACGCCAACGGCGTCTATGAAGTCCAAAGCAGGACCGCATAAGCGGTCCCTGCGGCGATTTTCTCCGCAAGGTTTAAAAGGTGCGATTTGCTCCTTTTGAACCGCTTTGACTATAACCGTGGAATGCCGGATGGACAAGGATTTTTCCCGCCAGACAAGGAGATGTTCCGCGGCCATACTGTCGTATGGCAAGGGAAAGCGACGCAGTATGGCGGGAAAAGGACCGTTCAGACGGCGTTCGCCGGTTGTGAACGCAGGTTCTTCAATCCCTCTCCTGAAATTCTCCGATTCCGGCGGTTTTACCACTGTCTGAGACAATTCATCAGAATTTTCTCAATTTCGGCTTGTAACCGTCCCTGGGCTTTGTTAAACTAGAAGGCGTACCGTTTCAGCCGAAGCGGAATCAGAGGAGGAGATATCCATGGCAAGCCTGTACAGCGTCAAACTGGGAAAACTCGTCAAGGAATTTGACCTGGAGGTCCTGCGGGGCGCCGCGGGATATGAAAACAGGTCCATCGAGACTGAGGACGTAAACCGCCCCGGCCTTCAGCTTACGGGGTTTTTTGACTATTTCGACCCCAGCCGCCTCCAGGTTATCGGCAAGGTGGAGACCACTTATCTGGCCGGGCTGACCCCGGAGGCCCGGCGGGAGAGCTTTGAGCGGCTACTGTCCCAGGACATCACCGCCCTGATTATCAGCCGGGGCATGGACCCCTTTCCGGAATGCATGGAGATGGCGGAAAAATATGACCGCACCGTTCTGCGCAGTCAGGAGACCACCTCTGCCCTGATGAGCACCCTGATCGCCTCTCTGAAGTCCTATCTGTCCCCTCAGATCACCCGCCACGGGGTGCTGGTGGATGTGTACGGCGAGGGCGTGCTGCTGCTGGGGGAGTCCGGCGTCGGCAAGAGTGAGACCGCCATTGAGCTGGTCAAGCGGGGCCACCGGCTGATTGCCGACGACGCTGTGGAGATCAAGCGGACGGCCGCCATGCGGCTGATGGGCACCGCGCCGGAGCTGATCCGCCACTATATTGAGTTGCGGGGCATCGGCGTCATCGACGTACGCCGCCTGTTCGGTATGAGCGCCGTCAAGGAGCAGGCGGAGATTGATATGATCATCAATCTGGAGCAGTGGAAGGACGGGGCCAGCTATAACCGGCTGGGGCTGGAGGAACTGTACACCACCATTTTGGACGTACAGGTGCCCTCCCTGACGGTGCCGGTAAAGCCCGGCCGGAATCTGGCGGTGATTGTGGAGGTGGCCGCCATGAACAACCGCCATAAAAAGATGGGCTATAACGCCGCGCTGGAATTTACCAAGCAGATCAATAAACACTTTGACCAGGCCATGAGCGCCCAGCTGAACAACCAATGAGGCCGGAACGCATCCGCCTTTTGTCCAGAGCGGCGGTTCTGGCGGCGGCGCTGGCGCTGATGGGGGTTATCTATATCCGCTATGTACCCAAATATCCCCAGGCTGCTTACGCCGTCGGCTCCTATGAGGAGCTCTCCGCCGCGCTGGGGGATTCCTCCGCCCTCCTCCTGCCGCCCGAGGAGCTGCTGCCCCAGGGGAACAGCGCCTTCCTGGTGCGCCTGGTCTTCTGCACCTCCTCCGCCCCCAGCGGCTACAGCATTTATCACACCCGGGCGGACGGCGTTCAGGACTTTTCCCTGGACTGTGAGTCCCTGGCCCTGCTGTCGGCGGCAGAAGGACCAGAGGTCTCCCCACCGGAGCCCATCCGTCCGGACACGCTCTACCGGACCGTGCCCATTCAGATCCTGGAACATGAGGGGCTCGCCTGCGCCGCGTTCGACTGGGGCGGACAGCGCTGGTCCACATCTATGCGGAACGGGGACGCCCTGTCCTTCGCGCAGTCTCTGCTGGACCTGCTCCTGGGGACTCCGTAAAGGCTCAGACTCGAACGGCAACTTGCGCAAAATGGGGACGGCATGCCTCACCGGTCACGCCGTCCCCAAGCCAACTTTCCAATCAGCCGCCCAATGTCAGGCCCTGCCCGCCGGAAAGTCCGTCTTTCTCCAGCATCCGCTCCAGCACCTCCACGTCGGTGGTGATGTCCATAGCGTCGTTCTGGAACAGCCGGTCCAGCTGCTTTTCAAAACCCTCCACCACCTTATCCATCATCCCCTCAATGCGGGCCTTGGCGGAACGGATGTTCTCCCCCTCAATTCCCTGGGCCTCCATCTGGGCATAGGCCCGGAGGATTTTCAGAGTAGTGGGCAGATAATAGCTTAAAAAGCTCCGCAGCTGGCCGGCTTTGCCGGGATTCTGCTTCTGGTAGGCGAAAATCTTGCTGGTGATCTCCCCGATGCGGTCAATTTTTCGGCTCATCACCTCGTCGGCGATGGCGTCGTTAACCCGGCGGATCTCCGCCAGCACCGCGTCGTCATCATTCATGTCCAGCTCTTCCTCGGCCTCCTCCGTCTCCAGCTCAATCTCCGGCTCCGGCTGGGGCGGCTCCTCCTGGAGCCCCTCCTCGCTGAGGATCAGCCGGCCGGTGCCCATATCCAGGTATCCCGTCGGCAGAATTCCTCCATCCAGCATGTCCTGGAGGTCCTCGCAGGCCTTATGCACCGAGGTGGGCATGGCCTGCGCCAGGGTGGTAATGGAAATGCTGTCCCGCTTGCCGATCAGCGCCAGATATTTCCGGTAGCGCTTGGCCTTTTTGGTCCGCTGGGTTCCCGCCCAGGTCATGGCCACACCGCCGCCGAAAAAGCCCGCTATCGGGGAACAGAGGGCCAGCGCCGGCCACAGCCCTTCCTCCATCAGCAGGAAAGGGAAGCTGGTGAGCAGTCCCAGTCCAAAGACGGACATCAGCACAACCCCCGCAATGGTCAGTCCTTTGCCCCAGGCCAGATTCACCGGTTTACCCCGGCGGCCGCCGGCACTGTAAAAGGTCCCCTGGCTCCCGGCAGGGGGCGTCCGGCGCTGCACCCGGCCCTGAAAAGAGCTCTGCGTGCCGCCCATACCCTGCGTGCCGGGGGCGGGACCCCCCTGTTGCTCCCGCCGGAGGTCATAGGGGTGCCGCGTCCGGCGGCCGGAGCCGGACTTGCCCATCAGCTTGCGGAACAGCAGAATCAGTCCCACAGGCCAGACCGGGCTCACCAGCAGGACCAGCGTCAGAATCCAGGAGAGCAGGTCACTGGAATCGTTGTTGTTTTGATAGCTTGCCATGGACAGCACTCCCCCGTCTGGTCCGGACCGGTGGTCCGTCTGAAATCAAATGGCATTATACCATACAAGTGTTAAAGTTTCGATAGATACTTTCTTTAAAAAAGATAAAAGTTCCAAGGCTGTTCTCCCCTGTCGTTCTATCATACCGCGAAAAGCGCTCTGTGTAAAGGGTCTGGGCAGGATATTTCGGTACTGCCGGCGCGGAGTTCGCCGATTTCACCAAAAAACACTCCCACAAACGCCCCATATACTGTCAGAAAAGCTCATCCTGACCGCCTCACCTTACAAAGCGTCCGGAGCACGGGGACCGGATGGGATTACGCCGCATAACCTCTATGCGCCATATCCCACAAGAGCGGGAAGCGTAACCCTCAAAATCCGGGCTGTCAAATCCAATCGGCTCCATTTAAAAGCTCCCGAGTTTTATGTAAACCCGGGAGCCTTTTCTCTTCTTTCCTTTTGCGCCGCTGTCTAAAACTCCACTGACTATAGTAAATACGCCGCATCGCCGCATCACTTAAATCATATATTTTTATTTTTGGAATCATCTATGTCCATTCCTTAATATCTTTTTCAGACTGACGCCAGGGAAGCCCGCTCTCCGTTTTACTGATCATGCAATACCGGCAGAAGGGGATAGGCCGTGCTAAAAATTCCAGGACCTCTCTGGCGGAAGCAGCCTTATAGATATCGATAGAGTCTTCCGGGAGAAGTTCGAGATCAGTACCAAAATACCGGTTTAAATGGCGCGCTGTAGGAGCTGCAGTGCAGGGATAGAGCCGGCCGTGCTCTAAATAAATACATTGATTTGCACGGTAACATGTCAGGAAGTTCTGAGTTCCACACTGGCGGCCTTCCGGGTCAAGCATAGAATGGTAAAGGGTCTTGACTGTAGAACCGTCGTTGTAATACCGATACTTCACTTGATATTGACGCGCACGCTCCTCCATCGCATTGTAGTCAAAGGAAAGCGGATATTTTGTGGGGCGGATGGTGATCTGATTATCCCGGCATGCTATCCAGAATTCCTCAGGCTGGGTCGGAAGTTTAATTCCGTTTGTCACAATGTCAATGTTGGCCTTGGGAAAATTCTCCCTGGCCATTTTTAAAAATCGGATGATCTCCGGATGCAGCAGCGGCTCCCCGCCCAGCAGACGGATTTCCTCCGCATGACCGCCAAAAAGTTCAGAAAGGCGCGCAAAATCACGGGCAGTCTCATCAAAATCTGCCAGCTCTGGCTCTGCGACAGGCGAAAAATGGTCGCAGTACGCGCAATTGAGATTACAGTGCTGGGCCAGAGCAACTTCAAAAGTCAAGATCGCTCTGGGTGTAGCACGCGTCATAACCTCTGTTATACGCGCCGCGCTGTTAGATGCCATTAATATTTTTTCCTTTAACTTTTTGCAAAATTTTATAGGTCCCATGGTGAACACTCCTTTAATAAAAATGAGGCTTAGCTGAACGATCCAAGTAAACCGGGAAACCATCGTATCCTGATTGATTGGTCGGCAGCGCACTTAAAATCTGACTACTTTTTAAACTGCCGCAAATAGTTTTTCCATATTGCCGCAAGCGCCGTCCGGCAGTGGGGAAGCAGAACGCTCTGTCCGACTGTAAAAACGCACACTGACAGGAAAGCGGCCAGGACTCCTGTAACGAAAAATTGCGGATATGTGACAGGCTCCGTAAACAAACGTCTGAAAATAACTTGTGTAAAAAAGAAAAGGCCAATATTAACGAAATATATTTGATATGTGCGCCATGGTTTGCGACGCAAAATTTTTGTATTTGTATATATAATTTGCTCATTGGTACGATAGAGCAGCGCAATAATCGTCCCTATTAAAACACCGTATATTCCCCACCGATACACACCGAACAGAGAGACGCAAAGGTTAATCACATTTTCAGCGATCGTCTGCGGAAGGCTTTCCTTAAATTGCCCGGCATAAGCTGTAATGGTATTCGCCATAGGCTGGCGCGACAAATTGAGCAGAGAAATCGCGACAAACATCACAGGCAGAACAGGGTCCGCATAGAAAATGTCTGTTACGCCTGCCGTATACAGCCGTATAAAAGGGAGAAAGAGAAAAAAAGCAACAGAAAAAAGCGCATAGGTCATGCCGCTGTAATAAGATTCAAAAAGATCAAGCCGCCGAACAAATTTTTGCAGGTCTGTCTGCATATCCTGTCCAAAGACAAAACCGACACTATTGATCAAAATGCCCAGCAGCGATTCCAGCTGTGATGTAACCAGTTTAAACATGGAATAGACGCTGACGACACGCAGCCCGCAAACTACGGTCAGAATCATTACATCGGTATTACTAAAAATCAACCAGCTGATTTGATGAAGCAGCGCATAATTTTTCTGTGAGACGGCCTGATAATTTGGTTCAGAATTTTTTTCCAGCAGCGTATAGCGCTTTTTTACATACCACAAGATATACACAGCCTGTATGGTTTGAATGAGAAAAGATACTGCTAAAATCAGGACAATATCCGCTCCAAAATAAATCAAAATAATTTTAGAAAAATCTGTTAATATTGTGATAACCGTCGTTAAATTGGTGACAATATAAGACCGCCCGTCGGCTTCCAGCAAAAGCCGGTATTTTCCCTGCAAGTAAAATACAACTACATTGCCGATACCGCTGAAAAATACGGCGCCCATGATTGTAAACGGACTTAATTCACTGTTTACAATCAACGGAAAGCAGAGCGACAGCGCCACAAGCGCAGTAAAATACCACCTGCCGGTCCGACGATAATAGCGGTCTGTAGCGGAAATTATTCCGCTGACAGCATGCCAATCATTTCGGGCGATGGGACCATATAATGACTGACGGGAAGCATTGCCTACTCCAGCCTCAAAAAGATTCAGACACACCAAAAACTGGCGGAGAGAAGTCAACAGGCCATTGACTTCGGAGCCATAGCCGACAATAAACAATCGCGGCAAAAGCAGTCCAAAGGCTATTGTCACGATTTGTCCGACTGCTGACCATATTAAATTTTGTAAACTCTTTTGCTTATTGCTCATCTGCTTTTCATACATCCTAATATGGTTTTGCGCATATCCTGGCGGCCGACAGCCCGCGATAGGTCACGCTTGATTTATTCCCCTGGCTTTGCGAAGCTGAGAAAGCAGAAATGGGTAGAGCTGAGGGAATACGGCGGTTAAAACGATTTTACATTTTATCTTAGGGGGGCAGGAGCGATTGAAGAGACATTTACACAGCTCTTTTCGCAGTTCGCCAAGCGCCCAAGCCCGCAGTTTTCCGCATTCCGCCTGGTCAGCTTTCGCCTGGCGATTCAAGCGTGGATGGGCCTGTTCATAAAGGGCAGAGAACCAGCTGCAAGGCACCCATTGCGCATAATCTGCCAAATCCGGGTATTCACGCTGAATATCCTCCATAATCTGCTTGATCGGGGAACTGTATTTTTTCTTATAATCGTAGGACGCAGAAAGCGGGTTCTGGACATAAAAGTAATACGCTCCCTTTAACAGCGCTACGTGCTCACAGCGCTTGAGGATCTGATAATTCAGAAGGAGGTCCTCGCCATAGGAAATATGCACATCAAATCGAATGCCCTCAAAAAGTTCCCTGCGGTACAGCTTATCCCAATCACTATAATGTATATCCCCTACAAGTAATTCTTTCATAGCTCCCTTTCGGTCCAACACCGCCTGTCTTGTCTCAACCTCAAGTATTACTGTACCATCCAAGGAAACGCGACAGTGCCCGCACTGGACAATATCCGCACCGCACTCTTGCAGCCGCTTATAAAGGGTTTCATACATGTCAGGTTTGATATAATCGTCAGCGTCCACAAAACCAATATAGCCGCCGGAAACCGCATCCAGCCCCGCATTGCGTGCGGCGCTAACCCCGGCATTCTTCTGGTGGATCACACGGATGCGGCTGTCTCTTGCGGCGTAGTCGTCACAAATTTTCCCGGAATTGTCCGGAGACCCATCGTCTATCAGAATAATCTCCAGGTTACGGTATGTTTGGGCCAGCACACTGTCCAGACAGGCAGGAAGGTACTTTTCGGCCCCATAGACCGGGATAATAATGCTGATCAGCGGCTGCGCGTCCATATATGGCGTTACCTCCTTTTCATAAGCGCGCCTGTTTTTCCATGTCTGTGCCAGAGAGTTTGAAAAAAAGCGTAAACAGCCGCGCCGTTACAGCAGCCTAAAAATCGAAACAGAAACCGCGCCATTTTATAGGGTCTATAGGATGTATATCTCCAGATATCCCAGTTATCCTGAACAAAAGATATTGCGCCCTGCCTGTCCGCCTGCTTACGCAGGCCGGCCAGATTTACGGCGACACTGCAATAGTGATTCGCAACAGCCGCGTTAGGAAATTTCCGAAAAATTTGCTCACTGACCGTGAGGTTATCCAACAATTTTTTTGTGGTCAGGCTGCTGGTCAGGCTGCCCTCTGTTTTACGATAGTGGAGCAGGACCCGGTCCGTTCCCACGATACTTTGTGCGGTGGAGAGGCAGCGCATATTGAACTCGAAATCCTCCGCAGTTTGCAAATCCTCTTGAAAGAAAAACTGAAATTCCGCCAAAAACGCCCGCCGGTACGCATATATACAAGGATATGGACGGGGCATCGCCTGAAGCTGGAACAGCTTATTCAGCCAGGCTCTTCCCTGCTCCCCTTCGGGGAGCAGGGCTTGATGAATTTCATTTCCATCTCCAGGTACGGCTGAAAATCGGCAGGCAGAAAACGTCATCATGTCTGGCTGTTCTCTTATGAATTCGTCCAACATGGACAGACAGTCGGAGCTCCACAGATCATCCGCATCCAGAAACAATATATAGAGACCTTTGGCTTTTCTCATCCCTGTATTTCTTGCTGCACTTTGTCCCCGGTTTTCTGTGTGTATTACACAAAAATTGGAATGTACAGATCCATATTCATCACAGATCCTGCCGGATTGGTCTGTAGAACCGTCATCGACCAGGATGACCTCATATTCCGAAGATGTATCCTGCGCCAGCACGCTGTCCAGACAAGCGGGTAAATATCGTTCCGCATTATAGATCGGGATAATAATGGAGTAGGTCACCATGCTCTTTCTCCAAATATTCACAAGATTTCACTTTGCTTTTTGCTGACAGGCGCAAATTTCTGTTCTGAAAGTCGATGGGAAAGAATCAAAGGAGTCTGAATCAGACCGTAATATAAGCTAAGCACATGTCCAACACCAAAACTTAAGGAAATACAAACAGAAACGGCGCCATAGCACAGAGTAACCGCAATGGGCAGAAGCATATAGTCTTCCTCTTTTCCACTTCTCAGTGCATAGCGAATCGCTCCGATTCCAGCAATAATGTTATATGCCAGGAACAGCAGAGCGCATGGAATTCCATAGCGATAGGCATATTCCAGATGTGTCATATGCGCGGTAGTGAATGTAACATTGTGGTCAACTTCAAACCGTTGATGGAAATCGTGCCCCAGCAAGTTCAAGTGCTGCAAATAGCCTTTCCATATTGAAAGGCGTCCAGAGGAAAAGCGGTCAAGACTTTGCGTTTTGCTAGGCGAAAAAAATCTATTCCAATTTCTTTCCAGAATAAAATTGACGTTTGGTTTTTGACTGTTTTCGTCTGTCTGCTCCGTCCCCGGCGTCACTTCTGGTGTGATTTCCGGTGTAACCCCAGGCGTAATTCCAGGTGTAACTGCGGGCTCAACTGTTGAAGGCTTCGGGAACAGGTCGGCAACTATGGTCCTTGCCTGGAAAAGATAGAGCGCACAGGGAATACATATGATAATGGATAAGAGAACCGGCAGAATATTCATCAACACCCGCTTTTTCCACTCGTTACGGTGGTTTATCAAATATAAGACTGAAGTACACAAAAAAGAGACAATAATTGCCACCTGTCCGGCACGACTGCCGCTATAAAAACAAAGAGCGACGCATATCCCGATTAAAACTATTAAAAGGCTGCGCTTCTCACGCAAGCTCCGCAGGCGAAAAACTTCGATCAACAAGCAGGGAAATACCACTGCATAGTATTCACCCGCACCCATAGCGCTTAATAAAAACCCATTATATACGCGAATACCGCTTCCTGCGGGAAAAAGAAAAATATCGACAACAATTACTAATATAAAGCTGATAATACAACCCCAGCTCAAAACGCGGAATAAAGATGCGTCTTCTCGATTATTCCAAAACAAGAACCACAGCGGAAGAATGATGGTAAGCATTAATGCCTCCGCAAAATAGTCGCTACTGAGGCGAAACGCGGCCTGCAACATAAAGACACACATAGCTGCCCAAAGAAAAACGCAAGATTTTTTCCAACGAATCGCATATAGTGGTGTTTGCAAATAAATAATAGTTATCACTGCCAACAGAAAACAGCTTGCAAAAAACGGATATCTATATGGCGCCAGCTTTGTCAACGTGAAAAAAAACAGGCAAAAGACAAAAAACATACTAACAACCGCAATATATTTGCGTTTTTTTTCACTTAATTTAGATACTGCATGAGCGAAAGGAGCAGCGACGGAGAGCAGAATCCTTTGTGTCTTCATTTTGTCAACTCCTCAAACAATTTAATATACTCCATGGCATTCTTTTCCCAGGTTAATTTCATCGCATCCCGGCGTCCCCGCTCTGCGATTGCAGCGGATTCTTCTGTATGGGCCAGACACCATTCAATCACTTGTACAATTGCCTCCGGACTGTTCGCAGGAACCAGGAAGCCATTTTCCCCTGATATAATGAAATCGGCAATCCCTTCACCCTCTGTTCCGATTGTAATACATCCGGATGCCATAGCCTCCAAGTAGACTATCCCAAATCCCTCATTTATACTGGGCATAACAAAAAAGCGCGCAGAGGCCATTTTAGATAACGTCTCTGCATTGGACAAGAACCCATGAAAGTGGACGGCCTTCGATATTTCCAATTCTTTACATAGCGTCTGAAACCGTGACAGTTCACTTCCGGAACCAACGATATCCAAAGTGGCGTTCGGATATTTCCTGTTTAGCTCCGCAAAGGCTTGAATCGTTATATCAGCTTTCTTCCGTGCCACTAAATAGCCTGCCTGGATAAAGGACAAAGGCCGTTTATTAAGATTGGGGGTAATGCCCTGGACTCGAAACCCGTTTAAAATCACAGATATAGGTACTGTTGCCCCACAAGCTTCTATTCGATGTTTTAAGAGTGTGCTGACACAGACAAGATAATCTGACTGCTGCGCAAATCGCTTTAATGCAGCGAGCTGGCCCTTGATAAACGGACTAAATGTATCGCTCCCATGGGTTGTTACCACTAATGGAATATGTAAATGCTTTTTTAACCAGGCACCAATCTCACTGTCAAAGCCCAGCGTAAGATCGGAAGAGCACACGTCTGAACTCCAGTCACTTACAGGAATC
>CANDFO010000043.1 GCA_947384055.1 uncultured Flavonifractor sp.
GCGGCAGGCCGTATCCCCTTTGTCGAAAAAGGCCTTTGGCCTTTTTCGACAGGCTCAAAGCGCATGTTGCGCTTTTTCAACTGCGGTGACTATATATCTTGACGGAACGTTCTAACCATAAAGAAACACTGATCGAATCTGTATATGGGGATTCAATCAGTGTTTCTCTAAAATCTGTCAGCAGTCCCGGGCCCTTATCCTACAAGGCAAAAACGCCCGCTTATATTCACAGGCGTCTTAGCGTGGCAGCTCTTTATTCCTTTTCGGAGAAGCAGTCCTTGCCCATACCGCACAGGGGACAGACAAAATCAGCGGGCAGCGCCTCAAATTTTGTGCCGGGAGCAATTCCGTGCGCAGGATCGCCTAAAGCCTCGTCATACACCCAGCCGCAGATATCGCATACATACTTTTTCATATTTTGTTCCTCCTGACCTTATTGTGAGGCTGAATAAACCGCCTCATTTATCCTTGAGTTATATCATTTCCGAATAAAGAGTTCGGAAATAAGATATTTGATTTAAGCCGCTTTCCGGCAGACGCCGCAGGGCAGTGCGTCCAGTGCCGGCGGAGAGCCCAGCTCTCAGCCGCCGCATTTGTCCCCGGCTCCGGGGCAGCCGCACTTGTCTTCTCCGCAGCGGCCATGTCCATGGTCCCCGTGATGCTCGTGGCCGTGGCACTGAGCGTCGGCGCTGTAATTCAGCGTACCTGCGAGAAACGCCTTCACCGCATGGTCCGCCTGGCCGGTCACGCCGCCGCAGAGTCTGATTCCGGCCCGGGCCAGCGCCTCCTGCGCACCGGCGCCGATGCCGCCGCAGATCAGCACGTCCACCTTCAGTCCGGACAAAAATCCGGCCAAAGCGCCGTGGCCGCTGCCGGTGGTGTCAGCCAGCTGCTCAGCGACAATTTTCTCATGTTCCGTATCGTAGATTTTCATTTGGCGGGTGTGTCCGAAATGCTGAAATACCTGGCCGTCCTCATAAGGTACTGCAATTCTCATAGCTAGTTCTCCTTTTTCGCATAGTTTTGTCTGCACAGCCCAGCGGCAGTTCCGCCCGCAGCCCTGCTCGCGGTCGCCCCGGCAGACACGGTAATGCCCGCCGGCAATCACCAGTGCCCTCCCATTCACCAGACTGTCCGAGAGCTTAAACCGGGCGCTCTCATAAATTTCCGTGGCCGTCGTGCGGGAAATTTCCATTTGAGCCGCGCACTGCTCATGAGTCCGCTTTTCATAGTCCACCAGCCGGATTACCTCATATTCGTCCACCGTCAGGACAACCTCGCCTGCTCCGGTCCCTGTCCGCGGAACAAAGCCGCTGCAATCCGGTTCCACGCAGACTCTCCGGCAGCGGGTCGGTCTGGCCATGCCACCATCTCCTCTCGCGGGAAGTTACCGGCATATGTCGGTTATAGAATAGCAGATCTGAGCGGGAAAGTCAAGCCGCGATAAAATTCGGGGAGTGTCCGCCGAGCAGACCTGTCGTTATAGTCAAAGCGGTTCAAAAGGAGCAAATCGCTCTTTTTAAACCCTGCGGTGGACTTCATAGACGCCGCTGGCGTGCATTGCACGCTCCAGTGGGCCATTGGCCCACTGGAGGAAAAAGCGCATGTTGCGCTTGTTCAACTGCGGCGACTATAGCACCCTTGACTTTAGTATGTTTTCGTACTATACTGAGGATGTACGATTTCAGACTTGAAATTTATGTTCCGACAGAAGACGCGGGCAGACGCTCCGTTGACTGTACGCCGTCAGGTCAGAAATCGCAGATTGAGAAGGGAGCACCGCTGTGAACAACATTTCAAGGGAGCTGAAACGCTTCAATCATCTGATGGCCGAGACCAGCTCAGCCTATCATGACGCGTCCCTCCGGCTGGGCCTGCCTGACAGTGCCATGCAGATTTTATATACCATTATCAGCGACGACGGCAGGCAGAGCTGCCCCCTGCAGGAGATCTGCCGCAAGACGGGTCTCAGCAAACAGACAATCAACTCCGCCCTGCGCAGGCTGGAGGCGGATGAAATGCTCTATCTTACGCACGCCGGAGCAAAAACAAAAAACGTCTGCCTGACAGGCAGGGGAAAAGCGCTTGCAGAGCGGACCGCCGCGCGGCTGATTCAGATAGAGGACCGTATTTTTGCCGCCTGGCCCGCCCAGGATGTTGAGCTGTATCTGACGCTGACTGAGCGGTACTTAAATGCGTTTTTAAACGGCATTGAGGACCTTGCGGCAGAATGACACCCCGCGCAGAATTTTAGCGGGCGTGTTTCTCAAGGTCCGGAAAGGAGCCTATATGATACAATTATCTGACCATTTCACCTGCGGCCGTCTGCTGCGCTTTACGCTTCCTTCTGTCATTATGCTGATCTTTACCTCTGTTTACGGCGTGGTGGACGGGTTCTTTGTGTCAAACTTTGCCGGAAAAACCCCCTTCGCGGCGGTGAACTTTATCATGCCGGTGCTTATGATTCTGGGCTGTTCCGGCTTCATGTTCGGCACGGGGGGCGGCGCGCTGCTCGCCAGAACGATGGGGGAGGGTAATTCCGGGAAGGCAAACGAGATCTTCTCCATGCTGGTGCGGCTCTCCGGCGCCCTGGGCATCGTGATTGCCGTGCTGGGCTTTCTGTTCCTCCGTCCCCTGGCTGTCCTTTTGGGAGCGGAGGGGGAACTGCTGGCCAACTGCGTTCTCTACGGCAGAATTGTGCTCTTCGCCCTGCCCTTCTATATTCTGCAATACGAATTCCAGTGCCTGTTTGCCACGGCGGAAAAGCCAAAACTGGGCCTGTACATCACCGCCGCGTCAGGGCTTGTCAATATGGCGCTGGACGCCCTGTTCGTGGCGGTGTTCCGCTGGGGCCTGCCCGGTGCGGCGGCGGCGACGGCGCTCAGCCAGCTGGTGGGCGGGGTGATCCCGCTCTTCTATTTTGGGCGGGAAAATACCAGCCGCCTCCGTCTGGTGCCCTGCCAGTTTGACGGCAGGGCGCTGCTGAAAATCTGCTCCAACGGCGCGTCCGAGCTGATGAGCAATATATCCATGTCCATTGTGAGCATACTCTATAATATTCAGCTGATCAAATACGCCGGTGAGAACGGAGTCGCCGCCTACGGTGTCCTTATGTACGTCAGCCTGGTGTTTCAGGCGGTTTTCATCGGTTATTCCGTAGGCGCCGCGCCGGTTGTGGGCTATCATTACGGCGCCCAGAACCACGGCGAGCTGAAGGGCCTGCTGAAAAAGAGCGCGGCAATCATCGGCGGATGCTCCGTCATGATGTTCCTTGCGGGGGAGCTGCTGGGCAGGTCGCTGGCACTGCTGTTTGTGGGCTATGATAAGACGCTGCTGGATTTGACCGTCCGCGCCTTTTCCGTGTTCTCCATATCATTTTTGTTTTCCGGGTTTGCGATTTTCGGTTCGTCCTTTTTTACGGCCCTGAATGACGGCCTGACCTCGGCGCTGATTTCTTTTCTGCGCACCCTGGTGTTTCAGGCCGCTGCCGTTTTGCTCTTCCCGCTGTTCTGGGAGCTGGACGGAATCTGGTGGTCGATTGTGGCGGCGGAAGTGATGGCGGTGCTGACGACGGTATTCTTTCTGGCGGCTAAGCGCAGGAAATACGGCTATCTGTAGACGCTGCCCGCAGTGCCGGGGTCTTTCCCCCGCAGGTCCGTCATCCGGTTTCCCCGCAATCCAGCAGCAGGGTGTCCAGGCGCACAAATGCCCGGCCCAGCGTCCGGCAGTCCCCACATGGGACGCACGCCAGCCGCGGAGCCGGGCACTGCTTATAAACGCCGGGAGTTGGATGGGCGGGGTGTCCGGGGACTGGCGCTGAAAGGCTCAGCTGTAATACCGGTTGGTATTCAGCAGCTTGTCCTTTTGGACAGAGGTGATCGTATCCGTGATATCCTTGATGAACACGTAAAACAGGCGGTGCTCCTCACCCCACTTGGAGGTTTCCAGATGTCCGTAGTCGTCCACCCAGCGGACCTCCCCGTCCCGGCGGATAATCCGGTAGCGGACATAATCCATGTTGCTGGAGGAATTGCGGATCTGATGCTGAATGGCCCACTCCACTCTGGCCAAGTCCTCCGGGTGGACCATGCCCCGGAAGGAGTACTGGACCAGCTCCATGAACTCCTTCATACTCTCACAGCCGAAAATCTCCATGACCGCCGGGTTGGCGTACAGAATCCGCTCGTCCTCAATGGCCCGGTAAATAAAGAATGCGTCAGACATGTTGGCCAGGGTTTCCGCCATGCGCTCCTGCTGGCGCTCCTCCTCTTCCCGCATAATTTTTTCAATGCTTTGGACCGTGATGATGGCGGTTTTCGGTTTTTCATTTTCCCGCTCGCTGATGGTCACGCTGGTCAGGCACCACTCGTCCGGGCTTTCTCTCCCGCTCCGGCGGTAGCGGTAATCCACCGAGTCCTGGTCTGCCAGAGCGCTGCGCAGATGCTCCAGAGACAGAAACGCCCGGACGTTTTCCTCATCGTATTTCAGGATTCTGCCGGTGCCGAAATGCCGTTCCACCATAGCGGCATAGTTGCCCCGTTCCGTCATGCTGGCCTGATCCGGATAGATCATCCGGCAGTAATTGTCCTGAAGCTGGAGGTAATAGACCTCCCGGTAGGACAGCACCATACTGTTAAAAGCGCCCTCATAAAGCTGCTTGTGAGTCACGTCCTGCAACAGGCACGCGGCATAGCCGTAATCGTATTGGAACAGCGTGAGCTGAAGGTAGTGGCCGGATACGGAGCTGTAGGCGAAATGCTCCACCGACTCGCCCAGAAACGCCGCCTGGTACGCCTTGCGCAGCAGGCGGTGGGAATCGTGCTTGAAGGCCTTGAGGATCAGGCTGCGGATGAAGTCAAAATCGTTGCCGCACATCTGCTCCATGGCCCGGTTGATGTAGACAATCTCATAGTCGGTGGGGTCCCCCTCTTTGTCCAGCGTGATTTTGGACAGGCCGAACCCGCAGGGCAGCGAGCCGTAGTACTGCTCCAGCCGGTGCTGCTCCACATCGGACAGCTTCACCGCGGGCAGCTCCGCCAGGGATGCGGCCTTCCGCTGCTCCCGCAGAGAGGTGATATCCTCCGAAGCGACGAAATAGATGCGGTGGCCCTCCTTTTCCCGCAGGAAAAACACCTTGACATGAACCCAGAGCACCTTTCCGTCCACCCGCAGGTAGTGAATATTCCCCTCCGCGCCGGTGGTCCGCTTCTCATAGGCCTGCTCGAACAGCTCCAGCAGCAGCGGGCGGTCGTCGTCCCGGACATTGTTCCAGACCTTGCGGCTCATGTCTTTGTTGTCCGACACGTCCAGGCCGGCCATCCGGTAATACTGCTCGTTGACCCGGGTAATTTCCACCTGCCGCTCAAAGACATCATAGATGGCGGCGGGGCCAAGGATATAATTGAGCATCGTATCTGTAAACAGGTTCCCGTCGATGAGCTCCCGCATGTGGAAGGCCTCTACCTGCTTACAGTGCAGACCGGTGAAATCCAGCTGCCGCTCGTCGGCCAGGATGGACTCAAACTGGTCGATGGGCAGCGGGCGGTAGTAATAATAGCCCTGCGTATACCGGCATCCCATGCTGCGCAGGACGCTCTCCTGCTCCAGCGTCTCCACTCCCTCCACAATGATGGGCAGGCCCAGAAGCCGCGCCATATTGACGATGGACTCCAGAATGCCAATGCCCTTCTGCTCGTTTTCCTCCGTGATCTCCAGAAAACGCATATCAATCTTCAGTACGTCCACGGGGATGCTCTTCAGCATATTCAGGGAGGAGTAGCCGCTGCCGAAATCATCCATCATAACCAGGAAGCCCTCCTGCCTCAGGCGGTCAACCATGTCGTTGATCGCCAGATCCTCCTGGGTATAGGCGCTTTCGGTAATCTCCGCCTTAATGTATTTGGCGGGCAGGTCATATTTTTCCAGCAGCTGCTTCAAATAGGCCGGTACGTCCATGGCCATGATGTCAATGCGGGAAATATTGATGGAGATGGGCACCGGCTCGTAGCCCCGGTCGATCCAGCTGCGCAGCCAGCGGCACACCTTTTCCCAAATCTGCTGGTCCAAAAGATAGACCGCGCCGCAGCGCTCCAGAGCTGGGATAAATTTGCCGGGCGGAATCAGCCCCTTGGCGCTGTGGTTCCAACGCACCAGAGATTCCGCGCCCACCACCTTGCTGGAGGTAATGTCGCATTGGGGCTGGACGAAAAAGGTAAATTCGTCCGATTTCAGCGCCTTGGTAACTTCCGAGAGCAAATTCATCTCATCTTCCAGGTCCTGCTCCATCTCAGATCTGTAACACACGATTTGGCGATGGGCGGTGGCCTGGTCCAGAGCGAGGGCGGCACGGTCATAGAGCACTTCCGGGGAGAGCCACAGGTCGTCGATAGGGCTGACGCCGAAAACGGGGATGACCCCGATAGCTTTTCCGATTTGAGAGATGTCTTTTGTTATCTGGTCCCGCAGCCGCTCCACCAACTCCGGCTGCCAGGGCATGAGGATGCAGAAATCGTCTTTTTGAAAGTATCCGGTCACACCGCCATATTCCATGCGGATGGTTTCCAGACGGTCCGCAACCTGACGCAGAAAGCGGTTGCCCGCGTCCCATCCGTAAAGTTTGTTGAACATCCGGAAGTGCAGGATATCGGTGGCGACAATGCAGTAGGAGCCTGGAGCGGTCTGGGCCATGAAGCGCCTGACCTCCTCCATAAAGTCCTGAGGGTAAAGCAATCCTGTAAGCGGGTTTTTAATCAAGGTCTCCTGTTGCTGGTATGGGCAACTTACGGTTCTTTCCTTTTCCACAATCCATTCCCCCCGTGTTTTCATGGAGCATCCGGTCCGGCGGGTATACAGCGGCTTGTCCGCTCTTGTACTGCTCTTGTATAAATTGTACTATGATTTACGGGCCCAGTCAATTATTTTTTTGCACTTATACACAGTATTTATCGACGCGGGCACATGAAAAACGTTGTGTTCTTCTCTAAATCATACAAAAACGATAAAAAAATGAAAAGCAGGAAATATCCGTAAGAAATCCGGCGCCCCACTTGCCCGCCGGATATAGTCGCCGCAGTTGAAAATGTGCAACATGCGCTTTTTCCTCCAGTGGGCCATTGGCCCACTGGAGCGTGCATTGCACACCAGCGGCATCTATGAAATCCAAAGCAGGGCCGCAGGGTTCAAAAGGAGCGATTTGCTCCTTTTGAACCGCTTTGACTATAACGCTGTGGGAATTGAGTCTGTGGAACAGGAACACGCAAATTGCCCATCGGCAGGAAAAATCCTGCCGATGGGCAATCTCCCTGTCTGCATATCTATAGATTCGCCGCGCAATCACGGCACAGCGGCCGTAACCTTCCGGCCGCCGCGCTTTACGGCTGTCCGGGCAAAGACGAATCCAAATGGCGCAACGTCTCCATCAGCCTGACCACCAGCTCCACCCGGCGGAAGGGCGTCATCAGGTAAAAACCGTCGGTATAGGGGGCAATCTCCCGGGCGATACGGGCAGAGATGGCCACAGCCAAGGCCTCAGCCTCTTCCCGGTCTTTGTTCAGATAGAGAGCGGTTATCTCCTCACAGACGTGCATACCGGAGACCTCATTGTTCAAAAAGCAGGCGTTGCGGTGGCTGACAATGGGAAAAATTCCCCCCAAAATTTTGCCTTTCAGCTCCCTGCGGGCCAGCTTCAGATTTTCCAGGGCCTGCCGGGAGTGGACCGGCTGGGTCAGGAAGCCGGATACCCCGCACTCCTCTTTCTCCCGGGCCAGCGCCAGCTGGCGGTCAAAATTCAGGGCGTTCAGGTTCAGCGCCCCGAATATCCGGAAAGGGGTGGACAGGGTCTCCCGATCCAGGCCGCTGACATAGCGGGCCAGCTTGCGGGAGTTGAAATTATAAACGCTCTTCACCATGTCCCGGTCCCCGGCCGGGATAGGGTCCCCTGTCACCAGAAGCACATTGTGAACCCCCTCCATGGACAGGCCCAGCAGCAGGGCCCGGGTCGCGTTCAGGTTCCGGTCCCGGCAGGTCAGATGGGGCAGGGGCTCCACCCCCAGTTCCCTGCGGATTTTGCAGGCCAGCAGACTGCTGTCCGCCCTGGGCCGGCCGATGGGACAGTCCGCGATGGTAACGGCGTGGGCTCCGGCGTCCCGCAGGGCCCTGACGCCCGCCATGAAAAAGCGGACATCGTCGTTGACCGGGGGGTCCAGCTCCACCGCAATTACCCGCTGCCCCCGCTCCAGCCTGTCCCAGAAGGGGTTGGAGGGCGCGGACAGAGCGGCGGAGACCGGGGCGTCCCCGGCAGCGGAGACGGCGGACACCTGAGGCGGAGCTCCGCTCAGCCGGGCGGTGAGGGCCGCGATGTGCTCCGGCGTGGTGCCGCAGCAGCCCCCCACAATAGAGGCCCCTGCCTGTACCATTTCCGCCATCTTCTCTCCGAAATACGCCGGCCTTCCCTGAAAAAAGGTGTGCCGCCCCGCCACGACCGGGTAGCCCGCATTGGGCATCACCGACAGCCGCACCCCCTCCGGGCGCAGGCTTTTCACATAGGCCAGCAGGTGATGGGGACCGGAGACGCAGTTAAAGCCGGCCGCATCCACCCCCGCTGTTTCGGCGGCGGTCCGCAGGAGCTCCTCTCCCCGATATCCCTGGCTGGTGACGCCCCCGGCGTCCACCGCGAAAGAGACGATCAGGAAAGCCTCCGGGCAGCGCTCCCGCAGAAATCGGGCCAGGGCCTCAATTCCCCCGGCGGAGGAGAGGGTCTCCGCCAGGAAACAGGTGATGCCCTCCTCCAGAAACAGCCCGGCCTGGCGGCAGTAGAGCTCGCCGGGGTCCGGATATGCCTGGGGGACCGGTCCCAGGTCCCCAAAGACATAGGCCCCATAGGGCTCCGCCGCGTCCCGGGCCAGGCGGCAGGCGGCCCGGAGCAGCTCCTCCGGGTTCTCCCCTTGGGCCATTTGGGAGCTGAGGGAAAAGGTGTTGGTCTTAATGGCCTGACAGCCGGCATTCAGGTAAGCCCGGTGAATGGCGGAAATCTCATCCGGGCAGTCCAGATTGGCCTGCTCGCACCCGCAGCGGCCGCGGCCGGGCCGGGCGGCGAAACAGGTGCCCATTGCCCCGTCAAAGACCAGCGGCCTGCCCTGGGCCAGATACTGGCGGACCCCTGTCATGAGAACACCTCCCTGGCAATCTCCACCGGCCGGCGGGCGTCCCCGGCGTAGTAGTCGGCCCCCATCCGGGCGGCCCACTCCGGCGTAACCACCGCGCCCCCCACGAAAACCGCCGGGGGCTCCGGCAGGGCCCGGAGCTGCCGGATGGTCTCCGCCATGGCGGGCAGTGTGGTGGTCATCAGGGCGGACAGCCCCACCAGGCGGATATTTTCCTGTCGGACAGTCTCCACAATCCGCTCCGGCGGCACGTCCCGTCCCAGGTCCACCGCCCCATAGCCGTAGTTTTCCAACACAGTTTTGACAATATTTTTGCCGATATCATGGATGTCCCCCCGGACGGTGGCGATAACAAAGCGGCCTTTTTTCACCGGCTCCGCCCCGCTCCGGGCAATGGCCGCCCGGACCTCCTCAAAGACCGCCTGAGCAGCCTGAGCCGCGCTGAGCAGCTGAGGCAGGAAGGCCCGGCCCGCCTCATAGTCCGCCCCTACGGCGTCCAAGGCGGGAATCAACCGCTCCTCCACCAGAGAGAGCCCGCCGCCGTGGGTCAGGGCCTCTCTGGTCAGGCGGGCGGCGTCGGCCCGCAGGCCCCGGATGACGGCCTCCTCCAGGGTCAGCTCCCCGCCGCCGGAGATTTCACACGGCAGGCGGGCCGGGGCGGAGGCGAAGCGCTCCACATAAGCCCGGCATCCGGCGTCCTCACCGGAGAGCACCCGGAAGGCGGCCACAGCGTCCATCAGTTCTGTCTGTCCGGGATTCAAAATAGGCAGAGTCAGCCCCGCACCCAAGGCCTGCGTAAGAAAGCTCCGTGTCACCAGCGGGCGATTTGGCAGACCGAAGGAGATATTGGACACCCCCAGCACCGTCTGGAGCCCCAGCTCTTGGCGGACCCGCCGCACCGCCTCCAGAGTGGCCGCCGCCTGGTCCTGCTGGGCGGAGACCGTCAGGGTGAGGCAGTCAATCCACACGTCCTCTCTGGGGATACCCAGGGCCAGGGCCGCCTCCAGAATCCGCCGGGCGATGCCCAGCCGCTCTTCCGCAGTCTTGGGGATACCCCGCTGGTCCAGGGTAAGTCCCACCACCGCCGCGCCGTACTTTTTCACAATTGGAAGGATTTTTCCCAGCACCGCCGGGTCCCCGTTGACGGAGTTCACCACCGCCTTGCCGCTGTATACCCGCAGGGCGGCCTCCAGCGCGGCGGGGTCGGAGGAATCCAGCTGCAGGGGAAGGGACACGGCGCTCTGGAGCTTTTTCACCACCAGGGGAAGCAGCGTCTTCTCCTCCACCCCGGGGTAGCCCACATTGACGTCCAGGATATCCGCTCCCGCGTCCTCCTGCTGGACGGCCAGGTCCAGCACATAGTCCAGATCCCCCTCCAGCAAAGCCTGCTGGAGGCGTTTTTTCCCGGTGGGGTTGATCCGCTCCCCGATTACCCGTACGCCCGCCAGGGACAGGGGGTTCACGGGAGTGCAGACAAAGGCCTGGACCCGGCGGCGGCGGGGGACGGGGGCTTTCCCCGCCAGGGCCTCTCTAAGCCGCTGTATGTACGCCGGTGAGGTGCCGCAGCAGCCGCCGAATACCGTCACCCCCGCCTCCAGGCAGGGCGTCAGGGCGGAGACAAAGGCCTCTGGCGTCATGTGGTAATGTCCGTCCACCGGGTCGGGGAGGCCGGCGTTGGGCTTGGCGATCACCGGCAGGCCGGTGTTCTCGCACAGCTCTTTCAGCAACGGGGCCAGCAGGTCAGGCCCCAGGGAGCAGTTCAGCCCGATGGCGTCGGCTCCCAGGCCCTCCAGAGTATGGGCCATGGAGGGGATGGTGCAGCCGGTAAAGGTGCGCCCGCCGGCCTCAAAGGACATGGTGACGGAGACAGGCAGACCGGTATTTTCCTTGACCGCCAGCAGAGCGGCTTTGGCCTCATACAGGTCGGTCATGGTCTCAATGGCTACCAGGTCGGCTCCGGCCCTGGCCCCCGCCAGGGCAACCTCACGGAACAGGGCATAGGCCTCCTCAAAGCTCAGCGTGCCCATAGGCTCCAGCAGCTCCCCCAGGGGGCCCATATCCAGGGCCACCCGGACGCCGGTGCCGGCGACGCTCCGCTTTGCCAGAGAGACCGCCGCCGTCACCACCTCCTCCACGCTGCGGCCGCACCGGGCCAGCTTTAACGCGTTGGCTCCGAAGGTATTGGCGCATACCACCTGGCTGCCCGCTGCGGCGTACTCCCGGTAGACGGCTTCCAGCAGTTCCGGCCGGGTAAAATTCAGCAGCTCCGGCTGCTGGCCGGGGGGGAGGCCCCGCTGCTGAAGCACCGTACCCATAGCGCCGTCCAGCAGGACGATGCCCTTTCCAAACAATTCAGACCCCACAGGTCTTTCCCCCTTTGCGAAGTGTACAGGTTTCTTTCAGCGCGCAGCAGGCGCAGCCCCGGACCCGGGCCGCCTGGGGCCGGTCTGCCAATCCCAGTATGGCCGTTACCGACTTGTCCGGGTTGAGCAGCAGGCTGTCCGTCACATGGACGCCCAGCCGCCGGGCGGTGTCCAGCGCCCCGCAGATGGGCCGCTGAAGCGCCAGCGGCAGGTCCCCGTAGCCGGGGCTGAAGCGGTCGGTGAAGTAGCGGCCCGGAAACAAGGCGGACAGCGCCTCCTGGGCGGCGTCACAGCCCGCCTCTACCAGAGCGCTGCCGCAGGCGTCCAGAATGACCGCCCGCGCCATGTCCCGGGCCTGCCAAGCCCGGAGCATAGCCCCGAATTCCGCCCCCAGGGTGCAGCAGAGCAGCGCCGCTCCGCGGCAGCCGGACAGCATGGTCCTTGCGGTCTGGCCGGGCAGGACCAGCGCCGCCTCCGGAAGGAAAAAGCCATCCGGCCCGGACTCCAGGGTATACAGGCGGTACACATACCGGGGCGTCACCCTGCCGGAGAGTGTCCGTGCGATCTCCTCCGCCTGCCTCCGGAGCATCTCCGGCGCGCCGCGGCCCGCCCCCAGATAGCGCAGAATCTCCGCCACGTTTATGTTCATCTGTCGGCCTCCTTCGGCCCGGAATTTTTCCTCAAAAGCTCAGAGCAGCGCTGCCTTTTCCTTGATAAACTGCTTGAGCCAGGGACCGGTGGCCGGGTGGTCCAGGGCAAAGTCTATGGTGGCCTCCAGGAAGCCGTTGAGGTTTCCCGTGTCGTACCTGCGGCCCTCGAAATCCACCGCCACCATGTGGCTGCGCCGGCTCAGCTCCCGCAGACCGTCGGTCAGCTGAATCTCCCCGCCGTAGCCCGGCTGCATGCGCTCCAGAATGTCAAAAATATCCGGTGTCAGCACATAGCGGCCCAGTATGGCATAGTTGGAGAAGATCTGCTCCGGGCTGGGCTTCTCGTTCATGTCGGAAACCGTAAAAATCCGCTCCTCCAGCGGCTCCACTTTGACGGAGGAGTACCGGGAGATGGCCTCAGTGGGAACCTTCTGCACTCCCACCGCCGAAGCACCGTACTTCTCCGCCGCCTCCACCAGCTGAAGGGTTACAGGCTTCTCCGCCCGCATAATGTCGTCTCCCAGCAGCACCGCGAAGGGCTCGTCTCCCACAAATCGCCGGGCCCTGCCGATGGCGTGGCCCAGGCCCCGGGTCTCCTTCTGGCGCACATAGAAGATATTGGCCAGGTCCGCCGCCTGACGGACCTCGGAGAGTTCCTTGTCCTTTCCCGCCTGATTCAGCCGGGTCTCCAGCTCCGGATAGTAATCAAAGTAGTCGTCCATCGCCGACTTTGCCCGGTTGGTGACAATAAGAATGTCCTCAATTCCCGAGGCCACCGCCTCTTCAATGATGTACTGAATGACCGGCTTGTCCACCATGGGCAGCATCTCTTTGGGGACGGTTTTGGTGGCGGGGAGCATCCGGGTACCCAGCCCCGCCGCGGGAATTACGGCCTTGCGGACCTTCATGGAAAATACCTCCTCTGTTTTTATGCGGGCCGTTCCATATCTCAGCGCACACGGGGGAGACGCGGAACAGGCTCGGAAATCATGCCAGCCGTTCCGGGGCGATCAGGCGCTTGAAATAGGGGACTTTCGGCAGCACCGCCAGCAGCACGCCCCCCAGCACACAGCAGGCGCACACCTCGCCCAGAGCCACGCCCAACCCGGCAACGGCGAACATAGGCCAGAAATTGGGACCGAACCCCGCCTCGTACCAGGCCAGCATTCCGCCCACAATTACGCCGTTGCACAGCACCGGCGGCAGGGGCGCCAGCCATTTATACCGGCACTTCATGGTCAGAAAAGCGGCCAGGCCCGTAGCGGCGGTGCCGCAGACCACATCTACCAGTCCGTAGGGGGAGAGCAGATTGGCCGCCAGGCACCCGATCAGCAGGCCGGGGGCCGCCTGCGGGAACAGGAAAGGCAGAACTGTCAGCGCCTCGGCCACCCTCAGCTGGGCATATCCGTAAGAGGGGCCGGGGAGCAGCAGGGTGAGGGCGGCGTAAGCTGCGGCGATCAGAGCGGCCAGGGTCAGGTCTTTCGTGGTGAATTTTCGCATTGTGTGGTTCCTCCCATTTTTGTATTTAGAGAACGGCGGGACACGCCGAACGAACACGGCCGGACAGGGCCGCGCTTGGACCGGGTGTGGGGACCGGTCAGTGGTATTCTACCACGCTTTTGGGAAAAAAGCCAGCGGCACATTGCCGCGGCAATATCGTTATCGCCGCAGGAGTAACTTTCATCATGCAGCGGTCCTCCAAAACAGGAACCTGTATTCATAACCGGGGAATGCCGGCAGGCGGACGCCCGCCAGGGACCACAACAAAGTCATCCGAAAATCCTGCCCAAAGCAAATACAACCTTCTAACCATTTGAAATATGGGGCTTGCAAAAAAATTTCCCGGGCTTTTACGCAAGCCCAGGAAATTTTTGTCTTGACGATTTTCAGATTTTCGCGGCATGCCCCCAAAGGGGCGCCTTTTTCCCGCGGTCCCCCTGCTTAGTCGTTTCCCGTCAACTCCGTCAGAGCGCGGTACAGCGCCTCCATCTCTCCGCCGGTGCCTACCGTCACCCGCAGATAATTCCGGATGCGGGGTCTGTCCCACCAGCGGACCAGAATTCCCCGGGCACGCAGGCCGTCCAGCAGCTCCTTTGCGGGGACCGCCGGATGGCTCATAAACAGGAAATTGGCGGAGGACTCGCACACCTGAAAGCCCAGCTCCCGGAACCGGGGCGCAAACTGCTCCCGCACGGCAATGACCTTCTGCCTGGTCTCCCGGAAATACGCCCGGTCCTGGAGGGCCGCCAGCGCCCCCGCCTGGGCCAGGCGGTCCAGAGGATAGGAGTTAAAAGAGTCCCTGACACAGCGCAGGGCCGCGATCAGGTTCGGGTGTCCCAGGGCGAAGCCCACCCGCAGGCCCGCCAGCGAGCGGGACTTGGACAGGGTCTGCACCACCAGCAGGTTGGGGCAGCGGTTGAGCAGCTCCACCGCGGAGCGGGCCCCAAAGTCTACATATGCCTCGTCAATCACTACCACAGCGCCGGGATTTCCCTCCGCCAGCGCCCGGATGTCCTCCAGCGGAAGGGCCAGCCCCGTGGGGGCGTTGGGGTTGGGGAGAACCACGCCTCCGCTGCTGCCCAAAAATGCCTCCACTGGCACCCGGAACCCCTCATCCAGCGGAACCTCCCGGGCATCCAGGCCGTACATTCTGGCGAAAACCGGGTAAAAGCTGTAGGTCACGTCGGGAAACAGAATGGTCCGCTCCGGGTCAAAAAACGCCTGGAAGCACAGGGCCAGCACCTCATCGGAGCCGTTGCCCGCAAAAATTTGTTCCGGCCGCAGGCCGTACAGCTCCGCCAGGGCCCCCCGCAGGGCGGAGGCCTCCGGGTCCGGATAGAGGCGCAGCTGCTCTCCGGCGGCTTGAACGGCCTCCATCACCTTGGGGGAGGGTGGATAGGGGTTCTCATTGGTGTTGAGCTTGATCCAGCTCTGTCCTTGGGGCTGTTCGCCCGGCGTATAGGGAACCATGTCCCGGATGCGCCGGCTCCAAAGTGTTTTCATACTGGCTCCTCCCCGGCACGGCGAATTTTTTTGATGCTCTTCTCAGCGCGGCTGCGGGGAAGCATCAGCTCATGGCCGCACCCCTGGCACCGCAGGCGGAAATCCATCCCCACCCGCAGCACCAGCCAGCTCCGGCTGCCGCAGGGGTGCTCTTTTTTCAGCTCCAGCACATCGCCCACGCGAATATCCATATTCCAGGTCCCCTCTCTCTGCGCTTGCGGCTTCAGCCAGCGCTCCGCCTCTATTATAAATTCCCCGGTTTCCCCTGTCAATTCGGGGAAGGCCGGCGCATATAGTGGTCTATCAAGAAAAAAGACGCCTGGAATACGGAAAGGATTGGTCACTTTGACGAACCGCTATTTGCCCGAGGGTTGCCTGCTCCACACGCCGGAAAACGAGGCCCGCTGCGCCTCTCCCGCCGCCCTCCGGCGGGCCATGGAACAGGGCGAGCTGCTGGAGGGAACTGCCATCCTGTGCGGCGCGGAGCACGACCTGCTGGTGGAGCTGGGCCCCTTCCGGGGGCGCATACCCCGGGAGGAGGCCGCCCTGGGCATCGCGGAGGGCACCACCCGGGACATCGCTATTCTCTCCCGGGTGGGGCGGCCGGTGTGCTTCACTGTGGAGGCGTTGGAGACGGAAAATGGAGTTCTGCGTCCCCGCCTCTCCCGGCGGCGGGCGCAGCAGGCCGCCCAGTCCGCCCTTCTGTCTACCCTGACTCCCGGGCAGGTGCTCCCCGTTCAGGTGACGCACCTGGAGCCCTTCGGCGCATTCGTGGACATCGGCTGCGGCGTGCCCTCCATGATCGGCATTGAAAATATCTCGGTCTCCCGCATCCCCCATCCCGCCGCCCGCTTCCAGGTGGGGCAGCGGATTTTTGCCGCCGTGCTGGACGTGGACCGGAAGGCCGGGCGGGTTTATCTCACCCACAAGGAGCTGCTGGGCACCTGGGCGGAAAACGCCCGCCGGTTCCAAAGCGGCATGACGGTGCCCGGCATCGTACGGGGGCTGAAGGAGTACGGGGCCTTTGTGGAGCTCACCCCCAACCTGTCCGGCCTGGCAGAGACCAAGCCCGGCCTGGCAGAGGGGGACCGGATCTCGGTCTATCTGAAGGCCATTCTGCCCGACCGTATGAAGATCAAGCTGCTGGCCATCGACAAACTCCCCCCGCTGGAGAGCCCGCCCCCGCTGGAATACTTCATCACCGGCGGAAGGCTGGAGCACTGGAAATACGCCCCGCCCGGCTGTACCAAGCTGGGCGCGGAGACCGTCTTTGCCGGCGATACCACTTTTTGAGGAAGAGCGGCAAGGCGCCGCCTCCGGACCTGCCGGGGACAGGCCGTACCGCCAGTCCCCCTGCAAAGTCTTTCCCCTGTACATATGTTGAAAAAAACGGGTTCTCCCGCTCTTTGCACCTGTCAATGTGTATATGCAAAACCCCTTACAGGGACACTTCTCCCGCCAGACTGTGGGAAAAATAGCGTTGGATCTCCGCCGGGTCCTCAGTCTGGCCCAGCACCCACATGAGCTTTGTCACCGCCGCTTCGGTGGTCATGTCCCGGCCGGGGATCACCCCCTGGGCCAGGGCCTTCTGCCCCGCCTGATAGAGGGAAAAATCGCTGGCCTCATAGAGACACTGGCTGGAGACCACCACCGTCATGCCCGCCCGGGCCGCCGCGTGGAGCTTGGCGGTCAGGTCCCGGCGGACAAAGTGCAGCCCTCCCGCACCAAACGCCTCAATGACAATGCCCCGGTAGTGCATTTGCAGCAGCATGTCAAAAATTTCCGGGTCCAGCCCCGGAGTGAGCTTGATCAAAAACACCTTGCCGCACAGGGTATCCCTCAGGCGGCATTCCGCCGCCGCCGGAGGGACCGCCTCCGGCCGAAGCCGGAGGCCCCTGCCGTCCACCTCCGCCGCCAGGGGCCAGTTGACGCTCTCAAAGGCTCCAAAGCCTGTCGTGCGGGTTTTTACCGCCCGGCATCCCAGAATAATCCTGCGGTTGAAGGCCAAAAATACCCCTGCCGTTCCGGAGGCGGCCATCGCCAGCGCAGTGCGCAGGTTCTCCAGCCCGTCGGTAAGTGGGTGCGTCATGGGCAGCTGAGCCCCGGTGAGTACCACCGGTATGGCGATCCCCAGCAGCATAAAGGACAGAACCGAGGCGGTATAGGCCATGGTGTCTGTACCATGTGTAATCACAATGCCGTCATACTCCGTTCTGTTTTCAAAAATATGCTGTGCGATGGTCTGCCACTCCTCCGGCTGAATGTTGGATGAGTCCAGATGGAGGATATCCCGCACTTCAATCTGATAGTGCTCCAGTACGCCGGAGGGCAGCAGCCCTGTCAGAGCGGCCCCGCCCAGGCCGGGCGCAAGACCCTCCTCCGTGGGCAGGGATGCGATGGTTCCCCCAGTAGTCAGCATCAGGATCCGTTTTTTCATCAGCCGCTCCTTTTATAACGAAACAAATTGGAAGGAACTCACAGATATTTGAGCCTGTGGAAAAAGGCATATCCTTTTTCCACAGGTCTTTTGTCGGGCAGTTTGATGACTGTTATTGATTCAGGACAGGGAATCTGCCAGGGCCTCCGCCTGGGTCAGCCCTACCAGCATCATTCCCTCCCTGTCCCGCCGCTCGTCGTCCAGCCCCTCTACCGCCAGGCACTGGAAGCGGTCGATGCCGTACATGGAGCACAGGGCCTCCAGGTGCCGGGCTCCCATCTCCATCCAGCCCAGGCCCGCCTCCTGATAGGCTCCTCCCCGGGTGGTCAGGAATATCATGTCCCTGGCCCTGCACAGGCCGGTCATCTCCCCTTTTTCATTATAACCAAACGTAATATTTGCCACAGAAATACGCTCCAGGTAGATTTTCAGAATAGCCGGATAGTTCAAATCCCAAAATGGCGCGGCAATGACGATGCGGTCTGCCGCCGCGAACTGCCGGGCCGCCTCAAACATAGGCTGGTCCAGCCGTCCGGCCTCCCACAGGGCATCCCGCTCAGCCAGAATTTCAGGGTACTGGGGCTGTAATCTCTCCCTGCATAAATCACGTTCTGTAATTACGTGGTCCGGGTGCCCCGCCTGGTAGACCTCCAGGAAGTGCCGGGCCAGCAGCAGCGTGCGGGAGCGCTCTCCCCGCACGCAGGCGTTGACAAAAAGCATCTGTTCCATTCGTTATCCTCCTTGTGTTAGAGCCTGCTCTGCCCCTTTTCTATTCCGTGCTGTGGTTCGGCGGCTCAAATAGCCTTTCCCTTAATTGTAGCAGGATATCCCCGTCCGTCAAGTCCACTTTCTCTGCTTCCACCCGAATTACTTGGTCTCCCTGCCGTAAAATCACTCCGGAAATATCCCCTGCGTAATAGCTCCAGGCCCGGTCAAAGCCTAATTCCGCAGGCTCCGGAATTACCGCCGGGTGGTAGTGGCGCTGACGCTCCACCTGCTCCCCGTCCGCCTCCAGCGCCAGCAGGTCGCCGCATATGCGCTCCGCCAGCCATGAAACGCGGCAGTCATAAATTTCCGCCCATATCCTCCCGTCCTGAAACAGGCGGTATGTCCGGTGCTCCGCAAATATTGAGCTGGTCTGACGGGTGTAGCCCCCATAATCCTCCAGGTAACTTGTCTGCCCCTCCTCCGCGCCGGAGAGCATCAGCAGAAACGCCGCCGCAATCATCACCCCCACGCCCAGGTGAAAACTCCCCCGCAGGCGGGCGCCGGCCCGCCCCGGCACCGGGAAAGGCTTTCTCTCCCCCACCGCCCGGCGGCACCGGTGGCGGTAGCGGACCAGATAGATGCCGTAGGCCACCTCCGCCAGCAGCAGAACCTGTAAAATCGCCGTTATTCCCAGCGCATGATTGCTCAGCAGGGGCTCCCACAGAAAAAATCCATGCCACACCGCCCGCACCCAGAAGTGCACAGTCCAGAAAATCCCGATAAACAGGAGATTCCACGCCCGGTCAAAGAGCACCTTCCGCCAGACGGTCTCCCACTCCACCGTCTCATCGGTCTGAATTGGAGCGGGACTCGTTCCCTCCTCTGCCCGGAAATACCACAGTCCCCGGCTCTCGTCCATCAGCTCCCATCCCGCCTCCCTGCACAGCTCCAGATATTCCGCCCGGCGCTCCGTATCTTTCCGGCCGGCGCTCCTCCAACGGGCGGGCTCCACCCAGCAGACGCGGGGCGTGTCTGTCCGGCGGAATCGTGCTGTGACAAATTCCAGCTCCTCCAGCTCCCATCCCGACGCTGCCAGTTCATCCAGTTCCGCCTGAGCTGCTTTGGCATCCTCCGCGCTGTAGGCAAACCAGCAGGTACGCAGTTTCTCCCTCTCCACAGCTGTTCTCCCTCCTTATTCCCAGGCGGCATGTTCAGCCAGACGGTTTCGCAGCAGCGCCGCGGCCTCTGAAGCGTCCTCTACGCAGTCCGCCTCCGCCAGCCCCACCAGTTCCCCCTCCCGCACCAGCAGACAGGTGCGGGCTCCATCCTGTGCCGCCCATGCCCGGTCAAATTCCAGCTGTGCCTCCGCCCAGTCCAGCCCGCCGTGGCGTTCCAGCAGATGCAGCGTACGCCCTCCGGCCTCCTCCGCCCGGAGGCTGGCCGCCAGCAGACAGGCCACCGCCGGGTTTGCGCATCGGTACAAATCGCATACTACCGCCCCTGCGGGCACGCCGTCCTCCCGCAGCAGCTCCACGGTCTGCACCCAGGACACCAGTATTGAACCGCCCATCCGGGCATAGGCGCTGCCCGTCCCGTTCAGGCCCAATTCCGCTGCCGCCAGGCCCCGGACCGGGGCAGGCCCGTTTTGCCGCGCCTGCGCCCCGCCTGAGCACCGTTCAAAACCGCCAGAACGCCGACCAGCAGCCATAGCGCCGCTCCGCACCCATACCGCAGGCGCGCCGCCCGGAGGGGGGGCTGCGGGCATCTCCCCGCCCCTCCGGAGCGCCTCCCGTCGGAGACGTCGGCTCCGCTCCGCCGATATTCCAAAAACCGCCAGCAGGCCGTCGGTCAGCAGCAGAATCAGGCCCGCTGCAAGCCGGGCGTTATACAGCAGCAGTGCGCTCCACCCCAGCCAGCCGGACCAGACCGCTGTCAGCAGCACTGCCAGCGCCGTCCCCCAGGCGCTCCGGAGGGCCGGTCTTCGGGCAGCTTCGTAGTCCTCCATGGGGTCCTCTTCC
>CANDFO010000044.1 GCA_947384055.1 uncultured Flavonifractor sp.
CCTGCAAGTGTGCCCAACGGGTGCGCGCGGCAGGCCGTATCCCCTTTGTCGAAAAGGGCCTTTGGCCTTTTTCGACAAGCTCAGCCGTCGCCCCAGACACAGCTCAGAATGGTCCCCCGTTCCAGCTCAAACTTGTCAGTCTTGACAATGTGCGTCTTGCCGATGCGGACCTCCTGGGTGCCGATTTCGGTCGTCACCAGATTGACCACATTGCACTCAATGGTAAAGGTCAGGTCCAGATTGCCCTCGCCGATAGGGAGAACCAGAGTATTGCTCAGGGTGCCCAGGGTAGCCTGCTGGACATGGGGCACGGCGGAGACCGCCACCACCTGGCCGTCCAGCAGCTCTCCGGCGGCCATGAGTGTGGAGGGAATGTTCTGCTGAATGTTCTCATAGACCTCCTGCCGGACATTTTCCACCAGCACGGTATAGGTCACGTGGGTTTTGCCTGCGCCTCCTTTGGGGGACAGGAACTTGACCGCCAGCACTGCCGCCCCGATCAGAACCACCAGAATCACCAGCAGGTCCACGATATTGATCTTGCCAAAAAGCCTTCCTTTTTCGTCTATCATCTTTTGCTGCCTCCGAGGTTGTAAATTGAAGTCATCCTTGGTACAATGGATTTTGGAAACTCTTCCCGTATTGTACCACAGGTAACGGGCCCACGACAAGTCTTTTTTGGAGGTCCCCCCATGAAGGTCATCCACCTGATCTCCGGCGGCGATACCGGCGGCGCCAAAACTCATGTGCACTCCCTGCTTCAGAACCTGTCCCAGCGTATAGACGTCACCATGGTCTGCTTCATGGAGGGCCCTTTCTCCCAGGAGGCCAGGGAAAAGGGCATCCATACGGTGGTCCTCACCGGCCATAACCCTCTGCGCACCCTGAACACCCTCAGGCGCATGATCCGGGAGGAGGGCTTTGAGCTTATCCACTGCCACGGGGCCCGGGGCAATATGATGGGGGCTCTGCTGCGGCGGTCCACCGGTCTGCCGGTGGTCACGACGGTCCACTCGGACTACCGGCTGGACTATCTGGGCCGCCCCTTTTCCCGCATCACCTACGGGGCCATCAACACGCTGGCTCTGCGGCTGCTGGACTACCGCATCGGCGTCTCCGACGCCATGACCGACCTGCTCATCTCCCGGAATTTCGACCCGGACAGGCTCTTTACCATTTACAACGGCCTGGATTTCACCCCCCGGCCCCCCGCCATGGACCGGGCGGCCTATCTGCGCTCGGTGGGGCTGGAGGCGGACGGGGACTGCGTCATCGCCGGCATCACCGCCCGCCTCAACCCGGTTAAGGACATCGCCACGCTGATCCGCGGCTTTGCCCTGGCCTGGCGGGAGTGCCCCCAGCTGCGGCTGATGGTCGCCGGGGACGGGGAGCAGATGGAGCAGCTCAAGCGCCTGGCCCAGGAGCTGGGGGTAGCCCGGCAGGTGTGCTTTACCGGCTGGATTCAGGACACCGACACCTTTTACCACGCCCTGGACATCAACACCCTTACCTCCCTGTCCGAGACCTTTCCCTACTCCCTCACCGAGGGGGCCCGGGCCCGCCTCCCCACGGTGGCCAGCCGGGTGGGGGGCGTGCCCTATTTGATCGAGCACGGTGTCCACGGCCTGCTCTTCGAGGCGGGGGACGCCCAGGGACTGGCCCGGTGCCTGACGGCTCTGGCCCGGGACCCAGAGCTGCGCAGTCGGCTGGGGGAACGCCTCTACCAGCGGGCCAAGGCCGATTATTCCCTGGAGAGCACCCTGGAGCGACAGCTGTCTATCTACCAGACCATCCTCCGCCGGAAAGCCCGGAACATGGGAAAGCGGGACGGGGCGCTGGTCTGCGGGGCCTATGGCCGGGGCAACGCCGGGGACGACGCCATTCTGGAGGCCATTGTCACCGAGCTGCGGCAGATCGACCCGGACCTGCCCGTCTGGGTGCTCTCCCGGACGCCAGAGGAGACCCGGCGGACCTACCGGGTAAACTCCATCTACACCTTTGCCTTTCCCCGCTTCCTGCGCCGCATGTCCAAAACCAGGCTGTACATCAACGGCGGCGGTTCCCTGATGCAGGACGTCACCAGCCACCGCTCCCTGTGGTTTTACCTGTTCACTATCTCCGCCGCCAGACGGCTGGGCAACCGGGTGCTGATGTACGGCTGCGGCATCGGGCCGATCCACGCCCCTGCCAACCGGAAGCGGGCCTCCCGGGTGCTCCAGCGCTCTGTAGACGCCATCACCCTGCGGGACACCCACTCCAAGGCCGAGCTGGAGGACATGGGCGTCACCCGGCCGGAGATTGTCCTGGCTGCCGACCCCACGGTCATTCTTCCCGCCGCCCCGCCCCAGGTGGTGGACGGCCTGATGGAGCGGCTGGGGCTGGACCCCCGGGGACGGTATATCGGCCTTACTCTGCGGCCCTGGCCGGGCTTTGAGGAAAAGGCCGCCCTGTTTGGCGCGGCGGCGGATTATGCCTATGAGACATACGGCCTCATCCCGGTGTTTCTGCCCATTGAACCCCGGCTGGACGTGGGCTCCGCGCAGCTGGCCGCCCGGCACATGAACCCCCGCACCCCCCGCCATATCCTGGAGGAAACCGGCGGCTCCGACCACACCATCGGTCTGCTCTCCCGGATGCAGGTGGTACTTTCCATGCGCCTGCACGCTCTGGTGTTCGCCGCCGGACAGGGAGTTCCCCTGGTAGGGGTGGTCTACGACCAGAAGATTAGTTCCTTTTTATCCTATATCGGCCAGGACCTGTTCACCGATCTGGAGCAGGTGACACTCCCGGTCCTGTGCGCCCACATTGACGCAGCCTGCGCCCGCATTGGGGACGCCGCCTTCCTGTCCGGCGGCGTAAAGCGCCTGCGGCAGGTGGAGCGCCGCAACCAGGAGACCGCCCGGCGGCTTCTGGAGCCCCGGGCCCCGGCAGCGAGGTGATGCCCTGTTGAAACAGATCGTCTGCCTGTCCCACAGCCCCTGGCAGTCCGTGCCCACCCGCACCCAGCAGCTGATGCTCCGGCTGAAGGACGCCCAGGTGCTCTATTTTGAGCCCCCCGGCCCCAACTGGCGCAGGCCGGGCCGCAGGCTCCGCCCTGGCCTGACGGTATACACCCTCCCGCCGCTTCCGGAGGTGGAGGAGCGGTTTCACCTGCTGTTCCGCAGCCGCAGCCGCCGTCTGGCCCGGTTTGTGGCCGGCCAGATAGAGCGCCGCCGCTTTCGGGAGCCGGTGGTGTGGACCGACACGCCGGAGACCGTCCATCTTTTGGACTACCTGCCCGGCCATACCCTGGTATACGACTGCGACCGGGAATGGTCTGACCTTCCCATCCGCTGGGAGAGCGACCTGGCGTTGGCCGCGGACGTGGTGTTCGCCGCCTCCCGGGGGCTTGCGGACCGTCTGGCCCCGTGCAGCGGCAACATTGTTCTGCTGCCCAACGGGGTCAATTACCCCATGTTTGCCCGGCAGGGGCTGGAGTGTCCCCCGGCCCTGCGGAACGCGGCCGGACCGGTGCTGGGGTACGCGGGCACCCTCTGGCGGGACCTGGACCTGGCTCCCGCGCTGCTGTGCGCCCAGTATATGCCCCGCTGGACTTTCGTCTTTCTGGGCCGGAGGGAGCGCAACCCCTCCCTTCGGGCGCTGGCGGCCCTGCCCAACGTATCCCTGCTGGACCCCTGTCCGCCGGGGGACGTGCCCGACTACCTGTCCCGCTTTGATGTGTGCATGAGCTTTCCGCGGCTCCGGGAGCCGGAAAACGATGTGGTCCCCACCCGGATCTATGAGTATCTCTCCGCGGGCAAACCGGTGGTGGCTTTCTGCGGACGGGAGCTGGTGGAGCCCTTCCCCGACGTGATTTACACCGCGCACACGGCGCAGGAATTTGCCCGCCTCTGCCGCCGCGCCCTGTCGGAAGCCGGGCACTGGGCCCGGGACCGCCGTCGGGCCCACGGGGAGGCCGCCGCCTGGACCCGCCGGGCCGAAGAGGTGGAGCGGATTCTGGAGGCCGTCGGTCTGTACGGGTAGCCGCCTCTCCCCTGTCCCCGGCGTTCTGCGGGGCGCGTTGCCCCTGCCGCGGCCGCGGAACAGAGCGCCGCCTGCGGGTGTGCAGGTGTTTTTGCATTTTGTTTCAAAAACCCTGAATTTTCACTGTATTTTCCTCTTTTTCCGCAGCATGCCTTAAAAACAAGCCTTTGAAACGCATGCAGCGGTTTACTCCGCGTTTTCCTAAATGTTGACAGACTGCCCCGCAGCCGCTACAATAGTAAATAGTAGTGATCAATCAGATACCCCGCCGGGAGCCGCATGGCATCCGCGGCTGTATATGTGCGGGATATGGGGAGAAGGCTGACATGTATCATTGTTGTATTCAGTTCTACCTGATTGGCGGCGGCCGCAGGGAGCTCAGCGTCATGCGGGAGATGCCGCCCCTGGCGGGCTTTACCCACAGATTCAGCGGCAGCGGTGCGCCGGAGCGGGCGCTGGTGTCCACAGCGGACGTCGTCATCGCCGACCTGCGGGACGCGGATGTCCGCCAGGTGCTGGAGGCCGCGGCAGCCCGCCCCGAGGCGGAACTGATTCTGCTGGCGGAGCGGGAGACCGCCCCCCTGCCGGGGGCGTACTGCGGCCGGGTCCGGGATATCTGGCCCGTTCCCATGTCTGACGAAGAGGTCCGCTTCCGCTTTCTCCGGTGGCAGCAGGGCTTTCAGCGGGACAAGGACCTGTGGGAGACCCGGCAGTACCTGGAGGCCACCATTAACAGTATACCCAGCCTCATCTGGTATAAAGACAAGTCCGGCATTCACGAAAAGGTAAACGACAGCTTCTGCAAAACGGTGGGCAAAACCAAGGAGCAGGTCCAGGGGCAGGGGCACGCCTATATCTGGAACGTGGAGCAGGACGACCCCGCCTGTATCGAGTCGGAGCGGGAGGTCATGCGCCGGCGGACCACCTGCGTCTCCGAAGAGGTTATTCAGACAGGAGAGGGCACCCGCCTGCTGACCACCTACAAGTCTCCGCTGTACGACCTGGACGGCAGCGTCATGGGCACCGTGGGCGTGGCCATCGACGTAACCCAGGAGCGGGCCTACGAGCAGGAGATTATTACAAAAAACCGCACCTTGGAGGCGCTGTTTACCACCATGGACTGCGGCGTCATGTGCCATACCCTGGACGGCTCCCAGATCCTCAGTGTCAACCGGGCGGCCCTGGAGCTTCTGGGCTACAGCTCCAGAGAGGAACTGATTGAGGACGGATTCAAAATGGTGGCCCCCACTGTGGTGGAGGAGGACCAGCCCCGGCTGCGGGCGTGCATCGAGTCCCTTCAGACGGTGGGAGACAGCATCGGCATTGAGTACCGCGTCTGCCATCGGGACGGCACTGTGAAGGACATTATGGGCAATATCAAGCTGGTTCAGGAGAACGGCGAGCTCTTCTACCAGCGCTTCCTGCTGGACTGCACCGCCCAGAAAATGCGGGAGGCGGCGGAGCGCACAGAGCAGCAGCGCCGGCACATGGAGCTGGTGCACGCCCTGAGCCTGGACTACAGCCTGGTCTGCTTTTTCGACCTGGACACCGGGGAGGGCTTTCCCCTCCGGGTGGAGGCCGCCGGCCGGCAGGAGCTGGACGATATTTTCTCCGGGGACCTGTCCCTTGAGACGTGCATGGAGCGCTACATACAGGCCCGGGTCTATGCGGACGACCGGGACATGCTGCGGCAGGCGGTCTCTCCGGAAACCCTGAAGCGGAAGCTGGCGGAAAAACTGACCAGCTATATCAATTACCGCATTTCCGGCAGCGGGCAGCCGGAATTCTATCAGGTAAAGGCCGTGCGGGCCGGCAACTGGGCGGAGCGCCGGGGCGTGGTGCTGGGCCTGCGCAACGTGGACGAGGAGACCCGCCGGGAGATGGAGAAGAAGAGCCTGCTGGAGGATGCCCTGATGCAGGCGAACCGGGCCAGCAAGGCCAAAAGCGTGTTCCTCTCCAACATGTCCCACGACATCCGCACCCCCATGAACGCCATTGTGGGCTTTACCTCCCTGGCCATCGGGCACATCGACCAGAGGGAGCTGGTGGAGGAATACCTGAAAAAAATCATGACCTCAGGCAATCACCTGCTGAGTCTGATCAACGATATTCTGGATATGAGCCGCATTGAGAGCGGAAAGCTGCATCTGGAGGAAAAGCCCTGCAGCCTGCCGGAAATTCTCCACGGCATGCGCAGCATTGTCCAGGCGGATATTCACGCCAAGCAGCTGGAGCTGCATATCGACGCGGTGGATGTACTGGATGAGGACGTCTGCTGTGACAAGCTCCGGCTGAATCAGGTTCTGCTGAACCTGCTGAGCAACTCCATCAAGTACACTCCTCCCGGCGGCACCGTCACCCTGCGTCTGACGGAACGGCCCGGGGCTTCGGACGGATTCGCCCGGTATGAGTTCAGCATCCGGGACACCGGCATCGGCATGAGCGAGGAGTTTGTCTCCCACATCTTTGAGCCGTTCGAGCGGGAGCGCAACTCCACCATCAGCGGAATTCAGGGCACCGGTCTGGGCATGGCGATTACCAAAAACATTGTGGATATGATGCATGGAACCATTTCCGTGAAGAGCCGGAAGGGTGTCGGAACGGAGTTCACCGTCTGTCTGACCTTCCGCCTGACCACCGGCCCCAAGGAACCCCAGGCCCTTCCCCAGCTGGCCAACTGTCGGGCTCTGGTGGTGGATGACGATTTCAACACCTGCGACAGCGTGTCCTACATGCTCCAGCAGATCGGGATGCGGGCGGAGTGGACCCTCTCGGGCAAAGAGGCGGTTCTCCGCACCCGCCAGGCGGTCAGCCGTCAGGACAGCTACTCCGTCTATATCATCGACTGGCTCCTGCCGGACATGAACGGCGTGGAGGTGGCCCGGCGGATCCGGAAGGAGGTGGGGGAGAGCGTTCCCATTATCGTGCTCACCGCCTACGACTGGTCGGACATTGAGGAGGAGGCCCGGGAAGCCGGCGTGCGGGCCTTCTGCAACAAGCCGCTGTTCCTGTCGGAGCTGTGCCGCTGTCTGAGCTCTGTCGTCAATGTCCAGGCAAACGGCCGCCGACAGGCTCCTGACCTGGCCCCCAGGCACCACACCGGGCGGATCCTGCTTGCCGAGGACAACGCCCTCAATCAGGAGATCGCCCAGGCCATTCTGGAGGAAGCGGGCTTCACCACAGAGGTGGCGGAGAACGGGCAGGCCGCCGTCGATATGCTCAGCCGGTCCGCCCCCGGCTACTACCGCCTGATTCTGATGGATGTGCAAATGCCGGTGATGGACGGCTATGAGGCCACCAAAGCCATCCGGAGCCTGGAGGACCGGACCCTCGCCGCTATCCCCATTCTGGCCATGACCGCCAATGCTTTTGAAGAGGATAAGCAGAATGCCCTGAAGTGCGGAATGAACGGCCACATCGCAAAGCCTATTAACATCGAGATTCTGCTGGACACGCTGGATCAGATTCTCTCCTGACTTCCCCGTACCGCAGTTTCCGATACCGCCGCAGAGAAGGTCCGGCTCCCGTCTCCGGCACTATCTTTGCCGGCGCTTCGGGGAGAATCGCCAGTTTTTCAGGAAATTGCCGGGCGAAATTTTTGCACTCTTGACAATGTCTCCCATTCGTGGTATCGTAATCATATCAGTTGAAACGGTCCGGCGCAGAATTGCTGTAGCTCCAAAACAACGGCGGAACGTGGCAGCAAAGCGTGCCGGGAATTCTCCCGGTGCGCTTTATACTTTGTGTAGGAGGTGGAAGAAGCAGCCCCCGCATCATTCTCTCGGGAAATTATGAAGGAGGAACGGAACATGAACCCAAAAACCCAAGCGCGCCCCCGCGCCAGATGGCTTTCCCTTGCCCTTACCTTTGCCATGCTGGTCTCCATGTTGGTGGTGCCCGCGGCGGCCGTCACTGGCGACACCTACGCCGACAGAAGCCATTCCGTGAAGGGCGACGGCATCACCATCAGTGATTACGTACTGGAACTGAATTCCACCCAGGACCTGACGGCGACCTTAACCGTCCCCACTTCCGCTGTGGACGGTGATGCCCAGACCTGGGCATCAAACCTCGTCTGGTCCCTGACCCGCACCGAGGACATGTTTGTCCAGGACCCCAAAATCTACCCCCATGTCTATACCGGCGACAAGCTGGAGAACTGGCAGATTTGGGACAGTCAGGGCGGTAAGTACGGCAACGGCATTGAGAACAGCCCCTGGTTCTATTTCCTGGACGCCGCCGGCGCCAAGAAGTCCACCACCGCTGAGGCAGTCTCCGTAGCCACCAGCGGCAGCAACACCGTCGTCACCCTGAAGTTCTCCACCAACCCCTTCTTTGGCAAGGTGGGCTTCACCGATTACGGCGGCCCCGGCATCCGCAACGTATTCAACAGCTTTAACGGCCCCTACCTGCTCACTGCCTCCGCGGGGGACAAGGTGGTCGGCTCCTGTGAGCTGGAGGTTCAAGTTTACCGCAGCTATCATCGCTACAACGAGGTTCTCAACGAGCTGAACGCGCTGAAAGAAGCTGCCGCCGCCAGAACCGGCCGTTACGTGGAAATCATCGAGTACGGCACCTCCGAGGGCGGCTTCCCCATGTACGCCGCGGTTCTGTCTGACAGCAAGGCCTCCGTGGACGCTTTCCGGAAGCTGAACGCCACTGTCACCACCAATCCCCAGGGTGTCATTGATCAGATCAAGAGCGGCTCCCTGAAGGACTACCGCATCCCCTTCATGATCAACAACCAGCACTCCGACGAGTACCCCAACATGGACGCCGAGCTCAACCTGCTGTGGGAGCTGGTCCGTGAGGATACCATCACCTACCGCACCCTCACCGGCCTGAAGGACGGCACCGACGTGCCCAAATACTGGTCCGACCTGCTGGATCAGTTTGACATCAACGGCTGCGGCGCGCCCCACCTGGACATTAAGGCCAACGGCGAGCAGTCCGATAACGACGGTGAGCAGGGCGCCGATGAGATCTATGCCATCAGCGGCGATATCTCCTACAAAGTGCGCGACCTGCTGGACGACCTGATCCTGGTGGTCTCCCTGGCCGAGAACCCCGACGGCCGCACCTACGGCTCCCGCCGGAACTATAACGGCATTGACCACAACCGCGATTCCACGTTCCAGACCCAGTCTGAGACCCGTGCCATCACTCAGCTCATCAACCAGTGGAACCCCATCGCCTTTGTGGAGCTCCACGGTTATATGACCGACTTCCTGGTAGAGCCCTGCACCCCGCCTCATGAGCCCAACCTGGAATATGACATCCTCATCCCCCACTTCTTTGAGGGCGCCGAGGCCTACGGCAACGCCGCTCTGGGCACCATCGCCGGAGAGGGCTACGACTACAAGTTCTCTCAGTACTATGTGCCCCTGCGGGACAACTTTGACCGCGAGAACGGCGTGTGGGACGCCTGGGATGACCTGAGCACCAACTACACGCCCAGCTACGCCATGCTCAACTGCAACGCCGCGGGCTACACCATCGAGACTCCCCGCGCCAACGAAGCCTCCACCCGCCTGTTTGAATGCGGCTTCTACGGCATATTCCAGTACTACATGGAGCACAAGGAAGAGATCTACCTGCGTCAGATGGAGTTCTTCAAGCGCGGTCTGGAGAACACCGACGCCTCTGAGAATATCGCCCCCTGGTACGTGGATTATCACGACAAACAGATCCCCGTCACCGATATGCGTCCCCTCTTTGAGGATAACGGCAAGTTCTTCTGCGAATACTGGGTCATCCCCGTTGACGGCGCCAGCCAGCGCAGCGTCGGCGCGGCTTACGACATGGCCGAGTTCCTCATCCGCAACCATATCAAGGTGAGCAGGCTCACTGCCGACACCACCGTGGGCGATACCACCTACAAGGCGGGCTCCTTCGTGGTGGATATGCACCAGGCCAAGCGCAATTACGCCAACTGCGTGCTGTACAGCGGCGTAGACGCCTCCTACTCCGGCTTCGTCTCCCTGTACTCCGACGCTGTGACCAACTATCCCGAGCAGTGGGGCTTTGACGCCATTCCCGTAGCCGTGGAGGGCGCGTTTGCCGGCAAGCTCGAGGCCGTAACTACCGTAACCCGCGCCACCGCCTTCACCGGCGAGACCGGCAAGTATGTGGTCATCTCCAACGAGAGCGTCCACTCTACCAATGCGGTCAACACCCTGCTGGGCAGCGGCAAGCCCGTGGGTATGATCACCGAGGGCCAGTACAAGGGCGACTTCGTGGTCAGCTATGACAACTACCTGACCGTAAAGGACCAGTTTACCCTCAGCGCCACCGGTATCGGCACCATGCCTACCGCCCGCCGCCTGACCCACGAGCCCACCATCTATCTGGTCGGCATGCTGGATGAGTTCCAGGGCGCCAAAATCCCCACAGGCTACTACGCCAAGTGGTTCTCCGAGGGCTACGGCTCCACCCGCTATGATATCATGCACAACAGCGAGACCGCTCAGGTCACGCGTCTGGCGCTCACCGAGCAGATGAACTTCAAGACCACCAACGACCCCGCCAAGGCTGATATCATCGTGGGCAACGTGGCCCCCACCGCCAATCCCAAGTACACCGACGCTATCCTGGCTGCGGTAAAGGCCGGCACTCCCTACCTGGCTATGGGCTGGGGTCCCATGAACTACATCAAGGAGAACCTGTTGCCCAACGCAGGCTTCGAGCCCAACCGTCCCGACGGTGATATGCTCCACTACATCACCTATCCCGCCGACAGTCTCCTCACCGCCAACCACGTGACAGACGGTGACAACATTATCTACGCTGTGGACGGCGTGTACATTGACGGCGCGATTCTCCAGAACCCCAACACTACCATCCTCATCCGCTGCCTGGAGGGTGAAACCACCGATTACATGATCGCCGGCTGCGCCCCCAACGCCGCTCAGATGTCCGGCAAGGTTGAGGCCATTGCCTACAACGACGGCACCCTGGATCTGACCCTGTTCGGCAACAGCCTGACCAACCGGGCCTTCCAGCGCGACGACTACACCTACGCCAGCAACACCATCTATTCCAAGGTCATGGCCAGCCAGAACATGACCGCCGCCGAGCTGTCCGGCACCGCTCCCGCCTTCACCGACGTGGCCGCCAACCACTGGGCTGCCGACGGCATCAGCTATGTGGTTTCCAACAAGCTGATGAACGGCACCTCTCCCAACGCCTTCTCCCCCGCCGTGGAGACCTCCAAGGCCATGCTGGTGACAATCCTGGCCCGCAATGCCGGCGTGGACACCAGCGGCGGTAATTCCTGGTATGAGAAGGGTATCGCCTGGGCCGAGACCAACGGCATTGTGGACTCCTCCAACCCCAACGGCTCCGTAACCCGTGAGCGGCTGGCCGACATGCTCTATCGGGCTCGCCTGCTGAAGGGCACCGCCGAGGCCAAGGGCAACCTGAGCACCTATGCCGACCACGACGCGGTCTCCAAGTGGGCTTCCGAGGCCATGAGCTGGGCTGTGGGCGAGGGCATCATCACCGGTAAGGACGGCAACCGTCTGGATCCTGCCGGAACTGTGACCCGCGCAGAAGCCGCACTCATGCTCATGCGCTACCTGTCCAAGTAACCGAATACCCCATCTAAGCTCCAGAGCCCCCGCTGTCTATTGAGACGGCGGGGGCTCTCAGCTTGTCGAAAAAGGCCAAAGGCCTTTTTCGACAAAGGGGATACGGCCTGCGGCACGCACCCTTTGGGCACACTTGCCCAGGCACATGTCCCCGAAAATGACTAATTTTGATGTTATTTTGCCGCCCCCGGCGGCAAACTCTGCGTGGCCTTCTGGCAGGGGAAGTCTTTCGACAGTCTGAGAGCCCCCGCCGGAACGCAAACTAGCGGTTGAAAACCTGCCGGAAGCGTGCTATACTTTTCCTGAGTAAGACAGAAAAGAAGGGCAGTCCGATGGAATTTACTTATCAGGCATACCGGGACATGCTGAACCTGCTGCGGGAGCAGCAGTATGCTTTTCGGCAGTACCACAATTACGCAGATTGTCCCCGCTGTGTCATCCTCCGCCACGACATCGACAACAGCTTGGAGCAGGCCGTAAACCTGGCCCAGGTTGAGGCGGAGGCTGGGGTAGCATCTACCTATTTCGTCCTGCTGCGCACGGATTTCTATAATATCGCATCCAGTGCCGGCCTTCGGGCGGTCCGCCGCATTCAGTCGCTGGGACATGAAATCGGACTGCATTTTGATGAAACCGCCTGTGAGTCCAGCGGCACAATCCCTGAGTGCATCATAAAGGAGTGCGGACAATTGTCCGCACTCCTGGAGACCGAGGTCTCCAGCGTTTCCATGCATCGTCCCTCCCGGATGACTTTGGACGCCGATTTCCAAATTCCCGGCATCATCAATTCTTACGACAGAACTTTTTTCCGCGATTTCAAATATCTTTCCGACAGCCGCAGGAACTGGCGGGAGCCGGTTCTGGATATCATCCGCTCCGGGGGATATGAGCGTCTGCATATTTTGACACACGCGTTCTGGTATCACAATACGGAACAAACCCTTGAGGAAACCGTGCGCGCGTTCATTTGCTCGGCCAGCCTACAGCGCTATCGACAGATGGCGGATAATATAACAGACCTTGCATCCATTATGCGGGAGGAGGAGCTGTCATGCGCATCGCCGAAATCCTGACCTTTCTGACGGCTCAGGGCATTCCATTCCGTTTTACCGGAAATGAACTGGAGTCGGTAGATCGTTTTTCCTCGCTGTCCCGCTACAAGCCGGGCTCTTTTACCTGGGTCAAATCCCAGAAAAACCTGCCCCCCGCCTTCGACCTCTCCCAGGTTACGCTGGCCTTCGTCTCAGAGGACGTCAGCGGGACCTTTCCCAATGTCATCCGAACCCCCCAGTCCAAGCGCGCCTTTTTCTCCACCATCGAACATTTCTACGCAGAGCCGGAGGACCATCCCGCCATTGGGCAGTTTACCTATATCTCCCCAAAGGTCAGGCTGGGAAAACGCGTCCGCATCGGACACAACTGTACGCTGGACGGCGAAATCGTCATCGGCGACGACACGGTCATTTGGAACCATGTGACGATGGTTAACCGCGTAACAGTTGGCCGGCGTTGTGACATTCATTCCGGCGCCGTAATTGGTCACGACGGCTTCGCCTACGTGGAGGACAGCCGCGGCCAAAAGCAGATGGTAAAGCATTTCGGCGGCGTCTCCATCGGTGACGACGTCCTGGTCGGCGACAATGTATGTATCTGCCGGGGGACTATTGACGACACCGTTCTTTCAGACGGGGTAAAAATCGACAATCTGAGCCATATCGCCCACAACTGTTTCCTGGGCCGCAACGCTGCCCTGGCATATCCCTGCCGTCTGGGAGGCAGCACCCAGATTGATGAAAACGGCTACCTAGCCGCGGCGCTTATCCGCAATCAGGCCCATATTGGAGCAGGCGCTTTTATCGGAATGGGTGCTGTGGTGGTGAAAGACGTGGAGGCCGGGCAGACAGTGGTGGGCAATCCTGCTAAGCCGTTTATCAGGAAATAATTGCTGTCCCCGTTTTCTCAAATACAATAAATGAGGAGGTCTTTGGAACATGAAAGCATGGAAACGTCTTGGTCTGACGCTGGCGGTCCTGTTGGGGCTCACCGCGGCACTGGCCGGAAGCGCGCTGGCGGCGGGCCCGGACAGCGCCGTCCCCGCTGTCTCCGTACAATTCAACGGTAAAATGGTGTCCTTCCCCGACGCGGCGCCCCAGGTGGAGAACCAGCGCACCTTCCTCCCCTTCCGGGCGGTGTTGGAGGCGATGGGGGCCCAGGTGGGCTTCGACCCGGAGACCTCCGCCGTGACCGCCCAACGGAACGGGATTCTCCTGTCGGTCGTTCCCGGGGAAAAGCAGGCTTCCATTACAGAGAACGGCACAACCCGCACCGTAGAGCTGGAGGCGGCGGCCTTTACCAGGAACAACCGGACCTATGTGCCGGTCCGCTTTGCCGCCGAAGCCCTGGGATGCAGCGTCGGCTGGGACCAGCAGACCCGTACGGTCATAATTGTCGATGTGGACGCCCTGTTTGAGGGTACTTCTTTCGCGCTGATGGACCGTTTTTCCGCCTATTGCGCCCAGCATAGCACGCACGACAACATGTCGCTCACCGGAACGCTGACCCTGGATGCGGCCGATAAAAGCGGCACTTCGGTCCAGCCCATTCATATAACCGGAGCCTTTGAAGGCGTCACAGGAAAAACCGGGCTTCAGCTGGCCGCGGAAGCGGACCTGTCCGCCCTCTCCGCCCTGCTGCCCGATGACACCACACAGCTGGTGCTTGGTCCCTTCCTGTCCGGGCTCAACGCAGAAATCCGGGCGGATTGGTCCTCCGGCATGGTCTACGTCAGTGGAACCGCCGCGGCACTGGCGCTTGGCGGGCAGGACGCGGGCGCCTGGTACGCCATTGACGCCCGTACCTACGGGACAGCGCTGATGGACGGCCTGAATCTAGACGAGCTCATGGCGCTGGAACAGACCTCTCTCAAGGACACGCTGATTTGGGCCCTCAAGTCCTTCCCCCTGGATGACAGCACCTCCAGCTATGCCGTCCTGTCTCAGGCGGCCGCCCTCTATGCGGATCTGTTCAGCGACCAGGCCTTTACCAAACAGGACGGGGTCTATACCGCCCAGACCACCTATATGGATATCCTCGCCATGACGCTCTCTCTCACAGAGGAAAGCGGAGATATCACGGCGCTGGACCTCTCCATGTCCGCCGAAGAGGACAACGTAACCTTTTCCATGACCGGACATGCCGTACCGGAGCACTCCTCCGTCCAGATGCGTATGGGGATGGAAGACGGCGCCCAGCATGTGTTCCTGGAGCTAAAGCTGGAGTGCGTGCCCTCAGATAAGGCTCCGGAGACCCTTCCTCCGGCTGGGAGCCAGGTCATACCCGCCAATTGAATCAGCCGCGTATCCCCGGATAAACGCCGGCTCTTCTGTTTCCTTCATTTTTTCCCAACGGATACTTGACAGCCTGCCTTACAGGGTTGTATACTATAAAAAGTATCTCAACCGCCACAGTAACGAAGAAGGAGGTGCCTTGTATGCCTGCCATCGAGTGTGTCACCTATGAGGAGGTCGCCACTTCCCTTTGCGGCCCCGGCGACTGCGGTCCGGTGAACTGACGGCGTGACCGGAACAGCTCTGTGTAAGTCAGTTGAAATCAAGAATGTCTCTAAAAAGTCCAGTGGCTGTTTTCGGCCACTGGACTTTTTAGAGACACAGTGTGGGGGGAGAAAATTGTTTCGAAACAAAAACATTTTTATTGCGCTGACCTACCGCTGCAACGCCTTCTGTAAAAAATGTATGACCAGGTATCATGTAAACCGCAATGTTGAGCTGTCTCCCCGGCTGCTGAGCCGGATTGTGGACAAGCTGCGGGAGTGTCAATATACGGGCCTCATCAGCGTCGGCTCCGGCGAACCCCTGCTGTACCCGCATTTTTCAACCTTTTTTTCCTCAATTCTGTCTGTAAACGACGCTGTCTCCCTGCGAATTCTCTCCAACGGAAAGGACTTTCACGCCGGTCTGCCCCCGGAATATTTTACGCCGCGGTGCAAATGGGGCATCACCATGGACGCCTTTACCCAGGAGGGGCTGTCCGGATTCCAGTCCGGCATTGACCTTTCGCGGGTGAAGGCCAACCTCACCCAGGTGGTGGAGCGGTATGGCCCCGACGGGCTGTATCTCAACTATACGCTCCACAGCCGGAATTACCGGGAACTGGCCGATTTCTGCCGGTTTGCGGCGGAACTGGGCATCAAGGAGGTATATGTCACGGAGCTGAAGGTCTACGAAGGCTATGAGGACCGCCTGCGGGCCTACCGTCTGGAGCGTACGCCGGAGGTCCGGGCCGCCCTGTCCCACGCGGCAGAGCTGCTGGAGGGCAGCGGTATTTCCAGCTCCGGCATTCCTGTGGAGGAACCCTCCTGGCATTCCGCCTGTTTCCTGCGGGGAAAGGCCTCCCCGATTATTGACGTGGACGGGGGCGTATCCTTCTGTGCCGGACGGGAGGAGGTCATCATCGGGAATATTCTGGACCCGGATATTGAGGAAATCTGGGCGGACAGGTGCCAAAAGCTCACAGCACAGCCGGAGGCCTGGTGCCGGTTTTGCCACGCCAAGCCGCTGGAAAACGGGTGCTACACGCTGCCGGGGATTATCGACCGCGGCCGGCTGCTGCGCCAGCTTGCACGGGAAAGGAGCCTTTAAATGATTAAGCGAATCGGCGGCAGCGGTGCCTATGTGACCGGCGCGGTACAGGGCGCCATCTACCAGTTTGACACCGGAAAAGTCTACTCCATCAACCAGGAGGGCGCCAGGCTTCTCTCTGATTTCTTTTCCGGGGCAGAACCGGCGGAAGAAAACCGGGCGTTTCTCTCTCAGGTCGGCAGCACAACCGGGCTGAACCTGGACGATGTGTCGGACTATCCCATTCCCCTGTGCCCGCCAAAGCTGAATTTTGCCTGGCTGGAGCTGACTCAGGCGTGCAACCTCCGCTGCGTGCACTGCTACCAGGGGGAGTGCCATGGGGAACCGGAGCAGCCGCTGTCCGTCTCCGAATGGAAGCGGGTAATCTCCCAGTGCGCCGCCGCGGGCTGCGGCAGCATTCAATTCATCGGCGGCGAGCCGTCTGTCTGCGCGTTTCTCCCGGAGCTGATCTCTTTCGCCCATGCAGCCGGTATCGGCGGAATCAGCATCTTCTCTAATCTGTTTTTCCTGCCGGAGCCGCTGTTCTCCGCCATTGTTGAGCACCGCGTCTCCGTGAATTTCTCCCTCTATGGCGCCGCCGCGCCGGTCCATGACCGGATTACCCAAACGCCGGGCAGCTTTGACCGGCTGATATCCAACATCAAAAAATTACAGGCCCGCTCTATCCCGCTCCGGGCCCATGTGGTCATGATGCGGGAAAATGAGGGAGAATACGGACACATTGAGGATTTTCTCCATTCGATAGGCATTGACAGCATCCACTACGATGAAATCCGAAAGGTTTACGGCGGGACACAGAGTCCTCACATGCCGTCGAAATCCACCCTCCAGCTCCGAAAACCCAATTTCCGCACCAGCCGGGCGGAATTTGAACAGGCCCTGTGCGCCAACACCTGCTGGTTTGGAAAGTTTGCCGTCTCCACGGACGGCTCTGTCTACCCCTGCGAATTTGAGCGTCAGCTGGTCTACGGAAATGTCCGCCGGACGTCCGTCGCGGATATTCTGGCGGGCGATATGGTGCGGACATACTGGTATCTCTCTTATGCGCACATCCAGCCGTGCAGAGACTGCGAGTACCGCTTTGCGTGCAGGGACTGCCGGCCTCTGGCCTACGCGGAATGCGGCAGCCGGACCGGGCAGAATCCCCGCTGCTTCTATGACCCCTCCGCCGGGACGTGGGGCTGACGCTTTTTCTTTCGCGCCTCAGCCCCTGCTGTTTCAATGGGCCCGCTGCCGGGGCCTACAGATTCTTTTTAATCTGATTGATGGCGTTTTTCTCCAGCCGGGACACCTGGGCCTGAGAGATACCGATTTCAGCGGAGACCTCCATCTGGGTCTTGCCCTCAAAAAACCGCAGGTTCAGGATATGGCGCTCCCTGTCGGTGAGCTGGTCCATGGCCTCTTTCAGCGCAATCTGCTCCAGCCAGCTCTCGTCGGTGTTCTTGGAGTCCTTGACCTGGTCCATGACACAGACGGCGTCTCCGCTGTCGGAGTACACCGGCTCATAGAGGCTCACCGGGTCCATAATGGCGTCCAGCGCAAAGACCACATCCTCCCGCTTCACATCCAGCAGCTTTGCAATCTCCTCCACTGTGGGTTCCCGCTGGTGCTCGCTCATATACTTTTCCTTGGCCTGAAGCACCCGGTAGGCGGTGTCCCGCATGGAGCGGGATACCCGCAGCGCGGAGTTGTCCCGCAGATAGCGGCGGATCTCCCCCACAATCATGGGCACACCATAGGTGGAAAAACGCACATCCAGATCGGTGTTAAAATTGTCGATGGCCTTGATCAGACCGATGCACCCCACCTGAAACAAATCGTCGGCATTTTCCCCGCGGTTTACAAACTTCTGAATGACCGAGAGCACCAGGCGGAGATTCCCGGCAATCAGCTCCTCTCTGGCTGTCGTGTCCCCCTGCTTGGCGCGGCGGAGCAGCTCCAGGGTCTCGTCGCTCTTGAGTACCTTGAGTTTGGAGGTATTGACGCCACAGATTTCTACCTTCCCCTGCACCGGCCTGTTCTCCTTCCGCTGAAAAACTGTGTTTACAGTATTTCCGGGCAGGGGGCTTTCATACGGCGGCGGAAGGGGGTATATTTTTTATCGTGGGACCGATTTCGATGGACTTCGTTCTGACCTTATCATATTTTCTATATCTGGCGTTTGAAATATGGTCAGAATTTGTTATACTGGAAACACCAAAACAAACCGGAGGTGTTTTCGATGGAGAAATCTACGGAGGGAATGCTCCAATCCGCACGGAATCAAAAGATGACTGTGCAGAAGCTGTGCCTGCTGGGTATGATGACCGCCCTGGTGTTTGCCAGCAACTATATGCGTATCATTATGCCCATTGCCATCGGCGGGCGCACCGCCTTCACCCTGGCCAACATTATCTGCTGTCTGTCCGGACTGCTGCTGGGCCCGGTGGGAGGGCTGGCTTCGGGCCTGGGCTCCGCCCTGTACGACCTGACCAACCCCCTGTACGCTTCTGAGTGCTGGATTACCTTTATTACCAAAGGCGTGATGGGCCTCATGGCCGGACTGGTCATGCGCTCCGCCCAGGACCGACAGGACGCCAAATACCCCCGCTGCCTAGCGGGAGCCCTGGCGGGCTGCGCGGGCTACTACGTCCTCTACTTCTTTAAATCCTTCGCCTATGACGGCCTGCTGGTGGACGGGCTTCAGCCCATGGTTGCTCTGGCCGCCCTGCCGCTGAAGATTCCCGCCTCTCTCTTCAACGCCGCCGTAGCGATTATCGCCGCGCCGCCCCTGTGCGCGGCAATCCGGGCCGCTCTGCGCCGGGCCCATATCAAAATGGCTTAAGCCCTGTTTGAAAATTGTTAAAACACCCAGGCAGTGAGCCTTTTTCCGCCTGGACAGCGGTGGCGGTGGGCGTTTGTGTTCCCGCCAAAGTATTGCGCTGTACTGGGCGGCCCCAGCATCATCAGCAGCGCCGTACTGCGGCGGGAGAGTACGGAGAGTTGAACCGTGATACCGCCAAGTCAGCGGAGCGGCCTTAGCCGCTCCGCTGACTTTGTAGAAAAAGGTCAAAGGCCTTTTTTTACAAAGGGGATACGGCCTGCCGCGCGTGTCCTTTGGGCACACTTGCAGGCCGAGCAGTGTCATTTCCGAGGCACATGTCCTCGAAAATGACCAATTTTGACTTTATTTTGCCGCCCTCGGGCGGCAAAACTCTGCGTAGCTCCCCCGTGGGGGAATTTTTTCGACAGACTGAGCGGAGCGGCTGAGGCCGCTCCGCTGAAAACATTTCATGACGTATCTGCGGCATTCCATTACATCGGGGGTTGTATCCTCGCTCCTCCTCTGTTAAGCTAAAAGACTGATAGAATAACGTGGTGGTGAACATGATAAAATTTGCAATCTGCGACGATGAACCCATGATGGTCCAGCAGCTTGCCGGCCATCTTGCGGACTACATGAAAGAACATGCAATCACCGAATACTCTGTCAGCTGCTTTTCCAGTGGCCGCGCCCTGTTGGGGGCGGCTGACGGCTTCGATGTAATTTTTCTGGACATCCAGATGGAACAGCCGGACGGCATGGAGACGGCCAAGCGGCTGCGCCGGCGGGGAGACCACAGCCTGCTGGTCTTTGTGACCGTTCTGAAGGAG
>CANDFO010000045.1 GCA_947384055.1 uncultured Flavonifractor sp.
AAATAAAGTCAAAATTGGTCATTTTCGAGGACATGTGCCTCGGAAATGACACTGCCCGGCCTGCAAGTGTGCCCAAAGGGTACGCGCGGCAGGCCGTATCCCCTTTGTCAAAAAAGCCTTTGGCCTTTTTTGACAAGCTGGGGCAGGCCCCGTTGGGGCCTGCCCGTAATCTCGCTCCAAGCGGCGGACAGGTTTTACGCTGCCCTGGCAAGCTCAAAACCTGTCTTCCACAACCGTTAAACGCCATCCGGACGGTCTTTTTTCCGCCATACCGCGTCAATTCCCTTTGTCTGACAGAAAAATCCCTGCCACCCGGCATCCCCCGGTCAGGAATACAGATTCTCACTCCTTGCTTCCGCCCCAGACGGGCACCTCTATCTCAGCGTCGTCCAAATCGGATTCATCCAGCACCGATGCCGCAAACACCGGCTCCTCCCGCTCGGAGACCGGAGGCGGCTTGAGCATGGTGGTGCGGCCGTTGAGAATGCCGCCCGGATCCAGGGCAAAGGTAGCCGTGGTAACGTCTCCCTCAATGGTGCCGGTGGGCTCCAGATGCAGACTCTCCCGGGCCGTTACCGTCCCCTCAATGCACCCGGCCACCCGGATGATATCGGCCACCACGGGACCCTTGATCCGTCCTGGAGCCGCCACCACCAGCGTCCCCTCCAGGCTGACCTCCCCCCGGACCGCGCCCTCCACGCGGGCCGCGCCCTGGCCGCTCAGCCCCCCTGTGATGGTAATGCCCTGGGCGATTATCGTATCCATGACGGGCTCCGGCACAGCCCGTACCTCCTCCTCCGGCAGCACGGCGGGCTCCTGGGGCTCAACGGGCTCCGGTATTTTGGATGTTCCTCCAAATATTCCCATGGCGCTTCACTCCTTTAATTGGATTTCTCTTATTCTAGCACAGGGGCCGCGCTCTTTCAATCATTTTCCGCAAAATGGGCCGCCCTTGATTTCCTCCCAGTACCGCCTGGCGGCCTGTTCGGTCTTGTTGTCGCCGAACTGATAATACTGAGTACCCGCCAGGACGTCCGGCAGGTATTGCTGCGCCACCCAGTGGCCGGGAAAATCGTGGGGATAGAGGTAGCCCTGCTCCCGTTCCATCCCCGCAGAGTCCGCGTGGACATTTTGCAGATGCCGGGGGTAGTCTCCGGTCCTTCCTGCCCGCACATCGGCCCGGGCCGCGGCGATGCCCGCACAGACCGAGTTGGACTTGGGGGCGGTGGCCAGAAGGACCACCGCCTGGGCCAGGGGCAGCTGCGCCTCCGGCAGCCCCAGCTGGAGGGCGTTGTCCACACAGGCCTTGACAATCAGCGCCGCCTGGGGATAGGCCATCCCCACGTCCTCGCTGGCGGAGCAGAGAATCCGCCGGATGGCGGTGAGCATGTCTCCGGCCTCCAGCAGGCGGGCCAGGTAGTGCAGCGCCGCGTCCGGGTCCGACCCCCGCAGGGACTTCATCAGGGCGGAGGCAATGTCATAGTGGTCGTCTCCCGCCCGGTCGTACCGCATGGCGGAGCGCTGGGCGGCGGTTCGGGCGTCCTCCAGGGTAATGGACAGCCGGTCCCCCTCCCGGCGGGCGGCGTTCAGCAGGAGCTCTATGGCGTTCATGGCTTTGCGCACATCCCCGCCGCAGGCCGCGGCAATATGCTCCGCCACCCCCGGCTCACAGACTGCCTGGGCCTCCAGCCTCTCCCCCATCAGACGAATGCCCCGCTCCACCGCCGGGAGCACATCGGCAGCGGACAGGGGCTTGAACTCAAAGACGCTGGCCCGGCTGAGCACCGCGTTGTATACATAAAAGTAGGGATTTTCCGTGGTGGACGCAATGAGGGTCAGCCCGCCATTTTCCATAAACTCCAGCAGGGACTGCTGCTGCTTTTTGTTAAAATACTGGATTTCATCCAGGTAGAGCAGCACGCCGTTGGGAGCCAGCATGGTGCCGATCTGCCCCACCACATCCTTGATGTCGGAGATGGAAGCGGTGGTGGCGTTCAATCGGTGGAGCGGCCGGTCAGTGCGCTTGGCGATGATGTTGGCGACCGTGGTCTTTCCTGTGCCCGACGGTCCGTAAAAGACCAGATTGGGAATGCTGCCGCTGTCGATAATCCGGCGCAGCAGGCCGTTTTTCCCCAGAATATGGGTCTGCCCCATGACCTCGTCCAGGTCCTGGGGGCGGATCTCATCGGCTAAAGGCCGGTATGTCATAGGCGTTCGCCCCTTCTCAAAACAGAATGGAGAGGAACTGCTCCCCTCCATTCTAACACACGTTCGACAATTCGTAAAGAGACAAGAGCGCCTCCTTTTGAACCCTGCGGCGACTATATTAAACTGCCGCCGATAGAAGCGCAGGATAGCGGAAACTCTCCTTGTCCGGCGAGAAAAATCCTCGCCCATCCAGCATTCCACGGTTATGAATACAGGTTCTAAAGGACCAAAAGAAGGGTGCCCGCGCCAATCAGGATACAGCCGACCATGGATTTGGCCGTAAACATCTCGTGTAAAAAGAGAAACGCCAGAACCAGGGTAATAACCACGCTCAGCTTGTCAACAGGGACTACCTTAGAGGCTTCTCCCATTTGCAGCGCCCGGTAGTAGCACAGCCATGACGCTCCGGTCGCCAGCCCGGACAATATCAGAAACAGCCAGCTTTTTCTGCTGATCTCTGTGATGCCGCTCTGCGCATGGGTCAGAAACACCATACCCCAGGCCATCACTAGGACCACCGCCGTCCGGACGGCGGTGGCCAGATTAGAGTTGACGCCGTCAATTCCCACTTTTGCGAGAATTGAGGTGAGTGCCGCAAAAACAGCGGAAAGCAGGGCAAAAACAAACCACATTTTCACATTCTCCCGACTCGCACGCCTTTGGTTTCCATTTGTCCTCTCCCGCACTTCAGTGGAAGTCGGCCCCGCCGGACGCCGTATCCCGCTCAAAGCCCAGGTAGCGGGTCCCCTGGAAGGTAAGCCTCCCCCGGTCCCCTTCCGCCAGCAGGCCATACTCCTGGCCGGTCACGTTCAGCTCCATCCGGTCGCCGCTCTCCACCTCGAAGGTGGCGTAATACCAGGTAGTGCTGTGGTGCATATGATTCATAGAACCGCCGCCGTGACGGTGGCTTACGTCGGCGCGCTTGACGACCACCCGGGCTTCCACAGTCAGCACCGGAGACTGATTGTTCCGCCGCCACTGGCTGGCGCCGCTCACCGCCATAAAGATGAACGTACCCACAACGATTAAAAATATGGTGATAAAGAAGAACGGAAACAATGTCTCCATCAAGCCGAAGCCCATGCCCATATTTACACCTCTCTTTCTTCTGAACGGCGGCCAAAAGAACTGCGCCCGCCCTCTTCCGGCTTGGTAGCGTACTAGCTGTAGAGGGGATACTTCCCGGTGAGCCGGGCCACCTGGTCCCGGATTTCTCCGGCCCTGGCCTCGAAGTCGGTGGCCGTCTGCCACATAAGCCGTGCGATGACCGCCATGTCCTCCTCCCCAAAGCCGCGGCTGGTGGCGGCGGGGGTGCCCACCCGGATGCCGCTGGTGACAAAGGGCTTCTCCGGGTCGTTGGGGATGGCGTTTTTGTTGACGGTGATGTTCACCTCATCCAGGCGGCGCTCCATCTCCCTGCCCGTCAGTCCGGCGGGGCGCAGATCCACCAGCATCAGGTGGTTGTCCGTGCCGCCGGACACCAGGTCAAAGCCCTGCTCCATAAGCCCCCGGGCCAGCGCCCCGGCATTTTTGACAATCTGCTCCTGATAGCGTTTAAACTCCGGCTTCATAGCCTCTCCCAGGGCCACCGCCTTGGCCGCGATGATGTGCTCCAGGGGCCCCCCCTGGCTGCCGGGAAAAATGGCGGAATCAATTTTTTTCGCCAGCTCCGCCTTACAAAGGATCATGCCGCCCCGGGGACCCCGGAGGGTTTTATGGGTGGTGGTGGACACCACATCGGCGTAGGGCACCGGCGAGGGGTGCAGCCCCGCCGCTACCAGCCCCGCAATGTGGGCCATGTCCACAAAGAGGTAGGCGCCCGTCTCCTGCGCGATCTCCGCGAAGGTTTTGAAGTCGATAACGCGGGGATAGGCGGAGGCCCCCGCCAGGATCATCCTGGGGCGGTGCTTTTTGGCCAGGTCCCGCACCTGGTCATAGTCGATATACCCCTGACTGTTGACGCCGTAGGAGACAATGTTGTAGTCCTTCCCGGAGAAATTCACCGGGGAGCCGTGGGTCAGATGCCCGCCGTTGGCCAAGTCCATTCCCAGCACAGTGTCCCCCAGCCGGCACAGGGCCTGATAGACGGCGTAATTGGCGCCGGCTCCGCAGTGGGGCTGGACGTTGGCATGGTCCGCCCCGAAGAGCCTGCACGCCCGGGTCCGGGCCAGCTCCTCCACCACGTCCACGCATTGGCAGCCGCCGTAGTAGCGTTTGCCGGGATAGCCCTCGGCATATTTGTTGGTAAGCACCGTACCCGCCGCTGCCAGCACCGCCGGACTTACAAAATTTTCTGAAGCAATCAGTTCAATATTGCGCCGCTGGCGGTCGTACTCCGCCCGGATCGCCCCGCCCACTTCCGGGTCCTGGGCCGCAATCAAATCCATCATCTCGTTGACCACGATAGCTCTGCCACCTCTCCACAATTAAAACTCTTTTTATTATATTAAATCCCGTCAAAAAATACAATTGTCAGCAATTGAAAAACTCACTCGAATTTTGCCGGAAAGTGTGATAGAATCTCTATATCTATTCCGACGAGGTGAACTTCCATGAAATCCCGCGAAGCTGTCGTCTCCATTGTGGACGCCCTGAAGGCTCTGTATCCCGACGGTCTGTGCTCTCTCCAATATCCCAAGCCCCATGAGCTGCTGTTTTCCGTGCGCCTGGCCGCCCAGTGCACCGACGAGCGGGTAAACATGGTAACGCCCGCTCTCTTCTCCCGTTTCCCCACCCTGGATGCCCTGGCCCGGGCCGACGTCCGCGAGGTGGAGGAGCTCATCCACTCCACCGGCTTCTTCCGGGCCAAAGCCCGGGATATTGTGGCGGCCTCCCGCATGATGCTGGAGGAGTTCGGCGGAGCGGTTCCCGACAATATGGACGACCTGCTCCGCCTGCCCGGAGTGGGACGCAAAACTGCCAATCTGATTTTAGGGGATGTGTACCACGTCCCCGGCGTTGTGGTGGCCGACACCCACTGCATCCGCATCTCCGGCCGCCTGGGGCTTACCGACGGGAGCAAGGACCCGGCCAAGGTGGAGCAGCAGCTCCGCAGGATCCTTCCGCCGGAGGAGTCCAACGATTTCTGCCACCGGCTGGTGCTCCACGGCCGGGCGGTCTGCATGGCCCGGAAGCCAGACTGCGCCGCCTGCACGCTGCGCCCCTGGTGTGACCTGTTCTCCCGCCCAAAGGCGGAATAGGCCTTTTCCTGCCGGTTTCCGGCTGACAGTGCCCTTTCCCTCAGACATCCCCCTTTCTTCGATTTGCAAAACCGGCGCGGCTATGCTATAATGGCGGCAAACCCGCTGCTTTACCCTATGTTCAGCCAATCCGCCCGGCGGGAGGGCGGAAGGAAAGGATCAAACACCAATGGAAATCAACGGCGAGCAGGTCAACACAACCCTCAGCTATGCGCAGCTGAATCTGTCCCCGGCCATCCTGAAGGCCATCGAGAAAAAAGGCTTTGTGCAGGCCACACCGGTTCAATCCGGGGCTATCCCCTATTTTATGGACTGGAAGGATGTCATTGCCAAGGCACCCACCGGCACCGGCAAGACCTTTGCGTTCGGCATCCCGATGGTGGAGCATATCGACCCCGCCGTCCAGGAGGTGCAGGGTCTGGTGCTGGCGCCTACCCGGGAACTGGCGGTGCAGATTCAGGAGGAGCTGCGGGACCTGTGTGAATTCAAGGAAGGGGTGCGCACCGTCTGTCTTTACGGCGGCGCCCCTATCGACAGGCAGATTTCCACGCTGAAAAAGCGCCCGCAGATTGTGGTGGCCACTCCGGGGCGTCTGATGGACCACATGAAGCGGCGCACCGTCCGGCTGGACAAGGTGCAGACGGTGGTGCTGGATGAGGCGGACCGGATGCTGGACATGGGCTTTGTCCGGGACGTAACCCGGATTCTGGACCAGCTGAAGCAGCGAAAAAACATGGGCATGTTTTCCGCAACCATCAGCCGGGAGGTCATGGACATCTCCTGGGTATACCAGCGGGACCCGGTGGAGATCACCGTGCGCCCGGTGGAGGAGTCCAAGCCGGACATTACCCAGTACCGCATTGACCTGGACGGGCGAGAGCGAAAGCTGGACACCATCGCCGCCCTCATCACCCACGGGGAATACGAGCGCGCCATCGCCTTCTGCAACACCAAAAACATGGCGGACCGGCTGGCGGGCCTGCTGAAAATGCGGGGCATTTCCTGCGAGGCCATCCATGGGGACATTCAGCAGCGCATGCGGGAAAAAACGCTGGAGCGTTTCAAGCGCGGAGAGCTCCGGGTCCTGGTGGCTACCGACGTGGCGGCCCGGGGTCTGGACATCGACGATGTGGACGCCGTATTCAACTATGATGTGCCCGACGAGCTGGAAAATTATACCCACCGCATTGGGCGTACCGGGCGGGCCAAGCGCCACGGGGTCTCTTACACTTTTATTTCCACCATTTCCGAGGGCATCCGCATGGACGACATCGTCCGCAACACCCGTGCGGAGGTCCAGCGGCTGAAATATGACAAGGACGGCTGCCTGATGCTGGTGGACGGCTGAACCCCGGCAATTCCTTAATCCAATTTTAACCCTTCCGGAAGGATTTTTTAAGTCAGCGTGTGATATAGTAAAACCAGGGCCGCTGAAGACGGCCTGCCCAGGCGCTTGGCCTGGGTACTTGAAACGCATCTGTGTTTTTTCAAGCGGTTTGATTACGCAACGGAGCTAAGAACGCCAAAGGGAGGGTTTTATATGAACGAACCGAAAAGACTTTACCGTGTGGAGCAGGGGGCTAAAATATCCGGCGTATGCGGCGGCATTGCGGAGTACCTGAATGTGGACCCCAGTCTGGTGCGGCTGGTCTGGGCGGCCCTGTCGCTGGGCAGTGTGGGCGGCGGGCTGATTTTGTACCTGGTCGCCGCGGCGATTCTGCCCAGAAAAAGCGATGTCTACCCGGGGTATTGACCATCAGTCCGCCTGTCTTGTGGAGGGAACGCCATGAGTTATTATGACAGGGTATACGGCCTGGTCCGGCAGATTCCGGAGGGCAAATGCGCCAGCTATGGACAGCTGGCGCTGCTCAGCGGGAGCCCGCGGGCGGCCCGTGTGGTGGGCTCCGCCCTGCGGCTGTGCCGGGACCCGTCAGTGCCCTGTCATCGGGTCCTGCGGGCCGACGGGTCGCCCACCTGCGCCTTTGGGCCCGGTGTGCAGCGGGCAATGCTGGAAGCTGAAGGGGTTTTCTTCACCGCGGAGGGCAGGGCGGACTGGACCCGCTGCATGTGGGACGGGCAGCCGCCCGGCCTCCGCCGGAATTCCGGCCTGTCCACGGCTTATCATTCCGGGGATCCGGCCGATCAATGACATGGGGGTATTTGATCCGGCTGGTCCCGTTATAGAGCTATTGCCGCTCCAGTGAGCGGTCGTTCCGGCAGTCTGAGGAGGATATCCGCTCCCCAGGCTGCTTTTTTGCGCTCCCTTGCAGACACCGCGCGGCACGCCGCCTATCTGCCTGAAAAAACGCGGATTCCGTTTTGCCCGGCGTATCTGCGGGCCTCTGCCGGCAAGCCCCTCCTTCAGAACACAGTGCCAAACGGCCAAATCTGATTTTTTAGCAGCTTTGCCATCCCGTCCTGCCGCCAAGCGGCGGGAACGCGGGGTTCCGCCGCTTGGCTTGCTGTCCGGCGCGTCTCCGCCGCCGGGCCGGTATTTTCTCCCCCTGTCAGGCTTTGTATGAAATTTGTTAAAGCGTCCAAGCAGCGCGTCTTTTCCCGCCTGGACCGCGCGATTTTCCCTGCCGGACGTGAAAACTTTTTGCTGCTGGTCATATTTCCATTTTTCAAGCAAGGCCCGAACGGGAGTCTCATCTGCGGAAACCCAATTCCGCACGCAGGAAAAGGAGGACTTTGTATGAACAGCCAATTTGAATGGCGCGAAGAGTTCAACATTGGCGTAGAACTTATTGATAAAGAGCATCAGCGGCTGTTTCGTATCATCAACAAACTGTTTGCATATAAAGAGGAGGAAATGGACAGCCATTGGGCCTGCCATGAGGGGGTAAAATTTTTTAAGGGACATGCCATGAAGCACTTCACGGACGAGGAGGCGTACATGGAGTCCATCGGATACGAGGGGCTGGAGCGGCACCGGCGCATTCACAAAAGTTTTCGGGAAAACACCCTTCTCATTTTGGAGCAGGAGCTGGAGCGGACCAATTACGCCCCGGACGCAGTGGACCATTTTCTGGGCGTGTGCGCCGGGTGGCTGATCGGCCACACACTGACGGAGGATCTGGCTATAATCGGCGGCCGCACAAGCAGGTGGGAAAACCTCCTGCCCGACGAAGAGCTCGCGGTTTTGAAAAAGGTCATCATACAGCTTATGTTTGACATGTTCCGTCTGGAGTCCCAGGTGGTCAGCGACTCTTATGGCGGGGAAAAGTTTGGAAAAGGGATTTACTACCGGCTGGTCTACAGCGCCGGACCGGAGGAGCCGCGGCAGGAAATTCTCCTGGTCTTTGAGGAAAAGCTGCTGATCAATACGGTGGGAAAAATTATGGGCATCCAGACCAGCAAGCTGGACTCTATGCTGGTCAACGCCGCCAGGTATACGGCCCGGCAGTTTGTGGGGCGGATTATGGACCACTTCCAGGCTCTGGACTCCTATGAGCTGGAGGAGGAAAACCTCCTGTCCTATGAGCAGTTCCAGCAGGTATTTGAACGAAAGGCGCCCCAGGTCAGCCTTCTGTTCAACACCGGCGGCGCGGGGTATTTTTCCTACTGTGTGATTGCCCCGCACCTGTTCCAAAACGGCGTGGCGACGCCCATTGAGCACGCCAACGCCCTGGCGGAGGTTGAGCGGTACCTGATGAAGCGGGATGAGCTGGAGACCGCACCCCGGCAGAAAATTCTGATTGTGGATGACTCCATGGTCATACGGCAGGGGATGAAGAATCTGCTGGACGGAGACTATGAGGTATCTGTGGCGGAATCCGGAATCGCGGCGATCCGTACAATCACCCTGAACCGGCCGGACCTGATCCTTCTGGACTATGGAATGCCGGTCTGCGACGGGCGGCAGACCCTGGAGATGCTCCACTCGGAGAAAGAATTTGCAGATATCCCGGTCATCTTCCTGACAGGACGAAGCGACCCGGACAGCGTGCGGAAGGTCATGGCGCTGAAGCCGGCGGGCTATCTTCTAAAAGACCTGAAGCAGGCGGACATTAAACAAAAAATTGACGCCTTTTTTGCGGCGAAGCAGTCCTGACCCTCTCCGGCGGCGGAGCTTCCGCCGCCGCAAGCCGCCCGGCCGCCCCCGGGCGGCAAACCCTTGCGGGGCTTTCCTGTGGGGGAAATTTTTCGACAGTCTGAGCCGCCTGCCCCCGGCAGGCGGCTCAGCTTGTCGAAAAAGGCCCTTGGCTTTTTTCGACAAAGGGGATACGGCCTGCCGCGCGTACCCTTTGAGTACACTTGCAGGCCGAGCAGTGTCATTTCCAAGGCACATGTCCTCGAAAATGACCAATTTTAACTTTATTTTGCCGCCCTCGGGCGGCAAAACTCTGCGGGGCTTTCCCGTGGGGGAAAGTTCTTCAACAGTCTGCCCCGCTGTTCCAGCGTTTTGGGAGCCTTTGGCGTCTTTTTTCTTGCCTTCCGGAGCCGGACGTGATATAGTGAACAGCATTGAAAAAGCGCAGACTGCACTTTTCCAGCCGGCGGCCACGGCACCCGCCTGCTTCAATGGGGGGATTCACCCCATCCAAAATGATATCACTGTAATAATTCCCCATACTGCGGACACCGCCTGGTCTTATAGACAGGAAAGCGAGGAGACGATACCTGCATGATTAACTTTCACCCCCCGAAGCTGGAGGACAAGCCCTGGGTAGACCGCCTGCTGGCGCAGGCCGACTACCGGGGGTGTGACTATAATTTTACCAATCTGTTTACCTGGAAAGACGCCTACCGCATGGAGATCGCCCGGGAGGGGGACTTTCTGCTGACCCACATCTGCTCCCGCATCGGGTGCAGCTACCTCTACCCCGCCGGACGCGGGCCGCTGGAGCCGGTCGTCCGCATTCTGGAGGCCGACGCCCTGGAGCGGGGAGCTCCCCTGCGGCTGGTGTGCCTCACCGCCCCTCAGACCGCCCAGCTGGAGGCGGCTTTTCCCGGGGAATTCACCTTTGCGGCCGACCGGGACGGCTTTGACTACCTGTACGATATCAACCGTCTGGCGGACCTGGGCGGAAAGAAGCTCCACGCCAAGCGCAACCATATCAACCGTTTTATAGAGAACAATCCCGGCTGGGTCTACGAGGAGCTCACGCCGGAGCGCCTGCCCCAGTGCCTGGAGATGGACAAGGAGTGGTATCGCCGCTCCCTCCAGCGGGAGGGCGCGGCCGAGGAACAGGACCTGGGGGATGAGGTAATCGCCCTCCGCCTGGCTATGGAGCACTACCAGGCGCTGGGTCTGGAGGGCGGCCTGATCCGGGTGGACGGCCGGGTGGTGGCCTTCACCATGGGCGATAAGCTGTCCTCGGATACCTATGACGTGCACTTTGAAAAGGCATATGGGGAGATTCAGGGGGCCTATGCGGTCATCAACCGGGAATTTGCCCGCTGGGTGCGGGAACGCCACCCGGAAATCCGCTATCTCAACCGGGAGGACGACATGGGGGTAGAGGGCCTGCGCAAGGCCAAGGAATCCTACTATCCGGACCTGATGGTGGAAAAATACACGGCGGTGCGCACCGCCTCTCTCCGGGAGGGCGCACAATGACAGAGCTCCGTTTCTCCCGTCCCGGCGAGGAGGCCGCCCAAAAGGTCCTCTGGCAGGAGGCGTTTGGAGACTCCGACGCCGACATCGCCTTGTTCTATGAGACCTGCTGGCGTCCGGAAGAGATGCTCCTGCTGCTGGAGGACGGCGTTCCGGTGTCTATGACCGCCCTTCTGCCCCACACCCTGTCCCTGCCGGACGGCGGGGAGGCTTCTGCTTTTTACGTCTACGCCCTGGCCACCGCCAGGGCCCGGCGGGGAATGGGCTTTGCCCGGCGGCTGCTGGAGGAGGCGGACCGCCTGCTGCAAAACAGGGGCGCGGACTGCGTCACCGTGGTCCCGGCCCAGCCCAGCCTCCACCGTTTTTTCGGCGCAGCGGGATTTCAACCCTGTTTTTCCACCTGCCGCGCCTGGTTCCGCCGGGCGGAGATCCCCACCCCCGCCGCCGGGGACCTCTGTGTGAACGCCGGTCCGGAGGAATACGGCGCGGTCCGCGCCCGCTGTCTGGCGGGCACGGCGGCCGTCCGCTACGGGGAGCGGCTGCTGCGGTTTCAGCAGGGCATGTGCCGGCTGTCCGGCGGGGGGCTTTTCCGGCTGACGGCCGGCGGCGCGGAGGGCTGTGCCGCCGCCGAGTACCGGGACGACCGTCTGGTGCTCAAGGAGCTGCTGCTTCCGCCGGAATGCCTGGAACGGGGGCTGGCTCTGCTGGCCCGGGTTCTGCCGGCCCAGGAATATGAGGTCCGCACATCCGGCGCCCCGGCCGGCTGGAGCCAATGGGAATTCGGCCGCATCAAGTGGTTTAGCCGGGATAAGGAAGCCCGCTTCGGCCCTGCCGGTTATATGGGACTGGGCTTTGACTGAACGCCCGCGGCGCCGTTTTTCAAAAGAAGCGGGGGAAGCTTCGCAGCGTTTTGCCGCCCGAGGGCGGCAAAATAAAGCCAAAATTGGTCATTTTCGGGGATATGCGCCTTGAAAATGACCCTTCTCGGCCTGCAAGTGCACCCAAAGGGTGCGCGCAGCAGGCCGGAGGCCTTTTTCGACAGGCTCTGGGAGCATGCGTTTTTCCGCGTGCTCCCGTTTTTGATGTCGTCAGGTACGGCGGAGACGGAATCTGCATTGTTTCCCATGGAATACTTCACCTGAAAATCAGGCCGCAGCCCTGTCGAAACCCGGAAGTTTTAGGCTCTGCCGGGCGAATTTACGCTTTTTTTGTGTATTCTCTGAAAAAATCCCTTTCCTGCCGCGCTTTTTTCGGCAGATAACCTCGCAGCCCGAAATATTTGGCGGACATTTTTATGGATAAATGTCCGTATATCAGAGACATTTGCAGGATTTGACGGCTTTTCCATCAAAAGAGCCGTGGAAGCCCTTGACGGAGCGTCTGTTTTACTATAAAATACGTTTTATTAACGTGGGACGTTATGGAGAACATACGCATCAGAATATTAGGAAGTGACGAAATGGCAAAATACACCGCGAAACGGGCGTTGATGGCGCTGCTGACCCTGCTGATTGTGGCCTGCATTACGTTTTTCCTCATGCACGCCATTCCGGGCAACCCGTGGCTGTCGGAGAAAACCCCCTCCCAGGCCACCATTGACGCGCTGAACGCCAAATACGGCCTGGACCAGCCACTGATTGTGCAGCTGGGCAAGTATCTGGGCAATCTGCTCCACGGAGACCTGGGCAATTCCATTAAAATGCAGAAAAACCGTCCGGTGCTGGACATTATTATGGAGATGTTTCCCGTCTCCGCCCAGGTGGGCATTATCGCCATCATATGGGCAGTCCTGGTGGGCGTTCCTCTGGGGTGCCTGGCCGCCTACAGGCGGGGCACATGGGTGGACAGCCTGCTGCGGGTCGTCTGTACCATCGGCATCTCCATGCCGGGCTTTGTGGTGGCCTCTATTCTGCTGTACACCTTCTGCGGCGGCATCCCGGCTTTAAAGACCTTCCCCACCCTGTTTGACTTCTCTCCGGGGGCCTATGTGCTGCCCTGTGCGGCGCTGGGGTTCTACCCTATGTGCTACCTGTCCCGGCAGACCCGCACCGCCATGCTGGATGCCATCAATCAGGAGTACATCAAGACCGCCCGGGCCAAGGGTCTGAAAAACAAGAAGATCATCTTCAAACACGCCCTGCGCAACGCCCTTATCCCCGTTATCACCTATCTGGGGCCCCAAATCGCCTTTACCCTCTGCGGCGGCTTCGTGGTGGAGACGGTATTCTCCATCCCCGGTCTGGGGCGCTACTTTATTCAGTCCATACAGAACCGCGACTATCCCTTAATTATGGGCACCACGCTGTTCCTGGCCGCCTTCATCATCGTCATGAACCTGCTGGTGGACCTGGCCTATAAGCTGGTGGACCCGCGGATCAATCTGACGAAGGGAGGGAACTGACCCATGGCCGACCAGAAGAAATTGAAAAAAGCCCCCTTCGGCTCCCTCCAGCCGGATGTGGAGGATATTCTGTCCTGGAACGATCTGCCGGCGGGCTCCTTTGAACCTGCCACCATTGACGAGCGGGAGAATTTCATTCAGGACCGCAAAAGCGTCTCCTACTGGGCGGACGCGTGGCGGCGGCTGCGTAAAAACACCGTGGCCATGGTCGCCTTGGGCGTGATTGTCCTGCTGGTGCTCTTTGCCTTCGTGGGGCCCTTCTTCGTGCCCTATACCCACAGCCAGCAAATCCGCGGCTCCGAGTCTCTGGACCCCTGGCACTACTCCCTGGAGGACCAGAACCGCATCAGCGCCTATATGGAGGAACGCAACGGCTCGGGCCTTCTCACCCCGGAGGAGGCCGTGGCCAAGGCCCAAGCGGAGGCGGAGGCTCAGGGCAAGACCCTCTCCCGCACGGAGATCGCCCGCATCCGCGCCCAGGCCACCGTGGGGCAGCAGAACGCCGCGGAAGACCAGATTACGCTGGAGGAGGCGGCAGAGGAGCTGGGCATTCGTACCAGACCCTTTGGCTACTCCAGAGCGGAGCTGGAGCGGAAGGCCGCCGGCGAGAATGTGTTCCCCCACGTCTTCGGCACCGACGATCTGGGCCGTGACAGCATGGTCCGCATCATGGTGGGCGCCCGGGTCTCCATTATCGTGGGCGTCTGCGCCGCCCTGCTGGTCCTGCTCATCGGCGCCCTGTACGGCTCCATCTCCGGCTACAGCGGCGGCGCGGTGGACGCGGTCATGCAGCGTATTGTGGAAATGATCTACTCCATCCCGGAGGTCCTGGTTATCCTTCTGCTGTCCGCCACCTTGAAGGAGGGCCTCCAGGAATTCCAAAACTCCGGCAACGGCCCCATGCAGAATCTGGTGACGCTGCTGGGACCCAACCTGATCTCCATGTTTATCGCCTTTGGCATGCTCTACTGGGTAACGATGAGCCGCATCATCCGCGGCCAGATTCTCCAGCTCAAGCAGCAGGAGTACGTCACCGCCGCCCGCGCCCTGGGCGCCAAGGGCGGACGGATCATCAAGCGCCACCTGCTGCCCAACTGTATCGGCCAGATTGTCACTACCACCTTCCTCCAGATTCCCTCGGCCATCTTCCTGGAATCCTTCCTGTCCTTCCTGGGCGTGGGCGTTTCCGCCCCCCTGACCAGTTTGGGCTCCATCTGCTCCGAGGGTCTGGCCGGCCTGAACAGCTATCCCTACCGCCTGCTGATTCCGGCGCTGATTCTGAGTATTCTCATTTTGTCCCTGAACCTGTTCGGCGACGGCCTGCGGGACGCGCTGGACCCCCGTCTGAAGAAGTAAGAGAGGAGGAGACTATATTATGGACGAAAACACCAAGAGCGGCAAGCTGCTGGAAGTCAAGGACCTGCACGTCTCCTTCTTCACCCCCGCGGGCGAGGTCAAGGCCGTGGGCGGCATCAGCTACGATTTAAACTATGGCGAGGTCATGGGCATCGTAGGCGAATCCGGCTCCGGCAAGAGCCAGGAGGCCTATGCCATCATGGGCCTACTCCAGTCCCCGGGCAAGGTCATCGGCGGCTCCATCACCTTTGAGGGGGAGGACATGCTGTCCAAATCCAAGGAGGAGATGATCGCCTTCCGGGGCAGCAAGGTGGCCATGATCTTCCAGAACCCCATGACCTGTCTCAACCCGGTTTACACCATCGGCAACCAGCTCATCGAGGCGCTGAAGGCCCACGACAAGGAGGTCTCCAAGGAGGAGGCCGGCAAGCGGGCTATGGAGATGCTGGAGCTGGTGGGCATCAACAACGTGGAAAAGCGCATGAAGCAGTACCCCCACGAGCTCTCCGGCGGCATGCGCCAGCGGGTGATGATCGCCATGGGTCTCATCTGCCACCCCCAGCTGCTCATCGCCGACGAGCCCACCACCGCTCTGGACGTGACCATCCAGGCACAGATTCTGGAACTGATGAAGGAGCTCCAGAAAAAAACCCATATGGGCATTATTTTCATTACTCACAACTTGGGTGTGGTAGCGGAAATCTGTGACAAGGTCTCCGTCATGTACGCGGGCAAGATGGTAGAGCAGGGCCCGGTGGACGACATTTTCTATCAGCCCGCCCATCCCTATACGGAGGGCCTGCTGCGCTCCATGCCCCGGGTGGACGCGGAGAGCTACGAGCGGCTGATTCCCATTGAGGGCACCCCGGTGGATATGCTCAACCCCCCCGAGGGCTGTCCCTTCGCCCCCCGGTGCGACAGGGCCATGAAAATCTGCCTGCAAAAAATGCCCCCCTATGTGGAGGTGGGCGAGGGCCACCGCTCCGCCTGCTGGCTGCGGGTGCAGGAGCAGCTGAATCAAAAAAAGGAGGTGGGCGGCCATGAGTGAGCAGAGGCATGATATTCTCGTCCGGGTTGACCACCTGAAAAAATATTTTCCTGTAAAGGGCGTCAAGGGTCCCGGTGTCCAGGCGGTGGAAGACGTCTCCCTCTTCATCCGCCGGGGCGAGACCCTGGGCCTGGTGGGGGAGTCCGGCTGCGGCAAGACCACTCTGGGCCGCACTATCCTGCGGCTTCATGAGCCCACTTCCGGCCGCATCATTTACGACGGGCAGGTCATCTACGACGGCGGCGGACTGCCCGAGCCCGTGCGGAATGAGGACGGTACTATCCGCTGGAGCGAGGATGGCGAAATAACCTGCCAGGTCCAGCTGGACGAGAACGGCCGGGAGAAACGGGACGACGCCGGCGCGCCTCTCTACGTGTCCTCCAGGCCCCAGCAGGTGAATATGCTGCCTTACCGCCGGAAGATGCAGATCATTTTCCAGGACCCGGCCGCCAGCCTGGACCCCCGCATGACGGTGGGGGAGATCATCGGCGAGGCGCTGGACATCCATAAGCTGTGGAGCACCAAGGCCGAGCGCACCGAGCGCATCAAGGAGCTGCTGGGCCGGGTGGGGCTGAATACCGAGCACGCCAACCGCTATCCCCACGAGTTCTCCGGCGGCCAGCAGCAGCGGGTGGGCATTGCCCGGGCCTTGGCTGTGCAGCCCGAGTTCATCGTCTGTGACGAGCCCATCTCCGCGCTGGATGTGTCCATCCAGTCCCAGGTGGTCAACATGCTGGAGGACATGCAGCAGGAACTGGGCCTGACCTATCTGTTTATCGCCCACGACCTGTCGGTGGTGCGGCACATCTCCAGCCGGATCGGCGTGATGTACCTGGGCTCGCTGGTGGAGCTGGCCGAGAGCTACGAGCTCAACCGCAACCCCATTCACCCCTATACCAAAACCCTGCTGTCCGCCGTGCCGGTGCCCGACCCGGAGGTCAGCCGCGCCCGCCAGCGCATCGTTCTGGAGGGCGACATTCCCTCTCCCATGAATCCCCCCACAGGCTGCCGGTTCCATACCCGCTGCCCCTATGCCACCGACAAATGTAAAGAGGCCGTGCCGGAATTCAAGGAGTATGGGCCCGACCACTGGGCCGCCTGTCACTTGCTGGGATAACCTCTTTGATTTTCCATTTATTCCGCCTCCGGCAGTGAGACAGCCTTTTGGCACACCAATTTTTGTTCAAATTTATGTAACAAATCCGAAACATTTTCTTTACAGGAGCACTTTAGTGTGATATAATCATCCCCATCCAAAAAGGCCATGGCCTTTTTGTCAGCCCGTACCGGTACGGGCCGCCGTCTTGTGTATCACGCCAACGGGTTTGAGGAAAACTTCTTGTGCGACACGATACAAAAAAATAAAATGGAGGTTCAATCCCAATGAAGAAGACGTTGTCTCTGCTTCTGTCTGTGGTCTTCGTGGTCTCTCTGCTGGCCGGCTGTGGGAATGGCAACACTGCCACCACCACCCCCACGCCCGCTCCCGCCACCCAGACTCCTCAGGCTGAGGCCACTCCCGCCCCTGTCGATGACGGTCCCTTTGAAATCACCCTGAATATCGCTTCCGAGCCCCAGTCCATTGACCCCGCTCTGAACTCCGCCGTTGACGGCGCGATTATGCTGGGCCACCTGTTTGAGGGCCTGATGAAGTGGAAGGATTCCGGCATTGAGACTGCCGGCTCCGACGGCACCTGCACCAACGCGGAGCTGACCGAGGGTCAGGCCGAAAGCTATGATAAGGTCGTAAATGACGACGGCACCGTTACCTACACCTTCAAGCTGCGCTCCGACGCCCGCTGGTCCGACGGCAAGCCCGTCACCGCCGGCGACTTCGTGTACTCCTGGCAGCGGCTGGTAACGCCCGAGACCGCCGCCGACTATAACTATATGATCGACAGCGTCGTCAACGCCAACGAGATCATGGCCGGTGACATGGACCCCTCTGAGCTGGCCGTCTCCGCTCCCGACGACAGCACCTTCGTCGTGACGCTGGTCAGCGACCTGCCCTACTTTCTGGAGGTCTGTGCTTTCCCCGCCACCTTCCCCGTGCGCCAGGACGTGACCGAGGGCAACGACCAGTGGACCTTTGATGTCAAGACCTACCTGTCCAACGGCCCCTACACCCTGTCTGCCTGGAACCACAACTCCGAGATCGTGATGGTTCCCAACGAGCAGTACTACGACTATGAAAACCTGGGCCCCGCCAAGATCACCTTTAAGCTGATGGACGACCAGAACGCCATGCTCAGCGGCTTCAACTCCGGCGAGCTGGACTTCATCGAGGATGTGCCCCAGGCTGAGCTGCCCGGCCTCATCGCCTCCGGCGACCTGAAGATTGTGGACTATATCGGCAACTACTATGTCTGCTATCAGACCCAGAAGGCCCCCTTCGACAACCCCCTGGTCCGTCAGGCCTTTACTCTGGCTGTTGACCGCACCTTCATCGTGGAGAAGGTAACGCAGTCCGGCCAGGTGGAAGCCAGCGGCTTCGTGCCCGCCGGCGTGTATGACGCCGAGGGCTCCACCGGCAGCGACTTCCGCACCGTGGGCGGCACCTATCTGGACGTGGGCAACGGCGCGGATGAGTACAAGGCCAACTGCGATAAGGCCCGCGAGCTGCTGGCTGAAGCCGGCTATCCCAACGGCGAAGGCTTCCCCGTCGTCGAGTACCTGTATAACACCTCCGACGCGCACAAGGCCGTGGGCGAGGCTCTCCAGAACATGTGGGAGACCGAGCTGGGCGTTAAGGTCACACTGAACAACCAGGAGTGGAACACCTTCCTCCAGACCCGTAAGGACGGCGATTACTCCATCGCCCGCAACGGCTGGATTGCCGACTACAACGACCCCATGTGCTTCCTGGATATGTGGCTCACCGGCGGTGGTAACAACGACGCTCAGTACACCAATGCTGAGTACGACGAGCTGATTCAGAAGGCCAAGAAGTCCACTGATCCCGCCGAGCGCATGAGCCTCATGCACCAGGCCGAGGATATCATTATCGGTCAGGACTGGGCCCTGAACCCCCTGTACTTCTACACTCAGAAGTATATGATCTCTGACCGCGTTGGCGGCATGTTCTACACCCCGCTGGGCTACTTCTTCTTTAGCTATGCCCATCCCAATGCCTGATACAGCCTTTTAACGACAACGAAGCGGCCCCCTGGAGACAAGGGGCCGCTTCGTTATCATTTGCTCTCTGTGACCGTGCCCGAACAAGAATCTGTATAGTCAAAGCGGTTCAAAAGGAGCGATTTGCTCCTTTTGAACCCTGCGGCGAAAATCGCCGCAGGGACCGCTCATGCGGCCCTGCTTTGGACTTCATAGGCGCCGCTGGCGTGCATTGCACGCTCCAATGGGCCATTGGCCCATTGGAGGAAAAAGCGCATGTTGCGCTTGAGCCTGTCGAAAAAGGCCCTTGGCCTTTTTCGACAAAGGGGATACGGCCTGCT
>CANDFO010000046.1 GCA_947384055.1 uncultured Flavonifractor sp.
GAGATTCCCGAGGGGGAGCTGGCCAATATCTTCCGAAAATTTTACCGGCTGGACGCCGCCCGTTCCTCCCGCACCGGCGGGGCCGGGCTGGGGCTGGCCATCGCCAAGGAGATTGTGGAGCGCCACGGCGGGGATATCCGGGCGGAGAGCAACGGCCGCTTCACCAGCTTCACCATCACCCTGCCCTTGTGTGAGGAGGCGCTGTAATTGGACAAAAAACAACAGGCCCTGGCCTTTCTGGGGGCGGACCCGCTTCTGTTTGCCGACATGCTGGAGCCCCTGCGCCGGGGGTCGGCGAAGCTGCTGTATGTCGGGGAGGACGGGGTGCTCCTCTACGAGCGCGGCGGGGGCGTCCATATGATGACCGCCCGGACCCCCTCCGGCGCGGAGGCCTGCTTTGAGCGGATTCCCCGCTGTGAGCTGTTGTCGGGCCACGAGCTCTGGTACAGGGAGGAGGCCGCCGCCCGGTTTGGCTTTCAGGAAACACAGATTTGTTACCAGGCCGCCTGGCTGGGGGAGACGCCTCCGCCGGAACCCCGGTTTGAGCTGCGCTTTCTGCCCCCGGAGCTGGCCCCCTGGGTCTATGCCCACTACAGCCACCCCTTCGGCGGCGTGTCTTACATGGAGGGGGTCATCCGGCGGGGCATGCTGGGGGCCTATGTGGACGGAGCCCTGGCGGGCTTCGTCGGCTTCCACGATGAGGGGAGCATCGGTATGCTGGAGGTGCTCCCCCAATACCGCCGCCGGGGAGTGGGGGAAGCCCTCCTCCACGGGGCGGTGCGGCTGGCTATAGAACAAGGGGCCATTCCCTTTGGCCAGGTATTCAGCGACAACGCCGCGTCCCTGGCCCTTCAAAGGCGGGCGGGGATGCAGGTAACGGAACGCCTGCTGTTCTGGCTGATGTGAACTTTTTCCGGAATGTCAACAGACGGTTGTATACCGCCCATACCAGTGTTATACTTTGCTCATAATAAGCCGATAATTGTAAATTTATGGAGGATAGGCGCGTGCAAACAATTATAGTAGTACTAAATCCGGGAAAACTTGAAAATCCCGACCTGGATTTATGCTATTGCATTCCAGACCGTATTGAAGAAGTATCCAATGGGACCATACAAGACAACGGATATGATTTTATTGACACAGAAGATGGTCAACCCGGTCCGTTAATGGGAATCTGGCTAAAAACGGAATCGGCGGCGGAAAATTGGCCCATCATCGAGAGAGTGTTTCAAAATGAAATATTCAAAGGAAACGATTTGTCTGCGGCGGCGGAAATATACATTTCGGAAAATGATACTGAATCACTGGAGAATTGCTCGTTAGTCTGTTCAACATAACAAATTCCGAGAAATATTATAGTCTGACAAGTTAGAACCTGTATTCACAACCGCTGAACGCCGTCTGAACGGTCCTTTTCCCGCCATACCGCGTCGCTTTCCCTTGCCATACGACAGTATGGCTGCGGAACATCTCCTTGTCTGGCGGGAAAAATCCTCCTCCATCCGGCATTCCACGGTTATGAATACAGGTTCTTATTTCTCTACAGGAACTCTGACTATAAATTCGTGCAAAGATTAAGAGTTGGGAGCATCGGCAAAAAAGGATTTGTTTATGAAAGCCGTAGAACGGCCGCCGGAGCGCTGAAACGCTCCGGCGGCCGGTATTTCTTTTATCTGCCTGTGTATCACGGGCTGTAGGGGGAGAACGATACCTGCCAGCCCCCCTCTGTCCGCCGGGCCTCGTAGAGGCCGGGGGAGGGCATCGGGGCGGAAGGCTCATAGCGGTCAAAGGCGGCCGACTCCGCTTTGGCGGAGCGCAGATCGGCGGAGACCTCCTCCAGCCGGTCCTGCAGGACCTCCTGAACTTCTTCCGGTACGGCCGCGGTGTCGGTGCCCGTGGTCCGCAGGAGGAGCAGCTGGTCCTGGAGCTGCTGCCGCTGCGTCTGGAGGCGGGAGACCGTGTCCTGGGGTCGTGAGAAAGAGAGCTGCGGCTGAATCTGTGAAAACGGTACAGACATCGGATAGACCTCCTCTTAATTCAGGGCCAGGTTTGACGGCCGGACAAACGGCGGGATACGTCCCCCGTTTTCAGGATAGCACCGCTGCGGCCGCTTGTCAACCGCGGGGACGCAGTCCTTTCTTTCGGTGTTCCGGGGAGAAACCTCCACTGTTTTGCTGATCTTTCTTGAACAGGGCGAATATGCGTGATAAAATCAGAAGCGATCAGGCAGTCCGCGGACCATTTAAACCTGGATTCCGCGGCGGAACGGGAGGGAACAGGAATGGCTTCACTTGCGTCGCTGGGACTCGGCAAAACGATGGAGCGGAAACTTCACGCTGTAGGCATTCATTCGGCGGAGAAATTGGCGCAGACCGGCAGCAGAGAGGCGGTTTTCCGGCTGAAAGCGCAGTATCCGAATACCTGCGTCGTTATCCTCTATTATCTGGAGGCTGTCATCCGCGGCATCGCGGTCAAGGAGCTGGACCCGGCCTGCAAAGCGGAGCTAAAGGCGTTCTTTAATCGGTTGTCACCCTGAGGCGTCCGCCGTATATGGACGGCCCTCCGGCCCCGTGATTATCGCTGCTCCAGGGGCACGAATGTACCCAGGGGGGCCACGGCTTTATAGGCTGGGCGGATAATGCGGTTGCCGGGCTGATAGACCTCCTCAATACGGTGGGCGCACCAACCCACTACCCGGGCCACGGCAAACAGCGGCGTATAGAGTTCCTGGGGAATGCCCATCATTTTATACACCAGCCCGGAATAAAAGTCCACGTTGGCGCAGACCACCTTGTCCTCCCCCTTGACGTCGTGGAGGACCTCGGGAGCCAGGCGCTCCACCGCCTCGAAGAGCTCAAACTCTTCCAGCATTCCCTTGTCCGCGGCCAGCTTTTTGGCAAAGCGCTTGAGGATAACCGCCCTGGGGTCGGACAGGGTGTAGATGGCGTGGCCGATGCCGTAGATCAGGCCGGACCGGTCCCCGGTCTCCTTGCGCAGGAGGCGGGCCAGGCAGGTGCGGATCTGGCCGTCGTCCCGCCAGTCGGAGACCTCCTCCTCAATGCAGGAGAACATCTCCATAACCTTTTTGTTGGCTCCGCCGTGGCGGGGCCCCTTCAGGGAGCCCACCGCCGCCGAGACCGCGGAATAAATGTCGGTTCCGGAGGAGGAGAGCACCCGGCAGGCGAAAGCCGAGTTGTTGCCGCCGCCGTGTTCCGCGTGGAGCACCAGGCACAGGTCCAGCAGCCGGGCCTCCTGTTCGGTATACTGATTGTCATGCCGCACCGAGTAGAGAAAGTTTTCCGCCACGCTGAGCTCCGGCTGAGGCCGATGGAGATAGAGGGATTCGTCGTCATAGTAGTGCCGCTTCACCGCGAAGGCGTGAGCCACAATCACCGGCACCCGGGCGATAAGCTCCACCGCCTGGCGCAGCTGGTTGGTCAGGGACATATCGTCCGGGTCGCTGTCGTAGGAATACAGGGCCAGCACCGAACGGGCCAGCTTGTTCATCACGTCGGGACTGGGGGCTTTGATAATCATATCCTCGGTAAACATATGGGGGAGGGCCTGGTGCTCGGACAGAAGGTGCCGGAAAGCGTCCAGCTGCGCCCGGGTGGGCAGGGCCCCCATCAGCAGCAGATAAGCCGTCTCCTCAAACCCAAACCGCCCCTCCCCGGTAAACCCGCCGATGAGTGCCTCCACATCAATGCCCCGATAGATCAGCTTGCCCGGCGCGGGCTGGCGCTCCCCGTCCTGAACATAGTAGCCCAGCACGTTGCCGATCCGGGTCACACCGGCCATAACACCGGTGCCGTCGGCGTTGCGCAGTCCCCGCTTTACGTCGTACCGTTCGTAGCAGGCCGGATCAATTTGGTTATGCCTGCGGTAATCGCCGCATAGACTTTCAATAAGGCCTTTGGAAATGTCTCTGACTTCATCTTGCATAAACAGCTGCTCCTTTGCCCATATTTCTGTTCCTATTGTACGCTGTTTTTTGCCTGGCGTCAAGAAAATCCCGTACAAATATTGGGTTTTGCGGAGCACGGCCTTTGGAGGGGCAGACAGGAGGACGGGGAAAAGTGAATCAAAACAGAAGAAAACTTGCAAAATCAGAGGCGCGATATCTCAAGCGGACCGTGGCGGCGGCCCTGTGCCTGTTTGCCGTCCTCTTTCTGCTGCCCCTGCTGCTCTACGGCGGGGAAGAGGCGGAGACCCTCCAGACGCCCGCGCCCACGGCGGGCCTGCCCCTGGACCGGGTGGTGGTGAGCCCTCTGCCGGAGCTGGACGCCAAAACCACGGTGCGGGTATCCCTGGGAGACGGGGAGGTGCTGGCCCTCCCTCTGGACAAGTACCTTTGGCGGGTGGTGGCCGCCGAGATGCCCGCCTCCTTTGAGCTGGAGGCCCTGAAAGCCCAGACGGTGGCCGCCCGGACCTACACCCTCTCCAAAATGAGCCGGACCTCCGCCCGGCATCCGGACGCCGACGTGTGCAGCGATATCAGCTGCTGTCAGGCCTACATAGACCCCGCTGCCGCCGCCGGAAACTGGGGAGAGCAGGCGGAGGCCTATACCGCCAAAATCGCCTCCGCCGTGGCGGGCACCGACGGTATGACCGCCCTGTACGGCGGCGAACCCATTCAGGCGGTGTTTTTCTCCTCTGCCGCCGGGCGCACGGTGGACGCCGTGGAGGTCTGGGGCAACAGCGTGCCCTATCTCAGCAGCGTGGACAGCCCCGAGGGGGAGGAGGATGTGCCTAACTACCGCTCCACGGTCACGGTCACACTGGAGGAATTCAAACGCACCCTGCTGGCTCAGTACCCCCAGGCGGACCTGTCCGGGGAGGCCGCCGGATGGTTTTCCAGCCCGGTGCTCAACTCCGGCGGCGGGGTGGCCACCCTTGACGTGGGGGGCGTCGCCATCCCGGGAAGCGCCCTGCGGACTCTGTTCGGCCTGCGCTCGGCTAATTTTACCGTGGAGACCGGGGAGCAGGGCGTGACCTTTTCCGTCACCGGATACGGCCATGGGGTAGGCATGAGCCAGTATGGGGCCAACGCCCTGGCCCGGCAGGGCCTGACCTATGAGGAAATTCTGAAATGGTACTACACCGGAATTGACGTGGCCCCTTATCAGACGGACTGATTGGAATTGCCGCATATTACGCCCTCAGCTTGGCACACTGTACGGTAGGAGGTGCGTATATGAACGCCAATTTTAGGAAGGCGGCGATTATCGGCTGCGGCTCTGTGGGAGCCTCCATCGCCTTCCGTTTTTTGCAGCAGGGGCTATTTTCTCATCTGGTGCTGCTGGATGTCAACCCGGCCAAGGCGGAGGGGGAGGCCATGGACCTCAGCGACGGCCTGCCCTACGGGGCCGCCATGGAGATCACCGCCGGGACCTATGACGACCTGGCCGACTGCGCCCTGGTGGTCATCACCGCAGGGGTCAACCAGAAGCCCGGGGAAACCCGGCTGGAGCTCATCGAACGAAACGCCGCCATACTCCAGGGCATTCTGGGTGAAATTACCACCCGCAGCTTCGGCGGCATCCTGCTCATCGTGTCCAATCCGGTAGATGTGCTGACCTACACCGCGTGGAAGCTCTCCGGTCTTCCCAGAGAGCGGGTGATCGGTTCCGGCACGGTGCTGGACACCGCCCGGCTGAAGCAGCTGCTGGGGGAGGAGCTGGGTGTGGACAGCCGCAATATCCACGCGTTCATCATCGGCGAGCATGGGGACAGCGAGCTGGCGGTGTGGAGCGGCGCAAACGTTTCCGGGCTGGATTTGGACGACTTCTGCCGGCTCCAGGGCAAAGTCCTTCAAAGCAGCGCCATGGAGCGGCTGTACCGGGAGATACGGGACAGCGCTAACGAGATCATCCGGCGCAAGGGGGCCACTTACTACGGCATTGCCATGGCGGTGGGCCGCATTGCGGAGTGCATCGTGAAAGACGAGCACGCGGTGCTTCCGATTTCGGTGGTGCTGGAGGGGGAATACGGCCAGGAAGGGCTGGCCCTGAGTATTCCCGCCATTGTGGGAAGAAACGGCCTGGAAAAAATCCTGGAAATTCCCCTGGGTCCGGCGGAGCAGGCCGCGCTGGACGCCTCCGCACGGCAGCTGAAGGACGCCATTGCCGGGTTGACGCTCCCCTGAATACCGCCGGCCGGCGCTGAAAATTAACGGTTGCAATTTCACATGCCGGGGCGTATAATATTTCCATTCTATTTTGAACCCATGCCCACAGCCGCCGGGCATACAGACGTTTAAAAAGCGAGGTATTCCCATGGGCCGGACCAGCTTTACAACCGCATCCTTTCTCTTTACCGGCAGCCGGGCCCGATTTATGGGCGCCGGCTACGCTTTGTTGGGCACCTAAAGGATGGATTGATGGGCGGGGTCTCATAACCCCAGATACTCCGCATTTTTTGGAGGGCGCTCATTGAGTTCATCAATGGGCGCTCTTTGTTTTAAGAACCTGTATTCATAACCGGGGCACGCTGAATGGGCGAGGATTTTTCCCGCCAGACAAGGAGGTTTTCCACAGCCATCCTGACGGATGGCAGGGGAAAGCGACGCGGTATGGCGGGGAAAAGACCGCTCAGTCGGCGTTCAACCGTTGTGAATAACAGGTTCTAAGAAAGGATGTTATAGTTATGGTAGTTGTTATGCGCCCTGACGCACAAAAGGATGATGTCCGCCGCCTGACCGAGCGTTTCCAAAAGATGGGGCTGGAGGTGGGCGTCACCAACGGCGTGGGCTGTACCATTCTGGGCCTGGTGGGAGATACCTCCTGCGTGGACATGGACAAGATCTATCTGGACCCCCACGTGGAGCGGGTGATGCGGGTACAGGAGCCCTATAAGAAAGCCAACCGCAAGTTTCACCCGGAGGACACCGCCGTAACTGTGGGGAACGCCGTCATTGGCGGGGGAGCATTCTCGGTCATCGCCGGTCCCTGCTCGGTGGAGAGCGAAGCGCAGATCATTGCGGTGGCCGAGGATGTCAAGCACTCCGGCGCGGCCCTCCTGCGGGGCGGAGCCTTCAAGCCCCGGACCTCCCCCTACTCCTTTCAGGGGATGGGGCTGGAGGGGCTGGAGCTTTTGATGGAGGCCAGGGCCGCCACGGGCCTGCCTATCGTATCGGAGATCATGTCCCCCAAATATGTGGACGTGTTCGAGGAAGAGGTGGACATTGTCCAGGTAGGCGCCCGGAATATGCAGAATTTTGACCTGCTCAAGGAAGTGGGGCGGATGTCCAAGCCCGTGCTGCTGAAACGGGGGCTTTCCAGCAGCTATGAGGAGTGGATCATGTCCGCCGAATACATCATGGCCGGCGGCAATGAAAACGTCATCCTCTGTGAGCGGGGGATCCGCACCTTTGAGACTTATACCCGCAACACGCTGGATGTGTCCGCCATTCCCGCCATCCGGCGGATGAGCCATCTGCCGGTCGTGGTAGACCCCTCCCACGCCGCCGGCATGTACTGGATGGTGGAGCCTCTGGCCATGGCCGCAATCGCGGCCGGGGCCGACGGGCTGATGATTGAGGTTCACAACGACCCGCCCCACGCCAAATGCGACGGACAGCAGTCCCTTACCCCGGAAAAGTTCGGCCACCTGATGCAGAAAGCGGGGGCCCTGGCAGAGCTCATGGGGAAGACCTGGGTAAAGGGCGGCTGAGAATCGGTAAAGTTCGGCGGGGAAAGCGGGGCGTGGACGGCGTTGTCGTCCTTGGCGGGCGTCAGCCCGCCTGCGTCCTCCGCCTTGCCACGCCACGTTTTCCCTCGCCGCCTTTTTACCATTGCTCAACCGCATCGACTATACACCACAAGAACGGGGTGGAAAAAATGGGCAAAACCCTGCGGGTAGACCTTCCCGGCCGGGAATACGACATTTTAATTGACCGGGGCATATTGGACCGGTCCGGCACGCTCTGCAAGGCGGCGCTTCCCGGGACGAAAAAGCTCTTTATCGTCACGGACAGCCAGGTGGGACCGCTCTATTATAACCGCCTGAAGGCCAGCCTGGAGTCCGCCGGATTTCAGTGCTTTGTCCATGTAATCCCCGCCGGGGAGTCCTCAAAGAACGCCGTACAGCTGTCTCTCCTCTGGGAGGAGATGATGTCCGCCCGGCTGACCCGCGGCGACGCGGTGGCGGCCCTGGGCGGCGGCGTGGTGGGGGACCTGGCCGGTTTCGCCGCGGCCACAGTTTTGCGGGGGATAGACTTCGTTCAGATCCCCACCACCCTGCTGGCCCAGGTGGACTCCTCCGTGGGCGGCAAGGTGGCCGTGGACCTGGCGGCGGGGAAAAACCTGGCCGGGACCTTTTGGCAGCCCAAGCTGGTCCTTATGGACCCGGATGTCCTGCGTACCCTTCCGCTCCCCGTATTCATGGCGGGCATGGCCGAGGTGATTAAATACGGCTGTATCGCCGACAGCGCGTTCTTCGCCTTTCTGGAGGACCGCCCCGGCCGGGAGCAGATTATGGACGAGATTGAGCCTATTCTCCACACCTGCTGCGACTTAAAGCGGCAGGCGGTAAAGGCCGATGAGCGGGATACCGCCGGGCCGAGAATGCTGCTGAATTTCGGCCACACCCTGGGCCACGCCTATGAGCTGGCGGGCCGCTATACGGCCTGGAGCCACGGAGAGGCGGTGGCGGCGGGCATGTGCGCCGCCGCCCGCATCGGGGTACAGCTGAAGCTCACGCCCCCTGACGTTCCTGAGCGCATCATCCGTATCTGCGCCTCCCTGGGCCTGCCCACCTCCATCCCCTGTACCATAGAGGATTACGCCGCCGCCGTGGGGCTGGACAAGAAGTGCATGGGAGAGGATATTTCCCTGGTTCTGCTGGAGGAGCTGGGGAAGGCGGTCATTTACAGCCTGCGGCAGGAGGACGCTCTGGAGCAGATCCGGCGCTTTCTGAACGGCTGAGAGGGGGAAATACGATGGATTTAAGGCTCATACCGGCAAAGCTTCAGGGAACCGCCGTCCCGCCCCCCAGCAAGAGCCAATCCCACCGGGCGCTGATTGCCGCTTATCTGGCGGGGAGCGTGGACCGGCTGGAAAATCTGGCCCAGTCCCAGGACATTCAGGCCACCCGGCGGTGCATGGAGGCTCTGCTGCGCCCGGAACGCGGCCTGCCCCGGCTGGACTGCGGGGAATCGGGCTCCACTCTGCGGTTTTTGATCCCCCTGGCCCTGGTTCTGCGGGGCGGCGGGGTGTTTACCGGCCAGGGACGGCTGATGGAGCGGCCCCTGAGCCCCTATTTCGACCTGTTTGACCAGAAAGGCATTGCCTATGAGCAGGCGGACGGCGTCCTGACGGTCAGGGGGCGGCTGACCCCGGGGACCTATGCCCTGCCGGGCAATGTCTCTTCGCAGTTCGTCACCGGACTTCTCTACGCTCTTCCCCTGGTAGAGGGGGATTCCGAGGTCCGGATCACCGGTCCGCTGGAGAGCCGGGGATATGTGGATATGACGCTGGATGTGCTCCGGCGGTTTGATGTGGATGTGCGGGAAACAGCCGGCGGCTTTGACGCGCCGGGCAGACAACGCTTCCGCCCCTGCGCCGTGGCGGTGGAGGCTGATTGGTCCCAGGCGGCCTTCTGGTTCGCGGCTATGAGCCTGGGCCATCCGGTGGATGCGGCGGGGCTGGACGACTGCTCCCTCCAGGGCGACCGGGTAATCGGGGATTACTTTATGTGGATGCGCCGGCCGGAACATTTAAATCTGGATGTATCCGGCTGTCCGGACCTGGTGCCGCCTCTGGCGGTGATGGCGGCCTTCCGGCAGGAGCGCACCACCCGGCTGGTCAATGCCGCCCGCCTGCGCCTGAAGGAGAGCGACCGTCTGTCCGCCGTTACGGAAGTTCTGGGAGCTCTGGGGGCGGATATTCAGGAGGGACCGGACAGTCTGGCCATCCGCGGCAGGGGGGAGCTGGCCGGCGGAGTGACGGTGGACGCCCACAACGACCACCGGATCGCCATGATGACCGCCATTGCCGCCACCCGCTGCGCGGCGCCGGTGGTGCTCACCGGCGCGGAATGTGTGGCGAAATCCTATCCGAATTTCTGGGACGACTACACCCAATTGGAAGGCAGGGCTGAGCCCGCTCAGGAGGACACATGAGGCATACAATTTTTGGGGAATCCCACGGCCCCTGCATCGGGGTGGTGTTGGAGGGCGTGCCCGCGGGACTGGCGCTCAATCTGGAGGCTGTGCAGCGGGAGCTGGACCGCAGGAGACCGGGACAGGACCCGCTGTCCACCGCCCGGAAAGAGGCGGACAGGGTCCAGGTGGTCTCCGGCCTTTTTGAAGGCAAAACCACCGGAGCTCCCCTGACCATGGTCATAGAAAACATGGATCAGCGCTCGGGGGATTACGATTCTCTCCGCTATACCCCCCGTCCCGGTCACGGGGATTACGCGGGCTTTATTCGGAGCAAGGGGTGCCAGGACCACCGGGGCGGCGGGCATTTCTCCGGGCGGCTGACCGCCCCTCTGGTGGCGGCGGGCGCCGTGGCCAAACAGCTTTTAGCGGAGCGGGGCGTCTGGGTGGGCGCCCATATCAGCTCTGTCTACGGAATCTGCGACGCCGCGCCAGAGGATATCGCGGAGCTGAAATCCCTGCCGGAAAAGGCTTTCCCCGTCCTGGACGATAAAAAGGGGGAGGAGATGCAGGCCGCCATTTCAGAGGCCAGGCAGGAGGGAGATTCCGTGGGCGGAGCGGTTGAGTGCGCCGTCGCCGGTCTGCCCGCCGGACTGGGCGGGCCGGATTTTGGCTGCAATGTGGAGGGGATTTTTGCCCAGTATCTCTTTGCGGTGCCCGCCGTAAAAGGGGTGGATTTCGGCGCGGGGGTAGCGCTTTCCCTCATGCGAGGCAGTGAGGCCAACGACCCCTTCACCGTACAGGAAGGGTCCGTTCTTACCAGGACCAACCATGCCGGCGGCATCAACGGCGGCATTACCAACGGTATGCCGGTGACGTTCGAGGTAACGATACGCCCCACTCCCTCCATTGCGCTCCCCCAGGAGAGCGTGGATCTGCGCACCGGGGAAGAGACAGAGATTGAGATCAAAGGGCGGCACGACCCCTGTATTGTTCCCCGGGCTGTCCCCGTCATTGAGGCCGCCGCAGCGCTGGCCGCCTGCCAGGTGCTGGGTATCTGATGAGATGAAATTTTCGCTCGGCGGGTATTTTTCCCGTGTTGGTCTCTGCCGGGATTTGACTTGTCAGGCCTCCGGCGGGCCCCTTTCCCATGGACCCATCCCCAGGCTGTTCTATCTCCGCCTGCCGGCGCCTTGCCCTTAGAGCCTGCTTAAAATCTCCAGGTACACCGTCTGAACTGGTCCTTTTCCGCCCTGCGGCGTCAAACATGCTCGAAATACATCCAGTATTTCTGCGCTTTTTTCCTTGCCGGACAAAAAAATCCCGGTCCATCCGGCGCACCCGGAGATCTTAAAACAGGCTCTTACTCCGTAACGGGCGAAGCGGCGCCATATGGATGGCTGACTGTTTTTTAGCTTCCGGCCTCAGCTTTAAGTTTTTCCAATCACTCCAGAGCAGCGAGGAGCGATTTATGATGAACGAATTAGAGATATACCGCCAGAAAATAGACGAGATTGACCGGTCACTGGTGAAGCTCTTTTTGCAGCGCATGGAGATCACCGGCGCGGTAGGGGAGTATAAACAGCGCAGCGGCATTCCGGTGCTGGATGCCAGGCGGGAGAAAGCGGTCATCGCCGGAAAGACGGCGCTGACGGAGGACCCGGTGCGCCGGGCCGAGATCGCGGCCCTGTATGAGACGATTATGGGCATATCCCGCCGCCAGCAGCGGCGGCTGGTCCGGGAGTCGGGGGGCGAGCCCGGCTATGCCGCCTGCCGCACCGCCATGGAGCGGGCCCGGATGCCGCTGGACCACCCCAGGGTGATCTATCAGGGAGAGCCGGGCTGTTACAGTGAGGAGGCCGTGGAGGGCCTCTTCGGGGAGGGCGCGGACAGCAGGGGCCTGCCCTGGTTTGAGGACGTATTTCTGGCCTTAAAGGAGGGGCAGGCGGACTATGCGGTCCTGCCGGTGGAGAACAGCTCCACCGGGTCCATCCGTCAGGTATACGACCTGCTGGCCCAGTATGAGTATTATATGGTAGGCGAGTGGCAGGTAAAGGTGGAGCACTGTCTGACGGCTCTGTCCGGCGTGGGACTGGAGGATATCCGGACGGTATATTCCCACGAGCAGGGGCTGATGCAGTGCGAAAAATTCCTGGACGGCCACCGGAACTGGACGCGCACCCCCACGCTGGACACGGCGGGCTCCGCCAGGCAGGTGGCCCGGACCGGGGACCGAACCGCGGCGGCCATCTGTTCCCGCCGGGCCGCCCGGCGGTACGGCCTGGAAATCCTGGCCGAGGGGATCAATTACAACAGCGCCAACCATACCCGTTTTGTGGCGGTCTCCCCGGTGATGGAGCTGCGGGAGGGCCGGGACAAAATCGGCGCCTGTTTCCGCCTCCCCCATCAGAGCGGCTCCCTTCACGAGATACTGACGGTCTTTTCCGTGCAGGGGCTCAACCTGGTCAAGCTGGAATCCCGGCCCATTCCCGGCCGGGGGTGGGAATATCTCTTTTTTGTGGAATTCACCGGAGACCTGACCGCGCCGGACATGGACGGCGTGCTGCGGGAGCTGAGCCAGCTCTCCTCGGAATTCCGGATTCTGGGTAATTTTAAGGGGTTTGCAGGATGAAAAACAATCTGGTATTAATCGGCATGATGGGCTGCGGCAAATCCACGGTGGGAAGCCTGCTGGCTCAGCGTCTGAACCTGGAATTTGTGGACACGGACCAGCGGATTGAGCAGGCCGCGGGCTGTACTATTTCGGAACTGTTTGCCCAGCAGGGGGAAGATGTGTTCCGGGATTGGGAGCAGCGGATTTCAGAGGAACTGGCAGAAAAGCGCGGGCTGGTCATCGCCTGCGGCGGCGGTCTTCCCATGCGGGCGGACTGTATCACTCCCCTGCGGCGGAGCGGTACGGTGATATTTCTGGACCGGGACGGGGCGGACATTTACGACCATGTGAGCATGGAAAGCCGTCCCCTGGGGCAGGTGAGCCGGGCGGAATTCCTGGCCCGGTGGCAGCGGCGGCTTCCGGTATACCAGGACTGCGCCGATTACCGGATTGTCAGCCGGGCCACCCCCGAGGAGACCGCCCGGGACGTATTGGACGCGCTGGCAGGGGAGGCGTCCCGATGAAATTTTTAATTCTCAACGGCCCCAACCTGAACCTGCTGGGCAAGCGGGAACCGGGCATTTACGGGGAGAACAGTTATGAGGCCCTGTGCCGACGTCTGGAGGCCTTCGCCGCCGCCCATGACAGTACCGCCGTGTGCATTCAGTCCAACCACGAGGGGGCAATTATCGACCAGCTCCATGCCGCCGCCGGGGTGTATGACGCAATCATTCTGAATCCGGGGGCCTTCACCCACTACAGCTATGCCATTCTGGACGCTCTGAAAGCGGTGGACGTGCCCTGTATTGAAGTGCATATATCCAATGTCCACCGGCGGGAGGAATTCCGCCATAAAAGCGTCACCGCCCCTGCCTGCGTAGGGCAGGTCTGCGGGCTGGGGCTGTACGGCTATGAGGCGGCCATGGGCTATTTTCTGGGGGCGCAAACTCCCGGGGAGGGCATTTTGCCGTTGGATGAATCTGTGGTATGAGGACCTGTGATTCAAACACGCCGCGGGCTGAATTCAGGTTCTAAAAGGAGAATCGCATGAAAAAACCGGCAGTGCCGCACATCGGAATGCGCATGGTTAAAACCGCAGTAGCGGTGATGGTTTCTTACAGCATCTTTCAGCTCCTGGGTCTGGTATACCACGAGGAGCTGCCAGGGGTATGGGGGATGCTGGGGCCCAGCTACGCCTGCATTGCCTGCATTGTGTGCACCCAGAGCTCTCTGGGGCAGACCGTCCGGCAGGGGGTGTCCCGCTTTATTGGCGTGGCGGTGGGGGGGACGCTGAGCGTAATCACCCTCCTGCTGGGAGACGCCCTGGAATCCCCCTGGGTGACAGCCCCGGCGCTGGGCGCCGTCTGCCTGGCCGGACTGTGGTTCTGTCTGTTCATCAGGCGGCCCGCCGCCTGCGGCATGGCCTGCATCGTCCCCTGCGTCATTCTCATCCGGGGGGTGGCCGGGGCGGACCGCTATTATTATGCCGCCGCCCGCATCATTGAGACCGTGCTGGGGGTCGGGGTGGCCTTTCTGGTCAATGCCGCCCTGCCCGACCGCAGGCCGGAGGAGGAGCCGCCTCCGTCGGCCGCCCCCGCCGTCAGGGTAGGCAACTCCACAAAAAAACTCTGCGTCATCGGGGACCCGGTGGAGCACTCTAAATCCCCCCTGATTCAAAACGCCATGATCGACGCTTTAGGGCTGGACTATATCTACCTGTGCCAGCGGGTGCCCCGGGGACAGTGCGCCCAGTGGCTGGAGTGTGCCAAATTTGCCGGTTACGCCGGATTCAACGCCACCATGCCCCACAAAGAGGAGCTGGCCCCTCTGATGGACCATCTGGACGAGGACGCGGCCCTCTTCGGCGCGGTAAATACCGTCTGCATCCGGGACGGAACGGCCTGGGGGTACAATACCGACGGGGCGGGATTTCTCCGGGCGCTGGCGGCGGAGGGCATCCACCCGGAGGGAAAAACCGTGCTTCTCCTGGGGGCCGGCGGAGCCGCCAAAGCGGTAGCCCTGAAGCTGGCCCGCCAGGGGGCGGGGCGGGTACTGGTCTGTAACCGCACCTTGGAGCGGGCCCGGGCCCTCTGCGCCGCCGATCCCACCGGCCGGCTGCGTCCGGCGGGCTTTGACAGGGAGACCCTGCGCTCCCTGGCGGAGCAGGCGGCGCTGCTGGTCAACTGCACCAGTCTGGGCATGGAGGGGACGGCGGGACAATTTGAGGATTTTTCCTTCCTGGACGCCCTGCCCGCGGACGCCCCGGTGGTGGATTTAATCTATGCCCCGGCGGAGACCCAGCTGCTCGCCCGAGCCCGGGCCGGGGGCCGCAAAACTATGAACGGCCTGGGTCTGCTGGTTCATCAGGCGGCGCTGTCTCTGGAGCTGTTTACCGGCAAAGCAGTGGATAAAACAGCGCTGGACGCCTGCTTCGCGGCGCTGGAAAACCGGTAAGCCTCCCCTGCACGGCACAGAGCCGAAAAAATTCAAACTGCAAAGTATAATTTCCGCGAAAAACCCGCAGATTTTATTGAATTGGGAACAAAATTTGATTTACAAACAGCGCGGAAGATGGTAAAATAGGAGCGTTCCGGAGAAAGCCCCGTTTTCGGCTCTCCGGCGGCGTTTTGAACAAGCCAGGGTAATGGGGACCCGGCCCGGTCCGGCGGCTTGGCGGGGACGCGTCCCCATTGCCCTGGAATGAAAAAAGGAGGAATCATGTCAATGGCGAGAAAGCTGAAAACCATGGACGGCAACACGGCGGCCGCCCACGTGTCCTACGCCTTTACCGAGGTGGCGGGCATCTATCCCATCACGCCGTCCAGCCCCATGGCCGACTACGTGGACCAGTGGGCGGCCCAGGGCCGGAAAAACATTTTCGGCACCACCGTCAAGGTTGTGGAGATGCAGTCTGAAGCGGGCGCTGCGGGCACTGTCCACGGCTCCCTGAACGCGGGCGCGCTGACCACCACCTACACGGCCTCTCAGGGCCTGCTGCTGATGATCCCCAATATGTATAAGCTCTCCGGCGAGCTGCTGCCGGCGGTATTCCACGTGTCCGCCCGCACCGTGGCCACCCATGCCCTGAACATCTTCGGCGACCACTCCGATGTAATGGCCTGCCGTCAGACCGGCTTTGCCATGCTGGCCGAGAGCAATGTGCAGGAGGTCATGGACCTGGGCGCGGTGGCGCATCTGGCGGCCATCAAGGGCCGCGTGCCTTTCCTGAACTTCTTTGACGGCTTCCGCACCTCCCACGAGATCCAGAAAATCGCCATCTGGGACAACGAGGACCTGGCGGATATGGTGGACATGGATGCGGTGGACGCCTTCCGCAAGCGGGCCCTGAACCCGGAGCATCCGGTGATGCGCGGCTCCCACGAGAACGGCGACATCTTCTTCCAGCACCGTGAGGCCGCCAACCGGTACTACGACGCGGTGCCTGACATCGTTGAGGAATACATGGGCAAGGTCAACGCCAAGCTGGGCACCGACTATCAGCTGTTCAACTACTATGGCGCACCCGACGCCGACCGGGTGATCATCGCCATGGGCTCCATCTGCGACGTGACCGAGGAGGTCATCGATTACCTGAACGCCAACGGCCAGAAGGTGGGGCTGGTGAAGGTCCGCCTGTACCGCCCCTTCCGGGCTGACAAGCTGCTCGCCGCCATTCCTGAGACCGCCAAGCACATTGCCGTGCTGGACCGCACCAAGGAGCCCGGCAGCCAGGGCGACCCCCTGTATATGGACGTTGTGACCGCCTTTGCCAACGCCGGCCGTCAGGCTGTCATCATCGGCGGCCGCTATGGTCTGGGCTCCAAGGACACCCCGCCCGCCAGCGTGTTCGCCGTATATGAGGAGCTCACCAAGGCCGAGCCCAAGCGCCAGTTTACCATTGGCATTGTGGACGACGTGACTCACACCTCCCTGGAGGAGAAGCCCTCCCCCAACACCGCGGCCCCCGGCACCATTGAGTGCAAGTTCTGGGGTCTGGGCGGCGACGGCACCGTGGGCGCCAACAAAAACTCCATCAAAATCATCGGCGACCACACCGACAAGTTTGTGCAGGCCTACTTCCAGTATGACTCCAAGAAGACCGGCGGCGTGACCATCAGCCACCTGCGCTTCGGCGACAAGGCAATTCGGGCCCCGTACTATATTAACAAGGCCGATTTCGTGGCCTGCCATGTGCCCGCCTATATTGTCAAGGCCTTCCCCATGGTCCGGGACGTAAAGGACGGCGGCGTGTTCCTCATCAACTGCCAGTGGACCCCCGAGGAGCTGGACCACCATATGCCCGCTGTGGCCAAGCGCTACATCGCCGAGCACAATATCCAGGTGTATACCATCAACGCCATTGACCTTGCCATTGAAATCGGCATGGGCAAGCGCACCAATACCATCCTCCAGTCCGCTTTCTTCAAGCTGGCCAATGTGATGCCCATTGACGAGGCCATCGGCCATATGAAGGACGCCGCCACCCACTCCTACCTGAAGAAGGGCCAGGACGTGGTGGACATGAACCACAAGGCCATTGACCTGGGCGCCACCGCCTTTAAGAAGTTTGAGGTGCCCGCCTCCTGGAAGGACGCCGTGGATGAGAAGTCCGCCGTAGAGCTCCAGGGCGAGCCCGCCACCGTGAAGATGGTCCAGAATATCATGGAGCCTGTGGGCCGCATGGACGGCGACTCCCTGCCCGTGTCCGCCTTTGCCAACGGCCACGAAGACGGCACCTTCTGCCAGGGCGCGGCCGCCTATGAGAAGCGGGGCGTGGCGGTGTCCGTGCCCGTGTGGAATCCCAACGGCTGTATCCAGTGCAATCAGTGCGCCTATGTCTGCCCCCACGCCACCATCCGTCCCTACGCCCTCACGGAGGCGGAGGCCGGCGCCGCTCCCGCTCAGACCAAAACAATGGCTATGAACGGCAAGGCCGATTACAAATTCGTCATCGCCGTGTCCCCCCTGGACTGCATGGGCTGCTCCGTATGCGTGAGCTCCTGCCTGGGCAATCAAGCCCTGCTGCGCAAGAATCCCGACGCCAAGCCCGAGGACATGGTCCTGCGGATGGTGCCCCAGGAGTCCCAGGCCGCCGAGCAGGATGTATTCGACTATATGACGGCTCACGTGGCGCCCAAGGCCGACGTGGAGAATATCACCACCGTCAAGGGCAGCCAGTTCAAGCAGCCTCTGCTGGAGTTCTCCGGCTCCTGCGCCGGCTGTGCTGAGACCGCCTATGCCCGCCTGGTAACACAGGTGTGCGGCGACCGGATGTACGTGTCCAACGCCACCGGCTGTTCCTCCATCTGGGGCGGCCCCGCCGCCACCTCCCCTTACACCGTGGACAAGTGCGGCAAGGGTCCCGCCTGGGCCAACTCCCTGTTTGAGGACAACGCCGAGCATGGTCTGGGCCTGTATCTGGGTCAGAAGGCCATCCGGGAGCGGCTGGCTGACAAAACCCGCGCCCTCATCGCGGTGCCCCACACGGTGCCCGAGCTGAAGCAGGCCGCTCAGAAGTGGCTGGACACCATGGAGGACGGTCAGTCCAACGCCGAGGCGACGAAGGCCTATATCGCCGCCCTGGAGGACGGCATCATGACGGTGGACGAAATCGTCGCCTTTACCGGCAGCCCCGCCGCCAAGGATGTGTTTGGAGACCAGCTGCCCCAGTTCCAGGCCCACGCCAAACAGCTCAAGGAGTCGGGCGCCCGGTACTGTGACTGCGATGCCTGCAAGCTGGTGGAAGAGATTTTGAAGGACAAGGAGTTCCTGAACAAGAAGTCCATCTGGATCTTCGGCGGCGACGGCTGGGCCTATGACATCGGCTACGGCGGACTGGACCACGTGATTGCCTCCGGCGAGGATGTGAACATCTTCGTCTTTGACACCGAGGTGTACTCCAATACCGGCGGACAGGCGTCCAAGGCCTCCAATATCGGCCAGGTGGCGCAGTTTGCCGCCGCGGGCAAGACCATGGCCAAGAAGAGCCTGGCGGAAATTGCCATGCAGTACGGCTATGTATACGTGGCTCAAGTAGCCATGGGCGCCAATCCCAACCAGACTCTGGCCGCTATCCGTGAGGCCGAGCAGTATCACGGTCCCTCCCTGGTTATCGGCTACGCCCCCTGCGAGATGCACTCCATCAAGGGTGGTATGGCCAACTGCCAGATTGAGATGAAGAAGGCTGTGGACTGCGGCTACTGGAACCTGTTCCGGTTCAATCCGGCGCTGAAGGCCCAGGGCAAGAACCCCTTCACCCTGGACTCCAAGGCTCCCGCCGGCGGATATCAGGAGTTCCTGAAGAATGAGGCCCGTTACTCCGCACTGACCCGTTCCTTCCCGGAGCGCGCCAAGGAGCTCTTCGCCCGCAACGAAGAGGCCGCGAAAGAACGGTACGAGCACCTCACCAAGCTGGTGGAGCTGTATAAGTAA
>CANDFO010000047.1 GCA_947384055.1 uncultured Flavonifractor sp.
GACCTGGAGTCCCGCAGCGGCATGGGGACCGCCGACCTCCAGGAGATGCTGAACGCCCGCTTTGGCGGCAGTCTCAACCTGCTGGTCTACACCGGCGGCTGCAAGGGCTGGCAGAACAACGCTGTCAGCAGTTCGGTAAATCAGCTCTGGCAGGTGAAGGACGGCAAGCTGGTGAGCCTGAACCGGGACCTGGGCAGCGTTTCCATGACGGACCCCGATACCTTGGCCGGATATATCCGCTGGTGCGCGGAGCACTACCCCGCCAGCCGGTATCAGCTGATTCTCTGGGACCACGGCGGCGGCTCTGTCAGCGGCTACGGCTACGATGAAAAGTTTGCCTCCAGCGGCTCCATGAGTCTGGCCGGCCTGAATACCGCCCTCAGGAGCGCCGGGGTGAAATTTGACTTCATCGGCTTTGACGCCTGTCTTATGGCCACGGCGGAGACCGCCCTGACTATGGCCCAGTACGCCGACTATCTCATCGCCTCGGAGGAGACCGAGCCGGGGGTGGGCTGGTATTACACCGATTGGCTTACCGCCTTTGGGGAGGACCCCTCTCTCCCCACCGTTCAGCTGGGGAAGCTCATTGCGGACAGCTTTGTGGACACCTGCGCCCAAAAGTGCCCGGGCCAGCTGACCACCCTTTCGGTGGTTGACCTGGCGGAGCTGGAGGCCACTCTGCCCCAGGTGCTGTCGGATTTCTCCAAATCCACCGCCAGGCTTATCCAGGACAAACAGTACCAGACCGTCTCCGACGCCCGCAGCGGCGCCCGAGAGTTTGCCCAGTCCAGCAAAATCGACCAGGTGGACCTGGTGCATCTGGCGGAAAACCTGGGCACCCGGGAGGGGACGGCCCTGACGGAGGTGCTGCTGGACGCGGTGAAGTATAACCGCACCTCCTCCAACATGACCAATGCCTACGGGCTGTCCATTTATTTCCCCTACCGGAAGTCCTCCATGGTGGACCGGGCGGCCTCCACCTACCGGCAGATCGGCATGGATGAGGATTACGCCCGGTGTATCCGGCAATTTGCCAGCCTCGCCGTCAGCGGACAGGCGGCCTCCGGCGGCACCGCCTCCCCCCTGCCCTCCCTGCTGGGGACCCTGGGCAGCGGCTCCGGCGGAAGCGCCGATATGATCTCCGCCCTGCTGGGCGAGTTTCTGGGCGGCAGCTTCGGCCGTGTGGCCGGTCTCACCGGCGGCAATACTGAATTTTTGAGTGACGGGGCCATGAGCCGGGAGGACACTGTTCAGTACCTGACGGAAAACCGCTTCCCGGACGAGGCCCTGGTCTGGCAGTCCGGAGAGGACGGCGTGCCGGTGCTGTACCTGAGCGAGGAGCAATGGGGACTGGTGCAGTCCCTGGAGCTGAACCTGTTCTATGACGACGGGGAGGGGTACATCGACCTGGGCTTGGACAACGTCTACGAATTCAACGACGCCGGCGGACTTCTGGGGGCAGACGGCAGCGCGTGGCTGGCCATCAACGGACAGCCGGTGGCCTACTACCACACCGCCACCGTGGACGACGGGACCGATTACTCCATCACCGGCCGGGTGCCGGTGCTCCACAACGGCGTCCGGGCGGAGCTGATTCTGGTGTTCGACAGCCAGCGGCCCCGGGGCTTTGTGGCGGGCGTGCAGCGGGTATACCCCGACGGGGAGACGGAGACGGCGGCCAAGAGCCAGACCGCCCTCCAGAGCGGCGACACGCTGGAATTCCTGTGCGACTATTACAGCTACAGCGGAGACTACCAGGACAGCTACCTGCTGGGGGAGCCGCTGACGGTACCGGACTCTGAGCTGACCGTCAGTGACGTGCCCCTGGAGGGCAGCGTCCAGGTCACGTACCGCTTTACCGACTTGTACAATCAGCACCACTGGACGCCGGCGATTTCCCTGGATGTCCGCCAATAAAACGGATATCCGGCAGCGCTCTGACCACCATGGACCGCGATTAAAAATGACGGAGGAATGACTATGTACACAGACGGCGCGCTCTATCTGGGACTGGCGGACGGGGCCCGCGTGACCATGCCCCTGAACATGTGCAACCGCCACGGCCTCATCGCCGGGGCCAGCGGCACCGGCAAGACCATCACTATGAAGGTAATGGCCGAGTCCTTTTCCGACGCGGGAGTTCCCGTGTTCCTGTGCGACGTGAAGGGGGACGTATCCGGCATTGCGGAGCCGGGCGCCCAGAACGCCGGCATGGAAAAGCGCATCGACAAATTCGGCCTGCGGGAGTCCTTCGCCTATAAAGGCTATCCGGTTTCCTTCTGGGATATCTACCAGGAAAAGGGCCACCCGGTGCGGTGCACCATCTCCGACATGGGACCCGACCTGCTCTCCCGGCTGCTGGGGCTCTCCCCGGCCCAGCAGGGGGTGCTGGATATTGTCTTTAAAATTGCAGACGACCGGGGCCTGCTCCTGCTGGATATGAAGGACCTGCGGGCCATGCTGGGCTATGTGGGCGACCGCCGGGAGGAGTTTATCACCACCTATGGCAATATCTCCGCCCAGTCCCTGGGGGCGGTGCTCCGCTCCCTGCTCCCCCTGGAGCGTGAGGGCGGCGACCTCTTCTTCGGAGAACCCGCCCTGGACATCCGGGACTGGTTCCGCACCGCCGCCGACGGGCGGGGCGTGGTAAATGTGCTGGACTGTGTAAAGCTGGTGCAAAATCCCACACTGTACGCCAGCTTCCTGCTGTGGATGCTCTCTGAACTCTTTGAGGTGCTCCCCGAGGCGGGGGACCTGGACAGGCCCAAGCTGGTTTTCTTCTTTGACGAAGCCCATATGCTCTTTGCCGACGCCCCCAAAGCCCTGGTGCAGAAGATTGAGCAGGTAGTGAAGCTGATCCGCTCCAAAGGGGTGGGCGTCTACTTCGTCACCCAGTCCCCCAGCGACATCCCCGACAGTGTGCTGGCCCAGCTGTCCAACCGGGTGCAGCACGCTCTGCGGGCCTATACCCCCGCGGAGCAGAAGGCGGTGAAGGCGGCGGCACAGGCATTCCGGGAAAACCCCGCGTTCAAGGCCGCCGACGTTATTATGGAGCTGGGCGTGGGGGAGGCCCTGGTGTCCGTACTGGACGCAGAGGGCGTGCCCGGCATTGTGCAGCGGACCTCCATTGTCTGTCCTCAGAGCCTGATGGCTCCCGCCCCGGAGTCCACCCGGCAGGCGGCCCTGAGGGGTGACGGAATGGGCAGGTACGACAAAAGCGTGGACAATGAGTCCGCCTATGAGCTGCTTCAGGAGGAGCAGAAGCGGCTGGAGGAGCAGGCCGCGCTGGAGGCCGAGCGGGAAGCCTTTGAAAAGGAAAAGGCCGCTTTTGAAGCTCAGAAAGCCAAGGCGGAGGAGGCCGCCCGAAAGAAAGAGGAACGGGAGGCGGAGGCTCAGCGCAAACGGCTGGAAAAGGCCCTGGAGCGGGAGGAGGCCCAGCGCCAGAAGGCTGCCGAGCGTCGAAGGGCCCAGCTGGAGCGGCAGCTGATCAATACAGGCGCGCAGGTTCTGAAACGGGGACTTATGGGCACTCTGTTCGGCGGCAAAAAATAGGCGAAGCAGGCGCGCACCCTTACCGGAGCGGTAAGAGCCGGAACAGGCACACAGACAGGCGGGTGGGCGGCAAAATAAAGTCAACATCGGTCATTTTCGAGGACATGTGCCTCGGAAATGACACCGCTCGGCCTGCAAGTGTGCCCAAAGGGTGCGCGCGGCAGACCGTATCCCCTTTTTCGACAAGCTGAGGCCGTACTGCCGGAGATATTCCGGCAGTACGGCCTTGTTGCTGATTTTCAATTCCAGACGATCCAGCTCTCATCCAGGGGGCGTATTTCCCCGGCAATGGGCACCAGACGCCCCGGTTCAAACTCCATCCATTCCAGGGCGGCGGCATAGCCCGGCCCTCCGGCCTGGGGCGCGGGGGCCCATACCCGCCAGGCGTGCTCCGACAGCAGCTCCAGGGTATGCCCGCTTACATCTCCGGCCGTACCGGTGAGCACCGCCTCACTGGTCATAACCGACACCTTTACATCGGGATAGTCTGCCAGGGCGGTCTCCAGCTCCTGAAAAAAAAGCTCCATGTTTTGCGTCAGTCCGGCGGGATCGTAGAGCTCCCCGGCCCGGATGGTGTTGGTCCGCCCCTGGTTGGGGAAGGAACAGTTGTCAAGCAGCAGCTCGTCAAAGCCCAGCTGGGCCAGCTCCCTGCACACGCCGGTAACATAGGCCCTGGCCTCCGCGTTGGCGGCGCTGAGCCAGCGGTAATTGCCGGCATCCCGCCAGTTGCCCGCGCTGCTGCGGATGGACATGTCCATATTGGAGCGGGGAACGGTGTTGTCCCGGAAGCAGGACACCCGGGCCACGGTATACAGCTCTCCGGCGTTGAGCAGCTGAATCGCCGCGTTAATGGCTCCGTCAGAGGCGGAGACCTTGGATTTAACCGCCAGCTCCAGCTGAGAGATATAATTCAGCGCGCCTTCGTCGGTTTTCATGTCAAATACCGCGGCGTTTCCCCCCGCGGCCTCCACCTGGCTTCCGGCGGTGCCGTCATAGAGCGCCGCGGCCGGGAGCATAACCCCGTGAAAAACAGGCACGGGCTCCGGGGTTGGCTCCGGCGCAGGGGTGGGCGTGGCCAGCGTCGGGGACAGGGTCTCCACCACCAGCGTCTCCGGGGGTTCCTGGCTTTCTCCCTGCAAAAAAGGCAGTTCAATGCGGATGCCGTCGGCAGAGTAAATGATATGGGGTTCCAGCAGATAAAATGCGGCGATCAGCAGGACCAGCAAAACCAGCAGAACGCCGATCAGTATCATCAGAAAAGTGCGAAACCAGCTGCGGCCCCGATATGTGCCGTATCCTCTCGTCGGCATAGATTGCTCACCTCTTTTTGAACTGCCTCACCGGGCGCGAAACGGGCTGCAGGCCAGCGCCGCCGGGCGGAGGGCTGTGCCGGGATGCGGCCGTTACGCGGCTATTATACCACAAGGCGGCGCAGGATAAAACAGTTTTTTTCGCGCCGGGGGACCGCTGACTCGGCAGCGCCCAGAATCCCCCGCGGCAGTTCACAAGAGCGGCCGGAGACGTCAGATGTCTTCTTCAGGGGACTGACAGGCTTCCACTTCCTCCCAGCGGGTAAGGGCGCCGTCCAATATGTTCAGGGCAGAGGCCACCATCGACCGCTCCTCGGCGGTGAGCCCGTGGAGAATCTCGTTAAAATACCCGCTGACATCGGTAGCCGCCTGACTGCGCAGAGCGTGATATTTTTCCGTGGCGGAGACATAAATAACCCGCCGGTCGTTGGTACTGCGGCACCGCTGGGCCAGCCCCAGCTTTTCCAGGCGGTCCACAATGCCGGAGACGGTGCTGTTGGCGCTGCCCGTGCGCTCGGCCAGAGCGCTGATGGGAATTTCTCCGCCCTCGCCCAGTACGGTCAGCACCAGCGCCTGTGGGAATGTCAGGTTCAGCCGCCCAAAATGACTGCGGAACTGCTGGGACATGTGCTGTGTAACCCGCAGGTAGGACATCAGGATATCGTGCTGGTCCATGGGGTGCTCCTTTCCGCGCCTGCCGCGCATCCTTCGTGGTGGAAACAAACAGGGCCCCGCCGGGTATTTCCCGGAATACGTGCCGGGGAGCGCTTTTTGGATAATAGAATGTTATTGTAAAGCATGGATTTTAAAAAACTATGAACAATTATTTACATTCACGGAAAATCAGGCCTTGTTTGAAAAAGAGAATACGGCCGCAGTAGCAGGAAATTTTTTGCTGGACGAATCGTTCTCTCATGGGAATCCTGACGGATTACAGGGAAAACTGACGCGGTATGGCAGAAAAAGGGCCGGCGTTCAGCGGTTGTGGATACAGGTTCTCCATTCTGGTCCTGTTCTTTCCGCCCCTGCCCGGCATGTGGCCCGCGCCTGCGCGCCGCTCCGGGCGGGCGTCCTTGAAGCAATTGACTTTTTCGACCGAACTTGCTATAATTAGCCTGTCAAAAGATATAAATTTTACACTGGATAGGCTGGTATCCGCCGTCTTATCCGGTGTTTTTATCGTCTAAAGACTTCATAGTCAACATTTGTGCGCAGCGGGCACAGCCTGCCGGATGAAAAAACGAAAATGCGTTTTTTCAAGTGTGCTGACTTTAATCAGGAGGAGTCTTCGTGGACCTGCGGACTGGCAATGTTAAGGCGCTGTATTTCAAATACCTGTCAGCCGCCTTTGGAAGCGCGCTGATTTCGTCCATTTACTCGCTGGTGGACAGCATCATCATCGGCCAGTACGAGGGACCGTCCGGGGCGGCTGCGCTGGCTACGGTGGCTCCCATCTGGAATATCATCTACAGCCTGGGGCTTCTGTTCGGCATCGGCGGCTCTGTGCTGATGAGCACGGCCCGGGGCGCCGGAAACCGAAAGCAGGGCGACCGGTATTTTACCGCTACGCTGGTCGCGATCACCGCGACAACCCTGGTTGTATGGGCCACTATACTGCTTTTGGAAGTCCCGATGCTCCGGCTCTTTGGCGCTGATGATTTCCTGGTTCCGAAAGCGCGGGCCTATCTGAAATGGATCCGGCCGGCCATTCCGCTGTTTTTGTTCAGTCAGTTTATCGCTGCCTTCCTTCGCAACGACGGTGCGCCCGCCCGGGCCACCGCCGCTGTTCTGGCGGGGGGCGTATTCAATATCGCGGGAGACTGGTGCCTCGTGTTTGGTGCCGATATGGGGCTTAAGGGGGCGGGACTGGCTACCGCCCTGGGCCAGCTGCTCACTATCCTGATTCTGTGCGGTCATTTTTTCTCCCCCAAATGCACGCTGCGGCTGGCCGCGCCGCAGCCGCTGCTTCCCAGTCTGCTGCTCATTGGGCGCACAGGCTTTTCCTCATTTTTCATTGATATCGCCATGGGCATTTTGTCCATGCTGTTTAACAACCAGATTATGCGGTACAGCGGCAGCGCCGCCTTGGCGGTCTATGGCCTTATCATCAACATCAGCACCTTTGCGCAGGCCTGCGCCTACGGCATCGGCCAGGCGGCCCAGCCGCTGATCTCCGTCAACTTCGGCGCGAGAAAAACGGAACGCGTAACCGGCACATTGAAGCTGGCGCTGCTCACCTGTGCGGTGTTCGGTGTGGTGGAAACGGCCCTGGCGCTGGCCTTCCCTATTCCGCTGGTCAGGGCCTTTATGGACGCCACGCCAGAGGTCCTGGCCATCGCTCCGGGCATCACCAGAACCTATTTTATCTCGTTTCTGCTCCTTTCCTACAATGTCTTTTCCACATATTATTTCCAGGCCATTATGAGGCCAAAAGCCTCCTTCGGCATTTCGGTACTGCGTGGGAGCCTGCTCAGCGGAGCCCTGATTTTCATCCTCCCCGCTCTGTTTGGGCCTGACGCACTTTGGTGGGCCATGCCGGTGACAGAGCTGACCACCGCCCTGCTGGTCACGGTTCTAATCCGGAGATATACTGCCCGGCTGCCGGCCGCAGCCGCAGAAAGGGAATAGCGTCCCAGCCGGAACTGCTTTAAAAAGCCCCGGCCCGCCGCAGTGCGGCGGGCCGGGGCTTTTGGGGGGAGATGTGTGTCGTCTGCTTGTCCAGAAAACGGAGGGTCAAATCTCCATAGCGGCGTCATATCCTTCCCGGATCGCCTCGGCAATCTGGCGGGGTTTCTTACAGTCGCCGATCATGCGGAAGTCGCGGGAGGGCTCTTCCAGGGCGTCCGCCGTTTCGGTCAGGGGAACCATGCCTGTGGAAAGGATAACGGTATCGGCTTCAATGGTCAGGGGCTTGCCTTCCTTATCAGTGCAGACGATGCCTTCGTCTGTGATTTCACTACAGGCAGTACTGCGCAGGATGGTGAGCTTGTCCCCCAATGTGGCGATTTTTCTCATCATCTGGGGCTTATGAATCGAGTTGGCGTCGCGGGCAATGTCAGTGCCCATCTCCACCAGAACCACGTCTCTGCCCTCTGCCGCCAGGTCGATCGCGGCCTCGGTGCCGGCCAAACCGCCGCCCACGATGGCCACCTTCTGGCCCACCTGGACCTTGCCGTCGTACATATCCATGATGGGGCAGGCCTTTTCCACGCCCTTGATGCCGGGAATCAAAGCTCTGGAACCCACCGCGGCGATAGTGAAATCAGGGTCAATGGCCTGGACAAGCTCAGCGGTCACCTCGGTATTGAGCCGGATGTCCACCCCCATGCGGGCCGCCTTATTGATCAGGTGATCTACAAACTGGACAGTTTCCCTTTTGAAGGGAACCTTTCTGGCGTAGCGCAGAAGGCCACCCAGAGCGCCGGTTTTCTCGCAGAGAATGACCTCATGGCCCCGTTCCCTGGCGACAATGGCCGCCTCCAGACCGCCGGGACCGCCGCCGGCGATGAGGACTTTCTTTGGCGTGGCGGGCAGAAGCGGCATTACCACATCTTCCGGGCGGTCAAGGGTGGGATTGATGGCACACTTGGTAATACGGGTCTGATAGTCCGCAATGCACTTGTTGCAGCGCAGGCAGGGGCGGATCTCGTTTTCCTGGCCGCGCTTGAGCTTGTTGACGAACATGGGGTCCGCGTTGACCGCGCGGCAGACCGAGATGATGTCCACAGTGCCGTCCGCCAGAATTTTTTCAATGGTTTTGGGGGTCCGGTGGGCGCCTACGCTGGCCACATAGGTATGCTTGAGGTGCTTTTTGATCTCCTCGGCCAGGTACAGGTTGTGCCCCTCATCGTCAAAGACGCCGGGAACCATAAGGCATTCGGTCTCGGGAAAGTAGAAATTGCAGGCCGAGACGTGGACGATATCGGCCTTGCCGTCCATCAGCTTGGCAAATTCCACGGCGTCCTTCAGCGTAAAGCCGCCGTCCACGTACTCGGTGCCGCTCATGCGGACCTCGATGATGTAGTCCTCGCCGCAGTACCGGCGCATCCGGTCGATGATCATCAGCAGCAGGCGGCAGCGGTTTTCGATGCTGCCCCCGAAGCGGTCGGTGCGGTGGTTGGTGGTGGGGGACAGGAACTGGTGGATGAGCCAGCCGTGACCGGCGTGGATCATCGCCATATCAAAGCCGCAGATCTTGGACTGCTCGGCGGCCCGGCCGAAGGCCTCGACGACTGTCTCAATCATTTCCTCGGTCATATAGAGGACCTCGCCCTTGCGGTAGACAGGCTCGTCAGAGGCGGACTGGTCAGACAGGGGGGCGATGGTAGGTGTTTCGTCGAAATTGATGTAATCGGGACCCCAGGCCTGGACGCCTTCGCTGGCCCGGAGCATGCCGGCGTGGTTGAGCTCAATGCTGGCCAGGGCGCCGTAGCGGTGGATTTCATCGGCAATACGGGTCAGGAAGGGCAGATTATCAACGTTAGCGGCCAGGATTTTGGGGGAGCCCAGCAGTCCGGAGTCCTCCCCGGTGGGGTGAACAATGCAGTCGCCCAGGGTGACAATGGCGGCGCCGCCCATGGCCCGCATCCGAAAGAACTGCATATCCCGCTCGGAGGGGTGGCGCTCAGGTGTGGTATCCAGGTCAAAAACCGAGATGGGGGCTACCTCAATCCGGTTTTTCAGGGTTTTGCCCCGAATACGGAGCGGTTTAAACATGTTGGGATAATCCTTTTTCATTTTACTAAGATACTCCTTCCTTTTATATGCCGGACAGCGCAGTCCACTACAGCGCCTCGAAGCTGTCCTCCATCTTGACGGCGCCGCTCTTGAGCCGGAAATGGGCGAAGAGATAGGCTATTACCACGATAGCAGCCACGCCGATGGCATGGGTGATATCCACATCCATCCACATTACCACCATCATAACGAAGGAAGATATGCCGCCGCAGGCCGCGTAAAACCACAGCTTCCCTTTGCCGCAGCGGAACGCGGACTTCTCCCAGAGCTCGGGCATCCGCTTGGGCAGGAACACCAGTCCAAAGCAGATGAAGGTGAAGAGCACATTGCTCAGCAGCACCGCCAGGTCCGCGATAACGCCGATATTCAGGCCGGAGAAAATGGGGATCAGGCCGATGATGTAGAAGAGCACCAGAATGAGCATGGGCGTCTTATACTTGGGGTGAATGTAGCCCAGCTTCCGGGGCAGCCAGCCGTCGTTGCAGGCCTGCAGCACGGGCTTGGTGATCCAGGCGAAGGTAGCGTTCAGCGTTGTGGACAGGGCCAGCAGAGCGCCGCCGATTACAAAGAACAGGAACAGAGCGTTGGGGAAGATCTCCTTCGCCACGATATCCAGGGGCTGGTCGGCCGTCACAGACACGGGCAGCACGCCGGCGGCGACCACGCCGATCAGGGCATAAAACACCGCAATGGCAATGGTGGAGACCATGATGACCTGCGGCAGGTCCTTGGTGGGATTCTTCGCCTCGGCGGACAGGTTGACCATGTCGATGCCGCCGGCGGTGGCCCAGGTGAGCAGAACCGCACAGGTGATGACGCCGCCCACACCGTTTGGCATGAAGTCCACGGTCAGGAAGTTGGCGTAGTCCACCTTGGGCATGCCAAATACGATAAACAGGGTCAGGGCAGCGGCCAGAATGATGTCCATAACGATCTCCAGCTTGGCGGCCCCTTCAATCCCCAGCAGGTTGGTGACGAAGAACACCGTCATGACCACGAAGGCCACGGGAGTGACGGGCAGGCCGGGAAGCACTGCCTGGAGGTACTGCGCAAAGCTGATGGCATACATCGCCAGGGAGACGTTGGAAAAGAAAAAGACGACGATGTAGAAGCCGGCGAATTTCTTGCCCCACAGAGTTCCCATGATGGAGTAGTAGCCGCCGCGGAAGCGGGCGGTCCCGGCCATTACCATAAAGGGCAGGGCCTGAAGCAGAATAAAGACGGCAGAAAGCAGGATGCCGATAAAGGCGGACTTACCTGTCATGCCAATGCCGATGCCGATCAGGGAAAAGACACCGGAACCGATGACATGGCCGAAGGCGACAGAGTAGAGCTCCTTTTTACCCAGCGTTCGGTTCAGGTCAGCCGTGGTAAGCATTTTTTTCTCGTTGTTTTCCATGGATAGATCCTCCTCTTGGTTTCACACGGCGCCGGTTTCTGCCGGCACTGCGTCATTGGGGACGCGCTGGCCGGGATACCGGCTGGAACAGGCGCGGAACACCTCGCCTTGCCCGGACGGAGGGGCGTCCCCCTTCGGCTTCGGGCTTGATATTTCTTCTCTCCTTCTCTTCTATTCAAAAGGCGCCATTTTGTCAGTCTTTGTCCAGCGGTTTTGCATTGTATACAACAAACGCGATGTCATTTGTCCGCTTTTTAAGATAATAAATAATATTTGTCCTGTGCACAACCCATTTATCTGTGGATAATTCCGTGCTGTTGATTCCACTCTTTTTGCGGCTGCCGGAAATGTCCGCAGAAAAGTAAACGGCAGGGCCGGCGTTAAGCCGGCCCTGCCGTCAGTCTGTCGAAAAGCTTCCCCCACGGGAAAGCCTCGCAGAGTTTTGCCGCCCGAGGGCGGCAAAATAGAGCCAAAACAGGTCATTTTCGGGGACATGTGCCTCGAAAATGACACTTCTCGGCCTGCAAGTGTGCCCAAAGGGTGCGCGCGGCAGGCCGTATCCCTTTTATCGAAAAAGGCCTCTGGCCTTTTTCGATAGGCTAACGGCAGGGCCGGCGTTAAGCCGGCCTTGCCGTTTAAAGTTTTTCAAAAGAGAGGAGGACGACCTCAAAGGGCCGGAGCTCCAGTTCCAGGCGGCAGCACCCCTTCGGCTCCAGCATGGTCAGGCTCTCTGCCGGGGCCAAAGTCGCGTTCAGGACCCGGAGTGTCTCTTCTGAAAGGGTTTCACAGGAGAGAAACGGGGCGTTTTTATACTTGGATACATAGTCCTCCGGTGAAAGACAATATTTCCGCAGGGCGTACCGCCCCTGCATGTGGTCAAGGCGCAGAGAGACAACGCGGTTGTTATCGCAGTTCTGAGCCATAAAGTCCAGAAAATGGATGTGCTCCTGTGCCTTGACAGGGTCCTCAAAAAGGGGGTCGAAGCTCTTATCACAGTGGTAGAGCAGAATCTGGAAATCCTCGCTGCCCGCTGTCCGGGCGGCAAAGTACATGTCTCCCCGCGCAGTCAGCCGGGAACTCATCTTCCCCGTCATAGACAGCAGATGATACACCGGCTTTTTCAGCCCACGCTCGGTGAGCAGGGAAAGCCCTCCCTTTTCTCCCGCGGCGCCATGCCCCTCCAACAGGGTAATCCGGTCCGCGTACATCAGGTCCCCCTCGGCCAGGGAGCGGAGCAGAAAGCAGGGCATATATCCTGAATCGTAAATCAGGTTCCCGGCCAGGGGAGGCCGCTCCTCCACAAAGCGCGCGTCCATCCCCCGGCGCTCCACTGCTCTCCTCAGCGTTTTGGCCCGCGTCTCCTCCTCCGGCCCGGAGACGGAGATAAAAACCTCCACCTTTTCCCGCGCGGTCCTGTCCCACAGCCGCTCCAGCAGGTTTAAAAAATCCTCCAGCATCTGCGGCGCGGTCCCGTCGGAGACATGGACGCGCAGCCCCACCTGAAGGGTCTGAAAATCGGAGAGGATATACGCCAAAGCCCGCGGACTGCTCCTGTACCGGCGCAGGAAATCGCCGTCCACCCCGATGGTCTCAAAGGCCAGCTCCTTCCGCAGCTCTCTGAGCAGGGGGAAGTCAGTCACATGGTCGTAGCGAAACCCCCACAGATTGACGCAGGCCGGCCGGAAGAGAGAGGTCTCCTGCCGCCGCTGGGACAGATCCAGAAAAATTTCCTCCCGGTTCCCGCCCAGCTTTTTCAGCCACGCCTCCAGCTCCTGCCCCTCCAGCTTCCGGTAGCGGCCGCTCTGCCGGAAGATGGTCCGGTCCTTGTATTTCTCCCGGTACTGCTGGGGGGTCATGCGGAAAGACCGCTCAAAGCTCTCGGTAAAATACTTATATTTGGAAAAGCCGCACTCATAGGCAATTGTCTGGAGGCTTTTCTCATTTTCCAGCAGCAGAGCGGCCGATTTTTCCACGCGCGCCAGATTCAGAAAGGTCCGAAAGCTGACCCCGGTGCCGGTTTTCATAATATGGGTCAAATGATAGGCGCTGATATGCTCGGTGGCCGCCGCGTCCCCCACCTTAATGGGCTGATTGTAGTTGGCATAAATATAGTCGCTGATTCTGCGCACACGGCCCAGCTGCACCTCGTTGTCCCGATACATTTTGCTGAACTCCGGGTAGCACTTCCCCAGATTATAGCACTGGAACTCCCTGATGAGGATGCGCAGAATCTTATCCCCCGTCTCCCGCAGCTCCCTCTGGTCCGTCCGCTCCCCCGCGAGAAGGCGGGGAAGCTGTTTTTTCAGATAGCTGCCCAGAATCTGCACCCCGGTGCGGTTGCGCTCAATGGCGCTGTTGGCAAACTGATAGGTATTGATCTCCGGGAACTCCGGCTTGTAGGCCGACAGATTTACCTGGAGCAACAGGACAAGATTTCCGGTCCCCTCAATGACCTGGAGACGGTGCAGCTCATTGGGACTGCAGATGTAGATGTCCCCTTCCTCCATACGCAGCACATTATTGACCACGGTGAGCTCTACGGCGCCTTCCAGGGTAAAGATAATTTCCAGCACATCCTTGTGCATATGGTAGGGATATTCTTCCACCTCCAGCAAAGCGGCCTTCAGCGCCGTGCTTCCGGGAAATTCCACATTGTCGTACAGCATGCTGCGCCCTCCTGCCGCGCGTGATGTCTCTCCCCAATTAGGACATAAAACCCGGCGGGCGGCGCCTGAACAGGCCCTGAAGCGGCTATCCCGCGGCGGGCATCCGCCCGCCGGCGTCTCTGTCTGCCGTCAGTGTTGCAGACTGCCGCAGATTATATAGACGCTTTCCTTAAATCGGAACCCATAGAGGTAATCCCCACCATCTTCTTGATGGTCAGCACCTTGCCCTCTTTTTCCGCAAGCTCCACTTTCTCCAGAAATGCCGGGCTCTTTCTTATCTTGTCATACCGCCAGCTGTCTGCAAGCGCTATATTTCCCGGAATATCCACAAGCCCCAGCCGGGTCAGATTGGTCAAATAGAGCGGCGTCTTATCCGGAAATTCGCAGTGAGCCTCTTCGCCGATTACCCCCACAGAGCTGAACAGGGTGAATACCCCGTCTGTCTGGGGTTTTGCAACCGCGATATCCATAATCGGCTCATAGAGAAACTCCCTGGGCAGCTGATTTAACAGTTTTGCCTCATCGGGCGTCATCTGCTTCAGAATTTCCACAAAGGCAGGATGGACAAATTCTGCCGTATCACTGTTCATGCTTGCGCCCAGCAGATTTAAGAGTTTGGTCCTGATCTCATCCTTGGTATATCTCATCGCTTCGATGGCGGGGATAGCCACCGCTATATCCGGAGATATGATTTTCTCTTCGCCAATGTTCCGCGACTCAAAGTAGGCGGGAATCGCGGAATCCAGATACGCGGCGATTTTGTCGTATCCCCACGCCAGGGCGGTGACCGGCGCAAGGACTAGTTTAACCGCTCTTTTCAATCCAAGTCCAACTTCTATCACAGCAGACCTGAAGCCATCATCATAGATCTTCTCAACAGGCACTTTTTTGGCAAGCTCGCCTACGACCGTCTCTTCTATTGACATAAATCCCACTCCTTTTCAACGTCCGGCCGACTCAACCCCCATGCACGGTGTTCCGCCAGGCCGCGTATGATGATTGGGTCAGCGTTTCCCTGACTACCTTTACTGGAATTTTTCCCGGCATTCATCAAACAATATCGGCAAATTGCAATTATAAATAAGAGGTCAGCCAGGACATTCGCAGCGGCGCAGGCTGGAAAAATGGAAGCTCCGCCTGCGGCGTCCAATCCGGTTTCGGCAAAATACGCGGCAGTCCTTGCATATGGCGCGGGAAAGGTTTAAGATATGCAGTGCAAACGTGTGGGGCACAGCCCCGAAAGGATGAAACGGCTTGAATATTATCATCGTGGGAGACGGCAAGGTCGGCTATACCTTGGCGGAGCACCTCTCCCAGGAGGAGCACAACGTCACCATTATCGACACCAACGACGAGGCTCTGCGCCGAGCCTCTGAATCCCTGGACGTCATGTGCGTCAAGGGCAACGGCGCGACCCTGTCCGCTCTGAAGGAGGCCGGTACGGAAAACGCCGATGTGATCATTGCCGCCACCAGCCTGGATGAGGTAAATATGATCTGCTGCCGCACCGCCAAGCGGCTGGGGGCCCAATATGCCATTGCGCGGGTGCGCAGCGTGGAATACGCCCTGGAGCTGTCCATGCTCAAGCAGGACCTGGGCATCGACATGGTTATCAACCCGGAAAACGCCACCGCCGTGGAGATCTCCCGGCTGCTGCGCTTCCCCTCCGCCGCCAACATCGAGACCTTCTGCCGGGGACGGGTGGAGCTGATGGGCTTCCGGGTTCAGGCGGATGACTTCTTCGCGGGACATCCCCTGTCGGCCTCTGCCCGGCATATCCAGGAGCTGCCCATGCTCTTCTGCGCCGCCGAGCGGGGGGAGCAGGTGATTATACCTGACGGCTCCTTTGTCCCCCAGGCCGAGGACCGGCTCTACCTGATCGGTCAGCCCACCGGACTTACCGACTTCTTCAAGCTGCTGGGCCGCTATACGCCAAAGGTGCGCAAGGTCTTTATTGTCGGGGGCGGGCGCATTACCCACTATCTGACCGTCATTCTGGAGCGTCTGGACATGCGGGTAAAAATTGTGGAGCGGAATATGGAGCGCTGCCGCCAGCTGTCCGAGGTGCTGCCCCACACCATGGTCCTCTGCGGCGATGGCACCGACCAGGAGCTGCTGGAGCAGGAGGACCTGGCCGACTCCGACGCCTTTATCTCCCTCACCGACCGGGATGAGGACAATCTGATCATCTCCCTGTACGCCATGCAGCAGGGGATGAAAAAGGTGATCGCCAAGTGCAACCGGGAGAACTACGCGGGCATTGCCCAGTCTGTGGGGCTGGACAGCGTCATCTCCCCCAAACTCATCACCGCCAGCCAGATCCTCCAGGTGGTCCGGGGCATGCAGAACTCCAAGGGCAGCGTTATGAACGCCCTGTACCGCATTGCCGGGGGCCACGCCGAGGCCATGGAGTTTGAAGTCAACGACACCACCCGCAATTTGGGCATTCCCCTCAAAGAGCTGCGCCTGAAAAAGGGCATCCTCATCGCCGTGCTGCTCCACCAGGGCCGGGTGATCATTCCCGACGGCTCCTCCTCCATCCAGGCGGGTGATACCGTCATTATCGTCTCCCGGAACCACGGCATTTTGGATATCAACGATATCTATGAGGAGACCCTGCTGGATATGGGGGCTGTGCAATGAATTTCAGGCTGGTATTCAAGCTCACCGGCAAGGTGCTTCTGGTGGAATCCGCCGCCATGGTGCTCCCTCTGCTGGTCTCCCTGGTCTATCAGGAAAACCCCATGCCTTTTCTGATTACGCTTCCCCTGACCGCCGCCATAGGGCTCCTGCTGGCCCACATCCGCAGCGACGACCACTTTTTCCCCCGGGAGGGTTTTTTCGCCGTGGCCCTGATCTGGCTGCTGATGGGGGGCTTTGGGGCCATGCCCTTTTATCTGTGCGGACGGATTTATCCGGAGCTGGGGCTCTTTCGCACCTACATCGACTGCTTTTTTGAGGCGGTCTCCGGCTTTACCACCACCGGGGCCTCCATTCTGACGGCAGTGGAACCCCTGCCCCGCTGCATCCTGTTCTGGCGGTCCTTCATCCACTGGATGGGCGGCATGGGGGTGCTGATTCTGGCCATCGCCCTCCTGCCCGGTCTGGGTGGGCGGACCCTCCACCTGATGAAGGCAGAGAGCCCCGGCCCCATCGTCAGCAAGCTGGTGCCAAAGACCAGCCAGTCCTCAAAAATTCTCTATGGCATCTACTGCGCCCTCACCGGTCTTCAGGTGCTCTGCCTCCGGCTGGCGGGCCAGCCCTGGTTTGACAGCCTGGTGAACTCCTTCGCCACAGCGGGCACCGGCGGCTTCGCCGTGCGCAATACCTCCATCGCCGCCTATGGCAGCCCCGCCGTGGAGATTATCATCACCGTGTTTATGCTCCTGTTCTCCGTCAACTTCTCCATGTACTTCCTGCTCCTCTGCGGCAAGGCGCGGCAGGTGCTCCAGAGCGATGAGCTGCGCTTTTTCCTGACCGTGGTGGCGGGGAGCATCCTGCTCATTACTTTGAATATCTCCGGACTCTACCCCACCCTGGGAGAGGCTGTGCGCCATGCCGCCTTTCAGGTGGGCTCCATCATCTCCACCACCGGCTTCTCCAGCGTGGATTTTGACCTGTGGCCGGAATTCTCCCGGGTGCTGCTGGTACTGCTCATGTTCATCGGCGCCTGCGCCGGCTCCACCGGCGGGGGCCTCAAGTGTTCCCGGGTGCTCCTGCTGTGCCGCTGTATCGGCAGGGAGATCCGTCAGGTCATCCATCCCCGGTCCGTCAACGTGGTCAAGCTGGACGGCCGGGTAGTGGAGGAGGACGCCCTGCGCTCGGTGCATATTTTCTTTGCCGCCTATATCTTCATCATCCTGCTGGCAACCCTGGCGGTGGCGGTGGACAACTTCACCTTCGGCACCACCTTTACCGCCGTGGTATCCTGCATCAGCAACATTGGTCCGGGATTGGAAGCAGTGGGACCGATGGGAAACTTTTCCGCCTTTTCCCCGGTATCCAAGCTGGTGCTCTCCCTGTGCATGATTATTGGGCGGCTGGAGATCCTTCCGGTGCTGGTGCTGTTTAGTAAAAACGCCTGGAAGCGCTCTTAAATTTACTGGATTTTTGTACAAAGTGTCAAACCTTCCGGTTTGACACTTTTCTTTTTTAAGTTGCCCTTGCATTGGGGCGGACTTCTGAGTTAAAATTAACCTATCCAAGGGAGAGAGAAGCTCCGGCTTACGGAGCACATAAGACAACAAAGGAGTTGGTTACGTTGCTCGAAAACCTGTTTTGGCTCGGCTTAGTTGGGGCCGGCGTCGCACTAGTCTTTGCCTGGGTCCAGTGCCAGAAGGTTATGAAGTTCTCTGAAGGCACAGAGCTCATGCAGAAGCTGGCCGCGTCCATCCGCTCCGGCGCAAACGCCTACCTGCGCCGGCAGTACACCACCGTGGCGAAAATTTTTGTGGTGGTCTTTCTGGTGTTGCTGGTGCTGGCCTGGGTAGGACTGCTGGACAACTGGTTTATCCCCTTCGCGTTCCTCACCGGCGGCATCTACTCCGCTCTGGCCGGGTTTATCGGCATGAGAATCGCCACCTCCGCCAACGCCCGCACCGCCAACGCCGCCCATGAAAGCCTCAACCGGGGCCTCAACGTGGCCTTCTCTTCCGGCGCGGTAATGGGCTTTACGGTGGTGGGCCTGGGCCTGCTGGATGTGTCCGTCTGGTTCCATATCCTCAAATATGTCGCCGGGTACGGCCCGGAGCACATCGCCCAGACCATGGTGATGTTCGGCATGGGAGCCTCTTTTATGGCCCTGTTCGGGCGTGTGGGCGGCGGCATCTTTACCAAGGCCGCCGACGTGGGCGCCGACCTGGTGGGCAAGGTGGAGGCGGGCATCCCCGAGGACGACCCCCGCAACCCCGCCACCATCGCCGACAATGTGGGCGACAACG
>CANDFO010000048.1 GCA_947384055.1 uncultured Flavonifractor sp.
TGGCCCACTGGAGGAAAAAGCGCATGCTGCGCTTTTTCAACTGCGGCGACTATATAAGCCGCGCACAGAAGACAGCACCCCGGCAGGATGCTCCGTTCCTGCCGGGGTGCTGTATCCATTGCACATGGACAAGGCGCTCGAGGACCGCCGCGGAAGCGGCTTTTTCACGCCCCAGGCTGGGAGAGCCGCTCGGTCAGGGCTTTTCCAGCAGCCCCAGGCGCTCCAGCACCAGGGCGGCCTGCTCCCGGGTGAGGGGAGCCTGGGGTTTGGTGCCGTCAAAGAGACCCGCCGCCACCGACTTCTCCCAGGCCATCTGCGCCCAGGTCTCAGCGGGGCGGCCCTCCACCTCCTGTCTGTGGGCGGCGAGAAGGGCGTCAAACTGTTCCTGTGTCACGGTCTCACCTCCCTCCAGCTCCGCCTTGACATCGGCCCGGAGGGTATCCATGCTCTTTCCGTGTCTGGGAAACCAGTGCGCCACATCTGCGTGGTTGGTGGCAATACCCCGGAGATAGCCCTCATGGTGGTCCAGGATATCCTCCATTGGGTCCAGATTGTAGCGGCGGCACAGATAGGCGCACAGCTCCACGGCATTGCGGTAGACGGCGGCAAAATAGCCTGCATTTTTCTCCGCATCGTACCCCACCATGGAGCCCCCCTGGTAGGTATGCCCGGCGGGCTCCAGAATCTCAAAGGCGATGTGGGTATTGTTGGCGGAGACACCTCCCTTCGGCGGCGGGCCGGCGTGCCAGCCCCGCCAGTTCCACGGCAGGGTCTCCACTACGCCCCCCTGGTGGACGAAGGCGTGTACACAGGTGCTTACATCCGGCTTGTTCCAGGCGTCCAGAAAAACCTCCACCCTGGGCTGGGCCACCCCGGTGGAGTGAACCATAATCCCTTTGGGCGTTATGGTCCGCCCGGCTTTGTAGCAGTCGTTTCCGGTTAAAATGTGCTCTGTGATCTGCATAAGCTGATTCCTCCCTTTCAGCTTATGCGGAATCCGGCGGATTGGTGTACGGCGGCGTCCCTGTGTCCTGTGCGCCGGCCGCAAAAAGCGTCCCCGCGTCCTTTGGCGTCCGGTCTGACGGCGCCTTCTGTCCGACGGACGTCAGCCGCCCTCCGCCCAGGACCGGAACTGCTCCCAGAGCTCAATAGCCTTGAATTTCACCACATATCCCTCGTCCTCGCCGGAGATCAGGGCGATTTGGTCGTCGGAAAAACCGCCGGAAGCGGCGGTCTCGGCCGCAGTCTCACTGACAGAGCCCAGGCACAGGGGCGGAAATACAACACACCACCAGTTCTGCCCGCCGCCGCTGCCGATTACCACCCGCAGGGCGGTGTACTGCCCCGCAGGGAGGGCAAAGCTGCCATACTCCTTGGTGGGAAACCACACCCCATCCTCCAGAGAGGCTGTTATTGGATAGCGGTATCCGCAGGCGGCCACAGCTTCCGCTCCGGCGGCGGCCAGGGTGGGCAAGGCCTCTTCCAGGGCGGCGCGGACCTCCTCCAGACTGGCTCCGGCTGTAAAGAGGGCCTCGGCCTCCGCTAAGATGCGGTCCCGCACCTCCAGCTTCAGGGCCTGATCCTCCGGGCTGTCGGAATTGGCAATAACGTGCAGGCGGATCACCTTGTCCGCCAGCTCAGATTGCTGCCGGTCCAGCCACACTCCCAGCAGGGCCGCCAGCGCCGCGCCCAGCAGCAGGGCCAGTTCCCAGCGGCGCAGCCGTCCGCACGATTTTGCCTTGCAATTTGTCATAAAATATCACCGTCCATATGTAGCGTACCTACAGTATGGACGGCGATCGTTTTATTTATACCAGGTTTTTCTAAAAGCGCTCAGTCCCGGGTGAGCACACTGCTGAGATCCACCGGTACAGCGTCGCTCCACAGACGTTCCAGGTCGTAAAACTTGCGGGCCTCGTCGTTAAACACATGGACCACCACGGCGGAGAAATCCAGCAGCACCCAGGAGCCGCCCCGATGCCCCTCAATGTGGTGGGGGGGCTCGCCCAGCTCCTTGAGAACCCGCTCGCACTCGTCGCAGAGCGCCTTAATCTGGGTGGTGGAAGTAGCGGTGCAGATGACGAAATAATCGGCCAGGGTGGTGAGCGAGCCGGTTTCCAGCAGCTTGATATCCTGGCCCTTTTTGGCGTCCAGCGCCCGGACGCAGGACAGGGCGATCTCTTTGGGTGTCATAGGCAGTTCCTCCTCTTTAAAATGTGTCTGCCCCTATGGGCAATTTTGATTGTGAATGAAACTCTTCGCAGCCGCTCTTCCAAGGGTCTGCGCACAGGCCATTCTGAGCGCCCGCCCCCCTGGAAGCAGGGCTATTCCAGGGGTTCCATGCCGGGACCGTAGATATCCGACGGGGGGTCCGGCTGCACCGGCACGGGCGGGGTGGGCGGCGCGGGCTCCGCGGAAGGGGGCGCCGGGGTCTGAACGCCTGTGGGCTCCGGCGTGGATGTGCTCTGGGCAGGGGTGCTCTGAGCGGGGGGACTGGCGGGCGGGCGGGAAGGAGATTCCGCCGCCGGAGGGGAGCTGGCGCCGCCGTCCGGCGTAGATACCGGGACTTCCGGCTGTCCAGGGTCCAACGGGTCCGTGGGGACGGGCGCGCCGGTGATATCCGGCTCCGGAGGGGTGGGTTCCACAGGCTCGGGGGTATCCGCCACAGGCGGCGTAGGGGTGGTGAGGGGCACGATGGACGTAACCAGCTTCAGCTCGCCCAGGCGCAGGTCCTCCAGATAGGGGTTGAAGTGGGCGTTGACTACCTCCAGAAGCTCCCGGCCGATGGGGAGCACATGGGCCCCATCTCCGGCGGATTTGTAGGGCATGGTGATAAACTCCACATCCGCCATATTCAGGCGGCCCACGGCGGACTTGGCAAAATAGGCCAGCTGGGGAATGGTCAGGTCGGTGTCCACATTTTCCACGAAAATATTGATATACTCCAGCAGATTGGGCAGCAACACCGAAGGCTGGAGGCACTTGGTCAGCGTAGCTGTCAAAAAAGCCTGCTGGGTGCGGATGCGGCCGATATCGCCCTCGGCGTAGCCGTAGCTGTAATCAATTTTTCCGGTGTCGCCGATGCTGTTGTGCCGCCAGCGGAGCAGACCCATGGCCCCGGTGCCGTCCAGGACCTGCAGGCCGCCCTTCAGGTCGATTTTAAATCCCTGGGACAGGTCGTTGTAGTACATGGCGAAGGGCACCTCGAACTCCACGCCCCCAATGGCGTCCACCAGCTCTCCCACGGCCTCCCACTGGACGATTACATAAAAATCCGGGGTAACGCCGGTAAGCTGGCCCACCTCCTGCTTCAGCGCCTCAATGCCGCTCTCTCCTCCGCCGGCCCGGTTAAAGACAGAGTTGAGGAGCACGTTGCGCCCCCGGTACTCCACAAAAGTATCCCGGGGCAGGCTCATGACACTGAGCTTCTGGTTGGGCACGTCATAGGCCCCCAGCATCATGGTGTCGGTGTTGCCGCCGCCGAAGGTGTCCTGTCCTATGACCAGAACGGTATAGAACTGCTTCTTCCGGTCTCCTGAAAGGGCGGGGATCTCCACCTCCACTTCCTCCCCCTTCTCATTGATCACCGTAGTGGTCTGTGGAAGGCGGTCCGTGGTGCCGTTCCCCACGTCAGGCGGGGCGCTCAGCAGATTAAAAATGATAAATCCCACCACAATGACTGCGGCCACAATGGTGACAATCAGAAAAGCGATGCGCAGGACCTTCTGTTCGATGGGCAGCCTGGCCCAGGCGCCGGAGCCGCGCCGCTTTTTGCCCCGGGAACCGGAGGCCCCGCCGCCGTCCCGTTGGAGCCGCGCGCCCCCCTGTTCGTTTTTTCTCTGTCTTGGAGTCATGAATTGCCAGTTCCTTTCCCGTTTTTCAGCAGAAAGTCCCGCGCCGCCAATGTATTCCGGTGGACCTCCAGTCCACGGTCCTCCATCTCCTGAATGCTGGTCTCGCATCCGGCGATTACCGCCGCGTCCAGGTCCTCATAGGCCAGCGTCCGCAGCCGCTCCACACCGGGAAAATCCCGGTTGGGCTCCATGTAGTCCGCCATGTAGAGGATTTTATCCAGCAGGGACATATCCGCTTTCCCGGTGGTGTGCCAATAGATGGCCTCAAAGACCTCGTCGTCCGCGCCGAACACGTCGCGGGCAATCCAGGCGCCGGTCTTGGAGTGGAGCAGCTTTACCGCCTGCCGCTCCAGCTCGTCCAGTACGATACCATATTTTTCACACAATTGCAACTGCTCTTCCCGCTCCAGATATTTGGTGCAGTCGTGGAGAATAGCGGCGCGGGCGGCCTTGACCGGGTCGGCTCCCCAGCGGCGGGCCAGACGGACGGCCTCCTCCTCGGCTCCCTGTACATGGGCGATGCGCTTGGCCCGCATCATGGAATAGGAGCAGGCCCGCAGCTCCCGCTCCGGCAGGCACTTCAAATCCCGGCGGACGCCGTAAAGCCCCCTGCGGATGATGTACCCGTAGACCGAGGGGGGGAGATACTCCTGGCCTTCCCCCCGTTCCAGCAGCTCCCGCAGGCGGGTGGAGGAGATGTCCACAATCTCCGGCAGACGGACGGTGCGCACCCTGGCCTGGAAGGTTTTTTGCAGATAGTCCGCCTGCCCCCTCAGGGCCTCTTCGCAGTCCTCCTGGCTGCGGGCAAAGGCGCATACCCCCGCCAGAGACAAAATCGCCTCCGGCTCCCGCCAGTGCTGGAGGGTGAGAAACATATCCGTGCCCATCAGCAGCCACAGCTCCGCGCCGGGATATTCCTCCCGGAGCTGCCGCAGGGTGTCGGCGGTATAGCTGCGGCCGGGACGGGAGAGCTCCATGCCGCTGGCCTCCGCCCGCCCGGGCAGAAGGAGCACGTCGGCGGCAATCTCCGCCATAGCCAGCCGGTCCTCCGGTGAAGGGGCGTCCTCCGGCAGAGACTTATGGGGAGGATGGGCCGCCGGAATCAGCAGCAGCTTGTCCAGACCCAGCGCGTCCATGGCGAACCGGGCCGCAGTGACATGGCCCAGATGGGGCGGGTTGAAGGTCCCGCCATAGATACCCAGCTTCATTGCCGTGTGCCCTCCTTACCGCGTTATTTCCGCTTTTTGTCCGGAATTAAAACGATTCTATCCTTCTTTTCCCTGTTATGGGTTGGACGGTACAGCACAAATTTTGTCCCGATGACCTGCACCACCTCGCTGCGGGTGGCCCCGGCCAGCTCCTGTGCCGCCTCCCGGCTGGAGAGCAGGCTGTTTTCCAAAACCTTGCACTTGATGAGCTCCCGGGCCTCCAGCGCACTGTCAGCCTGCCGGGTGAGGTTTTCGCCGATGCCGTCCTTTCCGATATGCACAATGGTGTCGATGCTGTTGGCCAGCCCCCGGAGCTGGGCCCGCTGTCTGCTTGTCAAATCCATGGCGTCCTCCTTGTTCGCTTAGGGCCTGTTTGATCATTGGCAATATGACCAACGGCGAGAAATTTTTTCGCCAGACAAGGAAAAAATTCGCAGGAATACTCTGTGTATTTCAGGAATTTTTAACGTGGTATGGCGGAAAAAAGTCCGTTGTCTGGGCGTGTTGACAATTTTCAAACAAGCCCTAATGCAAGGTTTCCTTCAGCTTCTCCGCAAAAGCGCGCAGGGCGTTTCCCCGGTGAGATACGGCGTTCTTTTCCTCGGGGGTCATCTGAGCGAAGGTCTTCTTCAGACCGGGCACGAAAAAGACCGGGTCGTAACCGAAGCCGTTGGTCCCCTGGGGCGCGTAGGCGATGGTGCCAGGGCACTCTCCCCGGGCCTCAATCACCCTCCCGTCGGGGAAGCAGCAGCAGATGCAGGAGACAAACTTCGCCCGCCGGTCCAGCATCCCCCGCAGGTTGTCCATCACCAGGCGGTAGCGGCCCGCGTCGTCCAGCCCCTCCCCGCCATACCGGGCGGAGTAGACCCCTGGTGCCCCGTTGAGGGCGTCCACACACAGGCCCGAGTCGTCGGCCACGGCCGGCAGGCCGCAGGCCTTCATAACCGCCTCCGCTTTCAGCCGGGCATTCTCCTCAAACGTAGTCCCGGTTTCCTCCACGTCCACATCCACCCCGGCGTCCGATTCCAGGATGATTTCCACCTCCAGGTCCCCGAGAATGGCCCGGAGTTCCTCCAGCTTGTGGGGGTTTTTGCTGGCCAGTACCAGTTTCATAACAGCAAGCTCCTTATTCTATCTATGTCTTTGATGCCCCACCCGCCCTGTTCCGCCTCCTGCTGCAGGGAGAGCTGGCGCTTTTGGCTTGTTCCAGAAAAATTATACCAGAGCCTCCACGAAGCTCTCCGCCTCAAAGGGCATCAGGTCGTCGATGCCCTCTCCCACGCCGACAAATTTTACGGGCACCCGGAGCTCCTGGGCGATGGCAAACACAATGCCGCCCTTGGCGCTTCCGTCCAGCTTGGTCAGGACAATGCCGGTGACGCCCGCCGCCTGGCTGAACTGCTTGGCCTGGATGAGACCGTTCTGTCCCGTAGTGGCGTCCAGCACCAGCAGGGTCTCCCGGGCGGCCCCCGGAACCTCCCGGTCCACCACCCGGCTGATCTTGCTCAGCTCGTTCATGAGATTCTGCTTATTGTGAAGCCGCCCGGCGGTGTCGATGAGGACCACGTCGCTCCCCCTGGCTTTGGCGGCGGTAAGGGCGTCAAATACCACCGCCGCGGGGTCGGCCCCCTCATGCTGGCGCACCAGCTCCACGCCTCCCCGCTGACTCCAGATCTCCAGCTGGTCGGCGGCGGCGGCCCGGAATGTGTCGGCGGCGGCCAGAAGCACCCGCTTTCCCTCCCCCTTCAGCCGGGCAGCCAGCTTTCCGATGGTGGTGGTTTTGCCCACGCCGTTGACCCCGATGAACAGCACCACCGCGGGACTGCTGTCCAGCCGGAGGGCGGGCTCCCCTACCTGGAGCATCTCTGCCAAAATCCGGCGCAGGCACGCCCGGGCCTCCCCGGTCTCCCGCACCTTTTCGGCTTTTACCCGCTCCCGCAGGCGCTCCACGGCGTTCATGGCGGTCTCCGCCCCCATGTCGCCCAGAATGAGGGTCTCCTCCAGCCCGTCATAAAAATCGTCGTCCAGCTCGCCGGCAAACAGGCTGTCAAAGGAGTGGCCGATATTCTCCCTGGTGCGGGTGAGGCCCGCCTTGATCTTTTCAAAAAAGCCCATGGTTACGGCTCCTTTCTCTCATTTGATGTGCAGTTCCCGCTCCACGTCGTTGAGGTTGATGGTCAGCAGGCGGCTGACCCCCTGCTCCTGCATGGTGACGCCGTAGAGCACGTCGGCCTCCTCCATGGTGCCCCGGCGGTGGGTGATAACGATAAACTGGGTTTTGCCGGACATCTGCCGCAGATAGCGGGCAAAGCGGGTAACGTTGGCGTCATCCAGAGCCGCCTCAATCTCATCCATGACGCAGAAGGGAGTGGGGCGGACCTTCAGTATGGCAAAGTACAGGGCAATGGCTACAAACGCCTTTTCCCCGCCGGAGAGGAGGGTAATAATTTTCAGAGCTTTTCCCGGCGGCTGTACCTTGATTTCAATGCCGCAGTTGAGAATGTCCTCCGGGTCCTCCAGCTCCAGGGTGGCCTTGCCGCCACCGAAGAGCTCCAGAAAGGTCTGCTGAAAAGCGGCGTTGATCACGCTGAACTGCCGGGCAAAGATGGAGCGCATCTCCTCGGTGATGTCCGCGATGATGCTCTCCAGCTCCTCCCTGGCCCGGCGCACGTCGTCCCGCTGGCCGGTCAGATAGGTATAGCGCTCATTGACGCGCTGGAATTCCTCAATGGCGTCCAGATTGATGTTTCCCAAGGCGGAGATGCTCCGTTTCAGCTCTCCTACCCGGCGCTGGGCCCTGGGCACGCTCTCCAGCTCCACCCGCTGGGCCCGGGCCGCCTCGTGGGAGAGCTCGTAGGTCTCCCACAGCTTATCCAGAAGCTGTTTTTCCTCCATGGCGGCGGCGGCGCGTTTCTGGTCCAGGGCGGCGGCCTCCCGCTCCATGGAGAGAAGCTCGGTATTTTTGTCCCGGGCCTCTTTGTCCGCCTGATTGCGCCTGGCCTCCAGCGCCAGCTTTTCCTGGCTGACCCGTCCAACGGCCTCCTGACGGGCCTGATTCTCCCGGCGGATGGCCTGGAGCTGGCGCTCCTTCTCCAGAATCTCCGCCTCCAAAGCGGCGTTTTTGTCCTGAAATTCCGCCATCATCCGCTCCCGCTGGGCCCTGTCCCCGGACAGATCCTCCCGCAGGGCCTCCAGCTCTGACAGGCTCTTCTCCGAGGCGGCCCTCTCCGCCTCCAGAGCCGCCAGGCGCATATTCAGATTGGCAATCTCCCCGCTGATGGACCCCGCCTGCTCCTGAAGGCGGCTGTGCCCCTGGGCAGTGCTCTCGGCCTGGGCCCGCAGCGCGGCGGCGGAGCCCTCCAGGATCTCAATGCGGGCGCGGGCCCCCCTGGTGTCGGCGGCGGTCTGGGCAGAGCGGGTTTGAATCTGGTCCAGCTCCTGCCGGAGCGTATCCTGCCGGCTTTGGAGCGCGGCGGCCTGATCGTCCAGCCGGGCCTTCCGCTCATCCATCTGAATCAGGGTATCCTCCAGCTGCCGCTGGCGGCCCTGGGCGGTCTCCAGGTCATACCGGGCGGCGGCGGCCTCCCGCTGGGCCTCCTCCAGAGCGCGGGCGGTCCGGGCCAGCTGCTCTTCCACGCTGCCGGCCTGCTCCCGCAGGGTCTCCAGCTCGTTGGAGCGGCTGAGAATTCCGGCGCTCCGGCTGGCCGAACCGCCGGTCATGGAGCCGCCGGGGTTGAGCACCTGCCCGTCCAGGGTGACAATTTTAAACCGGTGGCCGTACGCTCCGGCCATAGCCAGGGCACAGTCCATGTCCTCGGCAATGACGGTGCGGCCCAGCAGATTGGAGAAAATATTCTTATATCGGGGGTCAAAGCTCACCAGCGTGTCCCCCATGCCCACAAAGCCGGGCTCATTGGAGACCGCCCGGTCCCGGAATTCCGAGGGACGGATGGTGTCCAGAGGGAGAAACGTACAGCGTCCCCCGTCCCGGCGTTTCAGATATTGAATGGCGGCCTTGCCGGTCTGCTCAGACTCCACCACCACGTGCTGCATAGCCCCGCCCAGAGCGGTCTCAATGGCCACGGCGCAGCGCCCGGGTACGCGGATGAGCCCTGCCACCGGGCCGTGGATTCCCCGGAGCTGTCCCCGCTCCGCCTCCCCCATGACCAGCTTGACGGCCTTGGAATAGCCCTCGTAGAATTTCTCCATTTCAGAGAGCATCCGAATGCGGGATTGCAGATTATTCGCCTCCATGCGCAGCGCGGTGTGGCGTTCCTGGAGCTCCTGGGCCTTGCGCTCCCTGGCGTCCCGGCGGAGGGTGTGCCCGCTGATGACGTTGTTCTGGGCGTCCCGCTCCTCCCGGGCCTGCTCCAGCCGGGCCTGGGCCTGGGTACACTGATCCCTGGCCTCCCGGAGCTGATCCTCTCCGGCGGTGAGCTCCTGGCGGACGGCCTCATCCCGGTCATAGAGTTCCTGGGCGGCGGCGGCCAGAGCGGACAGCAGCGCCCGGGCCTCCGATGCGGAGGCGTTCTCCACGGCCTCCTTCCTCCGCAAGGCTTCCATCTCCTGGGCCAGGGTCCCCGCGGAGCGGGAGGCGGCTTCGGCGTCAGCCTGCCGCGCCGAGAGCTGAGCGGTCAGCTCCCCGGTCTCGGCGAGCAGAGTCTCCAGCCGCTGCCGGCGCTGGTCGATCTGGGCGGAAATGGACCCCGCGCGGCCCTCCTGCTGGTCCAGCTCCCGGCGGATGCGCCCGGTGTTCTCCAGATTGTTCTGGATGTTGGTTTTCAGCACCGCGATGTCATTGTCCAGGCCGTTGGCGTCGGCCTCCCGCTGCATCATGGTGAAGCGGATGCCCTCCGCCTCCATGTCCTTTTCCTGCATTTGGGCGGAAAAGTTCTCGGCGGCGGTATAGAGCGCTTCCACCGCCTGCTGAGCCGCCTCTTTCTGGCGGACGGCGCTTTCATAGTCGGACAGCGTCTTGATAGCGGCGGCACGGATGCGCTCCAACTGCTCCAGCCAGAGGGAGATCTCCAGTCCCCGCAGCTCGTCCCGGAGAATGAGAAAACGCCTGGCCTTTTCACTCTGCTGGCGCAGGGGCTCCACCTGGAGTTCCAGCTCGTCGATTTTATCGGTGATGCGCACCAGGTTTTCAGCGGTGCGCTCCAGCTTGCGTTCAGCCTCCTCCTTCCGGTGGCGGAACCGGGAGATGCCCGCCGCCTCCTCGAATACCTCCCGCCGGTCAGCGCTTTTGATGGACAGGATTTCATCAATCCTGCCCTGCCCAATGATGGAGTATCCCTCCCGGCCCAGGCCGGTGTCCATGAACAACTCGTTGACATCCTTCAGCCGCACGGAGCGGCGGTTAATATAGTATTCACTTTCCCCCGAGCGGTAATACCGCCGCGTTACCATGATTTCACTCTCATCCACGTTGAACAGGTGGCCGGTGTTGTCCAGAACCAAAGACACCTCGGCAAAGCCCAGCTGACGGCGCTTTGCTGTGCCGCCGAAAATTACGTCTTCCATTTTGCCGCCCCGGAGGGTCCGGGTGGACTGCTCTCCCATCACCCAGCGAACCGCGTCGGAAATGTTGGATTTTCCGCTGCCGTTGGGACCGACAATCGCCGTGATGTCCTCTCCAAAGGAGAGGACCGTCTTTTCCGGAAAAGATTTGAATCCCTGTATCTCCAGCGCCTTCAGGTACACACAACCGCCCCTTTCTTCTCAAAACTTTTCAAATCCCTGCGCCGCAACGGTTTCGAGGTTCTTGCATTTTTCATCTCTTCTCATTTCCCGGCGTATTTTCTCGCTCAAGTGGTGTAAAAATTGGTGTAAAACCGATTGCCCTTTCCTTTTACACCACAAATGCCCGGAAACCGTTGGGGCTGTAGGGTTGCGCGGTTGTGAACGGGGCGATGTACGTGGTTTTGAGAGCTAATGCTGCGTTTTGCCGAATGCCACGCTGCATCGGCACAGGTACTATGTTTTGCGGTAAAAAGACTGGCTCGCACCTTTGGGAGAAGCTCCAGCATCTGCTCACGGCCATCTGATTTTCTTTATCCGTGCTCACCAGCTTCCAGATATACAATATATGTCTTTCCTTAGTACTATCAGTGCACCGGAACATATACTTTCCATCTGGCCGCCGGCTCTCTCCGTTTCGGAGAACTCTGCCTTTGCTGTCTCTCCATTTTTCTGACATAATTGCTCCTTTTCTGGAAAAGAAAAGGAATCTGACATAGTGTTTTATTTTACCACATCAGATTCCCTTTTGCAAGTTTCAAGTCACACGGATCGTGGCACCAGGTTTTTGTGTTAGAAAATGGACATTATGCGGCAAAGGATTTTGGCTCGGCGGAAGAAAAGGTGCGGGTAAACGTATTGGAGGATTGCGAGATCGACCTGTCGCAGGTGTTCTCCTGAATCGTCAGAGGGCGGGGATGCTCCCCGCCCTCTTCATGTACCCCTCCTGTTTCAGCCTTGCCCGCAAATCGGTGGGAGAGGTGGTACCATCTTTGGTGAGAACCGTCTCACTGCCGCCCTCATTGACCGGCTTATCCACCACTCCCACATCGTCATCTTCTCCGGCGAGAGCTACCGCCTCACCCAGTCCATGAACCGCCAGCGGCCCGGCATCCAGTGAGGAGGCCAGGATCGCCAGCATCTGTGCGTTTCGGGGTTTCTGCTCCAGATGCCAGTGCGCCAGTTCTTCCAGCAGGGGCCGGCTATCCCGCCAGATGATGCAGCTCACGGTTCGGATGTTCCGCACCACCGCTTTCCAGTTTGTCCTGTACTGCTGCCACCTCCGGGTACAGCCACTTCGTTACCAGCAGAAGACGGTCCAGCTGCTCCACACACAGCGATACAGCATAGGACATATAAAAAAGCCGGTATAATTTGCGGTCACTCCAAGCTGATACAATAGTGGTAGCGGTTCAGATTGATGATTGTCATAGCAACCTCCTTCAAATGACAGGGGGGACAAGCCGCTACAGTTTGTCCCTTCCGGTGATGGAGCATATTGCTCCTCACCTTATAGCTCATTTAGGGGGCCTATCGTATACCCCTTTTCCAGGATTTTTGAAAAATTATTTTGACTGTTTTGGCCTTTTTGATGTGGCCCAAACCAGCCCCCCAGGGAACTTGCCCCCTGTAAAAGAATTACAGCCGTACAATTTCCGACTATCCATTTACATATTAAAACTTGCCCAGGAAAAGCTTGCTTTTTTGTTGTTGTTGTGCTATCATAACAAAGTTAACTTCAAAATATAATAGAATTAAAAGCAAATATTGATAGAATTGATAGAAATAAGTTTAAATCTTACAGCGACTATCAAAAACATTGACCGTAATCAGAGGCGAAAAGCCAATGCTGGCAGTCGAGAGGAGAAACATAAGCGAGGGCCATGTAAATGGCGACAGGGAGGAGGTCCAGACAGCGGATTTTCCATCCGCGTAGGATTGCCTTGACCTTAGACCACATTTTTCAATAGGATTGAGATGAGGACTGTAGGGTGGATGATAGAGGATTCTCTTATCCGCTGGTTCCAGAGCATCCCGGACATCCTTAACATGGTGAGAACGCAGTATCCACCACAACGATGTCGCCTGGCCGAAGAGTCGGAAGTAAAGTCTCTTTCAGATATTGGACGAAACGTTCTCCGGTCGTTCCACTCTGGTAAGTGGTAAACACCTTCTCTTCATCCAAACGGATGGAAGAAAGTACCGTTGTTGTTTGGGGTGTATTCAAAGGTGCATGGTCAACCGACCTTTGGGAAGAGGGCGTCCATCCATAATGGCAGGTCATATCTGTATTGACACCGCTTTCGTCCAGAAATACCAGATGCTCCACTATCTCAGGCTTTATCGTTTCTTTCCAGTCTTTTCGTTTTGCCTGTACGTCGAACATGATCCCGCTCACTTGTGTACAGCGACTTCTTTTCCAACGTATAACCCATTGCGTTTATCACTCGTTCTACGGTGGAATAACTGGGGTAAACTTTAATTTTTCGCGGATTTCTTCGATTGTCAGTCTGGTTTTTTATCCATGCAGCGGCGGATATTTTCTTTATCGTCTGCGGTTAAAGCCAATTTTCGGCCCGCCGACTGGTTCGCGGAGCCACGCTGCCCGTTTTGCGCTTCTGGCCCACCAGCCGGTATACCGTCCGTTCGCTTACTCCGTACGCCTTGGCAATTCCTTTTGCATCATGGGTGGTTTCATGTCCCTGTATCAGCAGCTCCACGCTTCTTTGTGCTACATTCTATCATCCCCTACCCTTGTTATACATCCCCCTGTCAACCTCTGATATTATTTTTAATGATTGCTATAGAAAGAAAATCAAAATCCGGGTATAGCGGAGTTAGTACCGCACCACATTTGGGAGCAGACGCGCTCCTACCATAAACTTTCATATCGGGGTGTTGCGCAGTTGGTAGCGCGCCTGCTTTGGGAGCAGGAGGCCCGGGGTTCGAGTCCCCGCACTCCGACCAAGTCTCGTTGACAAACGAGATGCAGGCAAAAATCCCGTACTTCGGTACGGGATTTTTGCTCACAAAAGAAGAAAATCAAAAGAATCGAGAACAATAGTCGCACATTAGAAAAATTGAGGGGCGTAAAATAAAAATAACGTACCGGAGATGCAAATTCACCGAATTTTGGAGTTTTCAGAAGCATACATGACTCGAACTCCCCCGCTCTCAAAAAGCGAAAAGGCCGTCCACAGCCTGCCAGTTTTCCTGGCAAGCCCGTGGGCGGCTTTTTTTGTTCCCACAACTGTTCATATTGGTGGTTATGCTTGCTTTGTCTCTCAATCATTGTTGGTAATGGTGATAGCTTTATCGATGTCTTTCGGCTATACTTGCGTTGCAATCAGCGGAAAGGAGAATGATACCATGCCAGCCACCAAAAACCTCTGTGCCCAAATCAGCTTGGAATTGCACCAAAAAATTTCAGACGCCAGAGAGCAGTCGGGCCTCACCACCGCGCAGTACATCACCAACCTTTTAATGGAATACTACGAAATGAAAGAAAATGGAGGTAACACAGCCATGACCAACAACAAATCCCGCACCCTCGCCTTTCAAATTGAGGAGGACCTCTTCCAGCGGATCAAAGCACACTTGGAGCGCGAGACCCAGCGCACGGGCCGGAAGCTGACCCAGCGGGAATTCGTGCTGGGACTGATCGAGGAGGCCCTGGACGCGGCGGAGCGTCAGGCGGACAGCCCGGAGCCGGAGGAACAGCCCAGCGTGGGAGCCGGTGTCGGCCCCTGTGGGGCTCAGCCGGAGGGCTGCGGCATCCAGCCCCAGGACACCCCCGGCGAGGGCGGTGAGGGGCCGTGTGAGGACGAGACGGGCCTCCCCGACAGCCAGGACGAGTGACAGCAGCAACAGAGCGGCCCAGGCCATCCCAACGGATCGGCCTGGGCCGCCCTGTCCGCATATAACACGAAAAATACGGATGAGGAGGACGCCATGAATCAAAAAGTCTATATGACCGACCAGGAGTTTACCGCGCACATGGCCGCGCTGATCCCCACCCCCAGCGTGGAGGCCAATGACAGCCTGCTGGACCTTGCCCACAGCCTTTGGTTCGAGCTGAAGGAGGATCTGTGCCACACCTTCTTCTTTATCTCCCGCCACTTCACCCCGGAAACGCTGCAGAGGGTGTACGATCTGTGCAAAGGGAAGGATCGGGGCATCCTGCCGTGGGAGCTGGTGGGGACGGCAATTTACCTCCAGGCGGGGACGCCCTTGCAAGAGATCGGCAAGCAGGAGTGGAAGGGGTTTCAGCTCCTGTCCACGCCAAATGCCCCCGACACGCTCAGTACCATGGGCATCTGCACAGTACGGGAGCATGGAACGGAAACGCGGTTCTACACCCTCCACTTCGGGCAGTTCGACCCGAAGGAGCTGCTGGACACGGCGGCGGACCAGGCAGGACGCGCCGGCATCACGGTGACGGAGGCCATCCAGCGGCTCGACTATCGCAATATGCGGACGGCCAGTGTGGAGGCCAACAAGGCTGTCTACGGCCCGGAATCCCCCATGGCGGAGAAGCTGTCCCTGCTGATGGCCTCCAGCCCTATCACCGCGGGCCATATCACCATTGACGCGGACAGCGGAAGCGTTGCCATTGAGGTAAATCCGCTGTGGGAGAAGCTGCGTGATGAGCGGGAGGCCAGCCCGCCCACGCGGCAGAGGCAACCCAGCCGGAAGCGTTCTTCCAAACACAAAAATCAGCCGGACAGATAACAGGAAAAAGAGGCGGGCCAGAGCATCCCCAAAGTGGGATGTTCTGGCCCGCCTTTTTTCGTTTCGCCCAAAGGAGGTGACTACTACGAGACGAACCCCAAACCCAGAGGATTTCTGGAAATTCACGGACGAGGAAATGGAGACCGCCAAGGGGACGGACCTGCCGGACCTGCTGGAACACCTGGGCTACACCGTCCGCCGCCTGGGCAGCCGGTACCACACCACCAGGGAGATGGACAGCCTCCGCATCAAGGACCGCCGCACCTGGAAGCGGTACTCCAACGGCAAGGGCGGGGACGCCATCACGTTTTTGCAGGAGTTCTGCGGCAAGGACTTCCGGGAGGCGGTGAACTACCTGCTGGAGTTCAACGGCAAGCGTTCCAGGGACTCCCCCGCCCCGCGCCCCAAGCCTGCGCAGCAGGAGGAAAAGCCCGTTTTCGCCCTGCCCATCGCCAACGGGGACCAGCGGCGGGTGTTCGCCTATCTTCAAAAGAGGGGCATCGCCGCCCAGGTCATCCGGGGCTTCATCGACTCCGGCCTGCTCTATGAGGACAGCCTGCACCACAACTGCGTGTTCGTGGGCCGGGAGGCCGGCGGCAAGCCGGTGTTCGCCAGTAAGCGCGGCACCTATGATCTGAACGGCCCCGGCTTCAAGGCGGATGCGGCGGGCAGCGACAAAAGCGTGGCCTTCCGGCTCCCCTGCGACCCCGCCCTGGATTGGGTGGCGGTGTTCGAGGCCCCCATCGACCTGATGAGCTTCTGCACCCTGCACCGGCAGGTGCGGAGCAACGCCGTGGCCCTGTGCGGCCTCTACCAAGGCCCGCTGGACACCTACCTGCGGGAGAACCCCCACCTGAAGCGGATCGTCCTGTGCCTGGACGCGGACGGGCCGGGGCAGGAGGCCACAGAGAAGTTCCGGGCGGAGTACGGGCAGAAGGGCTATGACGTGTCCACCCGGACGCCTGCCCAGGGAAAGGACTGGAACGCGCTTTTGCAGCATCAGGTGTTTGGAAAGGAGGTAGCAGCGCCAAATTCAAAACAATTTCATTCAAAAAAGGAGGAGAAACCAGTGGCAGACTTAGGAAAGCTCATCAGTGACAAGACCACCGCGGACACCCAGTGGCGGGAACAGCGGCAGGCGGAGCGTGAGGCCGCCGCCAGCCTCCGGGACGAGGGCGTGGCGGAGATTGCCGCCGCCCCGGAAGCGTTTGCCCGCTACCTGGATATGCAGGGGGACAACCCCGCCTACAGCGCCGGGAACATCGCCATGGTCATGAAGCAAAACCCGGAGGCCACCGTTGTGTTCACCCGCGACCGCTGGAAAAGCCAGGGCCGCACGGTGCTGGAGGCGGAGCAGGACAAGGGGAGCAAGATCTTCGTCCGGCCCTCCAATGGCCGGGGCTACACCCTGGCGGACGCCTTTGACGTGAGCCAGACCCAGGGCCGGGAGGTGTGGAAGCCCCGGCTGGAGGACAACACCCCGGAGATGGAGACAGCGCTGGCCGCCCTGCTGAACTACTCCCCCGTCCAGGTGACGGCCCAGGAGGAGCTGGGCGCCCCGGCGTACTACGACGCCCAGAGCATGGCGCTGGCCGTGGACCCCGCCTATCCGGACAGCGAGGCGTTCGGGGCCATCGCCGCCGAGATTGCCCAGGCCCGCTTCCATGATCACGGCTATAACCGGGCATACAGCCGGGAGGGCAGTGAACTGAGCGCCCAGAGCGTGGCATACATCCTGTGCCGCCGCTTCGGGATCAGCCGGGAGCAGCCGGATCTGTCCAGGCTGCCGGAGCTGTTCCGAGGCCGTCAGGGCCAGGGGCAGTTGGAGGTGCTGAATGCCATCCGGGACATGAGCAAGCAGATCGGCGGCGGTATCGACAAGAGCCTTGCCCCGCCCCAGCGTTCCGCCCCCACTGTCAACAGAGACGCCAGATAAGATCATCATTCAGGGACAAAAATTTGAAAGACGGAGGAAATGAACCTATGAAACGCATTCTTACTATCCTGTGCGCCCTGGCCCTCGTCATGGTCGGGAGCGCCACCGCCATGGCGGCGGAACCGGAGGCGGGCCAGAGCGCCAGCTATTACCCCATCTCCGTGGAGGAGTACACCTACGGCCCCCTGGACGAGCTGCGGGTGAACAAGACCTACCAGCTCTCCCTGTCGGACGATCCCAGCCTCATCCCCACCGAGGACTTCATCCGCAACGGGCGGCGCTACTATCTGCTGGACATGACCCGGAAGGACGAGGTGGGGGTGGACATCCAGACCCACACCGAGACTGTCACCCAGGCCAGCGACACCAACAGCTTGGAGGCCATCCTCCAGAAACTGGACGCGGAGATGGAGGTGACCACCGAGGACGGCTACGTTGGCATCCTGCGGCTGGATCACACCAGCGTCCAGGTGACCACGGACGGCTACGCCACCAAGACCAGCACCCTGACCGCCAGCCGCAGCTATCCGAATTTGTCGGAAGCGGATGTGTCCCTGATCCCCAAGACCATCGAGGACCGGGGCAAGACCCTGACTCTGGGGGATGTGAAGTGGAGCGAGTCCATGGACGTGGACGGCGAGGGCAACCCCGTCACCCGCTACACCGCCACCGCCAGCTACACCGGAACCGCCAGCAGCCGGTACGCCACCGGCTACACGGTCAGCGCCAGCTACACCGGCGAGGTGTCCAAGCCCAACTGCGCCGTGGTGACCTACACCGCCATCTTCGGCAGCGAAAAGGCCCCGGAGGAGTCCAAAGCCCCTGGCGGCGATGACACGCACGACCCCGGCCCCGGCCAGACGGAGGCCCCCGGCAGCACGGAGGCCCCGGACACCGCCAAGGAGCCTGTGGATCTGTCCGGCCTGAAGCGCCCCGTGATCATCGGGGTGGTGGTGCTGGCCCTGGGCGCTGGCGGTGTGTTCGCCTTTA
>CANDFO010000049.1 GCA_947384055.1 uncultured Flavonifractor sp.
TGGCGGGAAAAAGACCGCTCAGACGGCGTTCAACGGTTGTGAATACAGGTTCTAAGACTCCTCGCCGGGCTTGTCCTCCTCCGCAAGGTCCGCCCGGGTCAGGGACATCAGGTCCTCTTTCCCCGGCGATTCCAACCCCGCCACCCGGTCGGACTGCCGGGCCACCGCCCGCTCGAATACATTGCGCACATCCCGGGCATTGCCGAAATTCTCGTCCCGGTTTTCATAGAGTTCGGAAAAATACGTCCCGGCATAGCTGAGCGCCTCTTCATCCAGGGTGTATCCGTTTTTGCCGCACATGGAGCGGAAGATCTCCATAAGCTGTCCGCCGTTATAGTCCTCAAAGTAGAAATACTTGTTAAACCGGCTCTCCAGGCCGGGGTTCGCATGGATAAAGCCGCCCATAAGCTCGGTATAGCCCGCCACAATAACAATCAGGTCCGCCCGGTGGTCCTCCATGCCCTTGAGCAGAGCTTCAATTGCCTCTCTGCCGAAGTCGTTGGGGGCGTCCTGATTGGCCAGGGCATAGGCCTCGTCAATGAAGAGCACGCCGCCCAGGGCTTTCTGAATGACCTCATTGGTCTTTATAGCCGTCTGTCCCACAAAGCCCGCCACCAGCCCGGAGCGGTCCACCTCCACCAGCTGGCCCTTGGACAGTACGCCGATAGCGTGGTAGATTTTCGCCAGCAGCCGGGCCACGGTGGTCTTGCCGGTGCCCGGATTGCCCATAAACACCAGATGCAGGCTCATAGGGGGAACGGGGAGCCCGTGCTCCTGCCGGAGCTTGCGGACCTTCACCAGATTAATGAGGCTTTTTACGTCGGCCTTTACCTTCTCCAGACCGCACAGACTGTCCAGCTCGGCCAGCAGCTCCTCCAGGCTGGGCGCGGGCTCCGCCTCCTCCGCGGGTTGAGACTGGGCCTGTGCGCCTCCTGCGGCCGCAGCCGCCGGAGCGGCGCTGTCCGTCTGGGGCCGCTGGGAGACAAAATCCTTGGCGTCCAGCGGGGCCTTGCCCCCGGAAAGCCCGTCCCGGACGCACAGGGCGGACAGGGTGTCGGCACACTGGTTGACAAACCCCGCCTCCTCCTCGCTGACCACCCCGTCTACGGCGGCAAAGAGCAGCAGCATTAGAGTCATCAGGTCGATAAACCGTCGGGACAGGGTTCCGCCCGCCACCTTATCACAGGCGCGCATCCGCACAAAACAGGCCGGTGGCTTGAAAGAGGGGTACTCACTGACGGCGGTGGACAGCTCCCAGAACAGAACAGAGGGCACCGGATTGCCCTTGGTATAAATGGCGTTATAGTATTCCACATGCCTAGGCGTCACGGGGGCCCCGTCGCTGTTCCACACGCCCAGGGCGCAGGCCCGCATAAAAATATCCACCTCCTGGGTAAACTTCTGGCGCAGGGCGGTATCCGCAATCTGCCGCCGAAAGGCGGAAATTCCCTCGCTGTACTGCTTATGCACCTCCGCGGCGCTGAGTGAATTTTTCAACATAACGCACCTCGATTGGGAAAATTTGATGACACACGCCGGCACAGCGGCGGAATCCGGGCCGTGATACCCGTCCCCGCGGTTCCCGGCGGGGCTAAGAGCCGCTTTACCGCCATTATAGCATGGACCAGCGGCATCTTCAACCCTTGGTCCGTCCCCGTCTGGAGCGGAGCGTCAATCTTTTGTTGACACGTTCCGTCGGGCCGGATACAATAGCGAAGGGAATCTATCGGTTGAAAGGAAGCTGATGCGTGTGAATACTCCTCTGGTCCTGCTGTTCAATCTGGATACGCCCAAAGGCGCGAAAATCCGCCGCATGTGCCTGCCGCTGAAAATCCGCACCCGGCCGGTGTCCAAAAGCGGCTACGGCCTCTCCCTGGCGGCCCTGGCGGAGGGGGAGCAGGCTCTTCAGCCTCCGGCTCCGGAACAGGATTTCAGCGACGAGCTCTTGCTGATGGCGGGCTTTACCGGCCCTCAGCTCAACGCCTTTCTGGAGGGCTTCCGCCGCAGCCACATTCCTCCGGTGCCACTGAAAGCGGTGCTCACCCAGACCAACCGGGACTGGACTCCCGCCGCGCTCCGCACCGAGCTGCTGCGGGAGCGGGAGGCCATCCGTCAGGGCGGCTCCGCCCACCCTGTCCCGTGAGGCTCGTCGTCTCCCCCGCCAAAAAGCTGCGGGAGGAGCCGGACTTTCTCCCGCCCAGAGACCGCCCGGCGCTGCTGGAGCGGGCCAAAATTCTGGCGGAGTACCTGCGGAGGCTGGACTACCCGGCGCTGAAGCGGCTGCTCGCCTGCAACGACCGGCTGGCTCAGCTCAACTACCGGCGGTATCAGTCCATGGAGCTGGACCGGGAGGGGGACCCGGCCCTCTTCTGCTATGACGGCATCCAATACCAGTACATGGCGCCCCGGCTCTTTACGGCGGAGCAGTTCGCCTATGTTCAGGCCCACCTGCGCATCCTGTCCGGCTTCTACGGCGTACTGCGGCCCTTCGACGGGGTGGTGCCCTACCGTCTGGAGATGGGCGCGCGGCTGAAAACCTCCTTTTGCACCAGTCTTTACGACTTCTGGGGCGACACCATCTGCCGGACGGTTTTAGAGGGGGACGAGGGCATTATCCTCAACCTGGCCTCGGAGGAGTACGCCAGAGTCCTGCGCCCCTGGATCGGGCCGCAGGTGCGCTTGATCGACGTGGTTTTCGGGGAGCTGGAGGACGGACGCCTGATGGAAAAGGGCGTATATGTAAAAATGGCCCGGGGGGAGATGGTCCGCTTTCTGGCGGAACGCGGCGCCCGGGAGCCGGAGGCGGCTCAGGCCTTTGACCGCCTGGACTACCGCTTCTCCCCGGAGCGCTCCACCGATACGCTCTATGTATTCCTGCGCCCCGGCGGAAGGGCCCGCGGCCGGCGGGAACCGCACGCGTTGAGACGCTAAGCAGGCTCGCAGCCTTGGTGACGGCGCTCACACGCCGCAGTCGGCCCATCAAAAAAGAGGGCCTGCGCCCCCTGCTCTCCCCTGTCTCCGCCGCCCCGTTTGCCGGCCCGCCCTGTGTCAAAAAAGGCCCAAGGCCTTTTTTGACGCTCCGGCGCGTCCGGGCTCAGCGGTCGCTGACCAGCCAGCCGGGGGCGGTGCGGAAAATCAGGTCGTCCACGTCTTCCTTCACGCTGCCCTGGACGGAAATATTTTGACGCTCGTTCTGTTCGGTCATTTCTGTTACCTCCTCTGTACGCAGTTTACAGACCAGTATATGCCAAACCTCCCGCGGAATGTGCCGCTTTTTTCCGGTCCGGCAAAAAACCCGTATACACGGCGGCTCCGCCGCGTGCATACGGGTTTTTCTGCTCTTTCCACGCTTTTTCCCTTCCTTGGGGGAGCCCGGGTCAGCTCAGGGTAAACTGTCCGGTGTAAAGCTGATAGTAGCGCCCCTTCTGGGCCAGCAGCTCCTCGTGGTCCCCCTTCTCCTGAATCTCGCCCTTTTCGATGACCACAATACAGTTGGAGTTGCGCACGGTGGACAGCCGGTGGGCGATGACAAACACCGTCCGGTTTTCCATCAGGGCGTCCATGCCCTTTTCAATGTGGCGCTCGGTGCGGGTATCAATGGAGGAGGTGGCCTCATCCAGAATCATCACCGGCGGGTCTGCCACGGCAGCCCGGGCGATGGCCAGAAGCTGGCGCTGTCCCTGGGAGAGATTCCCCCCGTCGCCGCTGACCATGGTCTGATAGCCCTGGGGCAGACGGCGGATGAAGGAGTGGGCGTTGGCGCTCTTGGCGGCGGCGATGCACGCCTCGTCGCTGGCGTCCAGACGGCCGTAGCGGATGTTGTCCATGATGGTGCCGGTAAACAGGTGGGTATCCTGGAGCACCGCCCCCAGGGAGCGTCTCAGGTCGTCCTTGCGGATCATGGTCACATCAATGCCGTCGTAGGTGATGGACCCGCCCTGAATCTCATAAAAACGGTTGATCAGGTTGGTGATGGTAGTCTTGCCCGCGCCGGTAGAGCCCACAAAGGCGATTTTCTGGCCGGGATTGGCGTAAACCGTCACCTGCTTGAGCACCTGCTTGCCGGGCACATAGGAGAAATCCACCCCGGTAAACCGCACCGCGCCCCGGAGCTCCGTATAGTAGCAGTCCTCGCCTTCCTCCCGCCGGACGGCTCCCCGCACCCGGTGCAGGGCCGGCGCGCCGCCGGCATCCGGGTATTTCCAGGCCCACAGGCATCCGGCCTCCGGCCGGGACAGCTCCTCCAGGGTATCCCCCGGCCCCTCCCGGACGGGCACCAGCTCCAGGCCGCAGTCCCGGGGCACCTTCCAGGCCCAGGCGCTGCTCCGGCCCTCTCCTTGGAGCTCGGACAGTCCGCCCTGCCCGTCCTTCACCGCGGGAACCAGTGTAATCCGCCCCTCGTCAATCTCGGGCGGGGTGTCCATCACCTCAAAAATCCGCTCGGCCCCCGCCAGGGCGGAGAGCACGGTGGTAAGCTGCTGGGAGATCTGGTTCAGGGGCTGGCCCACCTGCTTGGAATAGTTCAGATAGATCACCAGTCCGCCCAGGTCAAAGCCGGCGGCCACCGACAAAAGGCCGCCGAAGGCCGCAGTGAGGGCGTAGCTGATGTTCATAAGGTTGTTGGAGATAGGCATGATGGCGGTGGAATAGTAATTGGCCCGGGACGCCGCCTGCCGGTAGGCCTCGTTGCGCCGCTGAAACTCCTCCTTGGCCGCCTCTTCATGGGTGAAGGCCTTGACCACCTTCAGGCCCTCGATCATCTCCTGAATGTTGCCGTTGACGTCGCCCAGGGCGGCTTGCTGGGCCTGATAGTTTTTCCGGCTCTTTCCCCCCATCCAGGAGAAAATCAGCATTGTCACCGCCAGAATCACCAGCGTCACCAGGAACAGAAGGGGATTTGTCACCAGCATAATGGTGACGATGCCCACAAACATAATCACGCTGGACAGCAGGGACACCAGGCTCTGCTGGAGGGCCAGCTCCACATTGTCCGCGTCGTTGGTAAAGCGGCTCATCAGCTCGCCGTGGGGGTGCCGGTCGAAGTAGGAGAGGGGCAGGTCCTGGAGCTTGTCAAACAGTTCCCGCCGCAGGCGGTTGATCCCCCGTTCGGCCAGGCGCACCATGGTGGAGGACTGTAGATAGGCGGCCGCCGCCCCCAGCAGGTACACCCCCAGCAGCTTCAGCAGGGAGAAACCCAGCCCCGCCACATCGGTGGCCCCTGAGTAAATAAAATCGTTGATGATGGGCCGGAGCATGTAGGACCCGGCCAGATTGGTGCCCACCGATATCAGCAGGCAGAGCAGCACCAGCGCCAGCAGCCCCTTGCGCTCCGTCACATAGGAGAGCAGCCGCAGGGCGGTTTTTTTTGCGTCCTTGGGCTTTTGATACCCTCCGCGGGCCCCCGGCCCGTGTCCCCGGGGCCCCTGTCTCGTCTCGTTGGCCATTATTCCGACACCCCCTCAAGCTGAGACTGGTAGATCTCCTGATAAATTTCGTTGCCGGCCAGCAGCTCCTCGTGAGTCCCCAGCCCGGCGATGTGGTCGTCCTCCAGAATCACAATCTGGTCGGCGTACTGCACCGAGCTGATCCGCTGGGCGATGATGATCACCGTGGTATCCTTCAGATTCTCATGGAAGGACCGGCGGATATTGGCTTCGGTAGCCGAGTCCACGGCGGAGGTGGAGTCGTCCAGAATGAGGATGGCCGGCTTGCGGAGCATCGCCCGGGCAATGCACAGCCGCTGCTTCTGTCCGCCGGAGACGTTGACGCCCCCCTGCTCCAGCCAGGTGTCAAATCCGTCGGGCAGGCCCATGATGAAGTCATAGGCCTGGGCGTCCTTCGCCGCCTGGACCAGCTCCTCCTCGGTGGCGTCCGCCTTGCCCCAGAGGAGGTTCTCCCGGATGGTCCCGGAGAAGAGCACGTTGTTCTGCAAAACCATTCCGATGCGGCCCCGCAGCTCCTCCAGCGGGTAATTCCGCACGTCCACCCCGTCCACCAGCACCGCGCCTCCGGTGACGTCGTAGAACCGGGGAATCAGGTTCACCAGGGAGGACTTGCCCACGCCGGTGCCCCCCACCACGGCCACAAACTGCCCCGGCTCCACCGTCAGATTGATATGGGAGAGCACATCGTCCCCGCTGCCGGCGGCCACATACTTGAAGGACACATCCTGAAACTCCACCCTTCCCCTGGGGGCGGGGAGCGCCTGCCGGCCGGCCTCCGCGCTGTCCTGGATATCCGGGCTGGCGTCCAGCACCTCACAGATGCGCCGGGCGCAGGCCTGGGCCCGGGAGAGCTGGAGCAGGCTCATGGCCACCATCATCACGCTCATCAGAATCTGTGCGATGTACGTGAGGAACGAGGACAGGTCCCCTACCAGGAGAGCGCCTCCCATCACCTGCCGTCCGCCTACCCACAGCACGGACACCGTGGCAATATTCAGGGAGAGCATCATCACGGGCATCATGAGCACCACCCGGGTGCCCACCTTCAGAGAGGCCTCGGTGAGCGCGTCGTTGGAGCGCATGAACTTGGTCTTTTCATATCCCGCCCGGACGAAGGCCTTGACCACCCGCACCGCCACCAGGTTCTCCTGAACGGTGTTGTTCAGGTTGTCGATCTTGGTCTGCACCAGCTCGAAGAGCCTGGAGCAGACCTTCATCAAAACGGCGATGGCCAGCACCATAATCGGGATAATCACCACCAGAATCAGCGCCAGCCGCCCGTTGATGGAAAACGTCACCGCCAGGGCCGCAATGAGCATCACCGGCGCCCGCACCAGCATCCGCAGGCCCATGGCCAGCATCATGGTCAGGGCGTTGACGTCGTTGGTCATGCGGGTGATCAGAGACGCCGAGGAGAACCGGTCAATATCCGCGAAGGAGAACTCCTGCACCTTGTTGAACAGGCCCTGGCGCAGGTTGGCTCCAAAGCCCTGGGAGCTGTAGGCGGCGTATTTGGCCGCCAGCACCCCCAGCGCCATGGCCAGCGCCGCCAGCACCACCATCAGCGCGCCCATCCGCACAATATAGGGCACGTCGCCCTCCGCGATGCCCACATCCACAATTTTAGCCATGACTCTGGGCAGAATCAGCTCGCACACCACCTCCAGCACCACAAACAGCGGCGCCAGAAGCGCATACCGCTTATACTGGGACAGATAGGCCCCTAGGGTTTTGAGCATTGACATCCCATCCTTTCAAAGGGGTTTTGGGGCACGCCCTCCGGCGTACCCATGAGATTTTGGAGCATCCGCTGAAAATATTCCGCCATCTGCTCCTGTTCGCCGGAAGAAAAGCCCTCCATCATCCGCCGGTTAATTGCCGCCAGCGCGCGCCAGCATTTCTCCACCGCCGCCTCCCCCCGGGGGGTGACGGAAATCCGCTTGCGCCGCTGGTCCTCCCGGTCGGTGCGCTTTTCCACATAGCCCAGCCGCTCCAGGGATTTCAGGGACATGGCCACCGCCGCCGGGGAGACCAGCAGCGCCTCCGCCAGCTCCCGCTGGGTGGGAATGTCCCCGTTCTCCCTGCGGCTTTGCAGCAGCATCATCAGCAGGGGCGAGCCCAGCTCATCCAGCCCCTGGGCCGCAAGCTCCTCCTGCATAGCCGTCCGGTGGGCCTGGTGCAGGGCGTGGAACAGATAGCCGGACAGGTTTGGGTCCCGGTCCATGGAAGCGCCTCCTTTTTAATTAAGGGCTTAATTATCAACGGCTTGCCTATTTTAGCCGCTTGCGGAGAAAATGTCAATGAAGAAATTGTAAACGTTTTACCGGGCGTTTATCCTGCCGGCGGCAGACAAAGCGGCGGGATTCCACCCTGTGATGAAATCCCGCCGAAATCCGGTTAAAAATTTGTCGATTGTGCTTGCAATTTGGATTAAGATGTTGTAGAATAGGAGGCGAGATAACAAGAGCATATGGCAGGACGCAGGGCGTCGCGAGCACCCTGCGCCCCTATGCAGGAGCCCAACCTCCCACACAGCAGTTAACTGCGCCGATCTTATTTTAGCAGAGCCTCCTTTAAAGTTCAAGTCTAAAATAAGTTGTGTGTAGCTTTTAGCGGTGTAGGAGCCGGAGGGGATTGGTTGAGCCTTCCAAACTTCTGCGCCGCTTTTGTTGTCTCGACGGTCTGGCCCGCGGGGGGTTGGCCACCCTCCTTCCCCCCGCACGGCCTGCCGTTGAGATCCTCTCCTGCGGGTCTTGCAGCACTGTCATCCCCGCATCTTCCCAAAAGCAGAGGACCCGGACGATTGTCCGGGTCCTCTGCTTTTGCCTGTCAAAAAAGCCTTGCGGGGCGTGCGCTCCGCAAGGCTTTTTCAGGTCTTTTTCCGCGTTTACAGCGCCAGCCGCAGCCTAAACCAGCCGTTCTCCACCTGGAACGAGCACATGGCCTGATATTTCTCCGCGAAGGCGACAATAGAATGGGTCCCCACGCCGTGGCCGCGGTCCCGGGAGACGGGCAGTCCGTCGGGACCCAGGCGCACGCTCTCCTCGCAGGGGTTGGAAAACTCCATCATCAGGCGGGGATGGCTGATACATTTACACACAATGCGCCGCCTTTCCTGGGGGAGCTTCTGCACCGCGTGGATCATGTTCTCCAGGGCGTTGGCAAACACGGTGGACAGCTCCGCGGTGGACATGGGGAGCTCGCCGGGCAGGTCAATATGCGTCTCAAGCTGAATGTCCAGCTCCTCCGCCTGGCGGAAGTAGCTGCTCAGAATGGCGTCCAGGGCGGGGTCGGAGCAGTAGTGTTCCACGGTGGTGGAATCCAGCGCCTGCTGGGAGGCCCCGATGTACTCCAGCGCCGCCTGGGTATTGTTTTGCTGGAGCATGGTGGAAATGGCCAGCAGCCGGTGCCGCATGTCGTGGCGTTCATAACGGAACCTGTCCTCTACGTCCCGCAGCTCGCACATACGCTGCTCCATCATGGCCGCCTGAACCTCAAAGGTGTGCTGACGCTCCCGTATACGGAATAATTCAGACTGTTGACGAAGCACAATAAAAATGGTACCGTAGGTGAGGGGGAGCAGAATCAGCACCATGACCGCGATGGGCATGTCCTCCGGCCGGCTGCGGAGGTTGGTGGGGCTGCCTACCATCACCGCCAGGGTGACATAAAAAAGACCGGTCATGGCTGCAAACAGCCACCAGCCGCGGCTGACCGTGCGGAGCAGCTTCAGATATGGTCTGCGGACAAGGCGCCAAGCGGCAAATATCATAACCAGACAGGCAACCACGCGCAGGACGACAGCGACAAGTCCCTCGCCGCACGCGGCGTAGTCAATAAGGTTTGTTACTATCATCACCCAGAGCATCGCCGTGTCCACCAGAGAGAACGTGAAGAAAAAGCGCCCGTTCCGGTGCTTTGCGAGCAGCCAGAGAAAGAGCAGGCTGGGCAGGGTGGCGGTGAGCAGTATATATCTCCCCTGGACATCAATTCCGTATACAAGCAGGACATACAGATTGCCGCCCACCCAGAGGGCCGTAAACAAGACCAGTGAAACCACGTACACCCGCCGGGAACAGCGCGGTTCAAACAGAAACAGAAATACGGCGATTACCACAAACATGGAGAGCGCAACAGACAAGTCAAACAAGTCCTGATATTGCAGACTCAAGCGCAGCTCCCCCCCTCCGGCAGCAGTCCGTCCGCCGCCGACCGCAGCATACTTTTTGCGAAAAGATACCAAATTCTCGCAGTCCGCGGCCTTTTAAACGCAACATAAAAATATTGTAGCATACTGCTCGGAAGGGCGTCAATGGCCGTGTCTATCCAGAATTGCCGCATTTTTATACGGTTTTCTCACATCAAGGGTCGGACCTGCGGAAAAGGCGGCCTCTGCCCGCGCCGGAACCGGCTGCGCTCCCGCCGTGCGCGGCCGTCTGTCCGAAAGCGGCTAAAAATTGTTAAAACGTCCAAACATCCTGATACAAACCGGAGGAGTCCATGAATGATTTTGACGCCCTGCTGGTCCGGGTCGTCCGGCAGGCAGAAGCCCTGCACATTCCCATATCCCCCCGCATTGACCCCCATGTACGAATCAACCGCAGGGCCGTGACCCGCTTCGGCTGCTGCGTCAAGGAGGGGGAGCGCTATATAATCGAGCTCAGCGAGCGCATGCTGGCGGCGGAAGAGCGGGCCTGCATGCAGACGCTGGCCCACGAAATCCTGCACACCTGCCGGGGCTGCCGCAACCACGGGGAGCGCTGGAAAAGCTATGCCGCCAGAATGAACGCCGGGTACGGCTATGCCATCTCCCGCACCCAGACCTGCCAGTCCCTGGGCGTGCCCGACATTAAGCCGGTCCGGTATGTGCTGGTGTGCCGGGCGTGCGGCCAGGAGTTCCGCCGGGCCAGGGCCTCCCAGCTGGTAAAGCACCCGGAGCGCTACCGCTGCAAATGCGGCGGCAGGCTGGACCGCGTCGAAGGGGAGTGTCCTAAGCGCAGAGGCGGCCCGCCCGGCACTCCAGACTGGTAGGGATTGTTTCATCGGGCCGCGCCCAGTTCCCGCAAGGCGCGGCCCGATGAAAAAGAGACGTAATGATAGGTTCATTTTATCCCCAGCGGCAATATGATTCGTCGAATTGAGCAGAACGAAGGAGTTTCAATTCGACGAACGAGGTATGGTAAGAAAAAACCACCGAGGCGGCGCTTGAAATGATAAGCACGGGTTCTTATTCGGCGTCGCGCCAACTCTCGTCGTCGCTCGCATCGTCACGATTCATCATTATGATGTCCAGGTCATCATTCATGGCGTCCCACGACGGCGAGAAGCTGGATTCTGCAGCTTCCAGTCTTGCAGTCACGGACTCTAGCGAGGGCATCAATGCGGACTTGCGCATCGCCTCCTGTAAAGCCTCCCGTTCAGCCCTGTCGTCCAGCGTATTCACCGCGGTACTGATTGCGCCGTCGCATATGCGCTCTTGGCTTCTGGAGAGCTTTCCGGATCTCCTGAGGTCACGCAGAAGGCGCAGAGTACTGTGGTCCACATCCTCGGTAACTGCGTCAAATACGAGATAGCCAAGCCGCACCTCCGTCTGCACCGGCTCAGGGTAATCCTCCGCCGGTCCGGCGGCGAGAAAATAGTCCTTACCGGCCTTGGCCAGCTCATCCAGTTCGGCCTGGGTGTAGATTTTGGCCTTCTGTCCCTCAGTCCACGCCTCCATCACCTTCCGGCCCATGTACAGACCGGCGGGGCGGCTCCCCAGGTCGGCGGCCTCGGCAATCAGGTCCTCGTCCACCGCGTTGCCGGAGGTGGCCTGACGATACAGCGCATCCCCCCGCTGGCGCTTCCGTTCGGCTTCCTCAGCAGCCTGGCGTGCCGTGCGGTCTCTCTCATCCTTGATTTCGAGATCAAGCACGTATCTTTTAAGCGCCTTCAGCAGGTCGGGCGCGCCGTTGAGGGTTTTGTACGATATGCGGCACAGGGAACTGTAGATGGAGTAAGGAAGCGTTAAGAGGGCGATAAAGACAGCGAGAGCCAGGGGCAGGACGATAACGCCGAGAACCCCGTTTTGCTTGATCAGCTTGGGACCCTCCGACACGACGACCAACGCGACGATGATCAGCGGCAGGATAACGCCGAGCCAGGAGACCGGAGATTTGGAAATGCCGCCGCAGACCCTGTTGGCGCGTTCCAGCAGCGCCTTCCCCCGCTCCAGGTCGCTGCCCTTGGTTGGGGCGGCGGGGGACTTGCCACGGTGGGCCAGCCGCGCCGCAGTTGCGGCCAAAAAATGAACCAGAAAGGCGCTCAGGACCGTGGCGGCTGTAGCGCCCAGAAGCGGCAATAAGAATTGGGAGGGGAATATCTCCTGCATGATGTAGATGGCAACCAGGAAGAGGGGACAGAACGCGATATCTCCGGCGGCGCTTCCAACCCTCCAGGCGGGCCGTTCCCTGTTATGCTGGAGCTCACACCGGCAAAGCTCCGTTTCCACCTCGTCAAAATTCTCCTTCGTTACCTCGGTGATTTCCTTTAGCTTCATGCCGGGACTCCTTTCATCTTATAAATGGCGCTCAGCAGAGATATTCGGATTTGCCTTTTCATTATAGCATGGTACGGGCCTCCTGCCAACTTTTTCCGTGAAATTTTCGGAGCTTTAACCAGCAGCATCGGGATATATGGAAGGATTGACGGATTTTTTCTCAAAAGTGCAGTACACAAAAGAATCATTTTATGCTGTAGAAACAAGAATCATCATGTGGGAAATAGGCGGTCGATAACCGCCTCTGCAAAACACCAGGGAATCATCAACCATTATAAAATGCGCGGTAGGACACTCCCCGTCGAAGGGTCGCCTTGACAAGGGGCCCACCCTTGGCTATAATAGGCACCATAAATAAAAAAGGGGGGACTTTTTGTGGGTTGGGCTTTCGGCTTAATTCTGGAATCTTTTGGAAACTATTTTGCCCGCTGCGGGAGAAGTGCGCCCTTTTTGCGGCTCTCACGGCGGTAGCGCAAGGTATTGTTCTGCGGCTGCGGCGTGAGCCATAGCTGCTTTTTTATGCAGAAAACGGCTGCTTTTCCCGATTTTATATTATTATTTCCTAATTTTCCATTTGGTAATAATACGTTATCAGGAAAGGCTGCCAAATATCATGAATTTAAAACAACAGGTTCGCCGTCTGCTCCTGCTGGACGGCCTGAGCAACTTCCATCTGGCGGGGACAGCCTGGGTGCTGCTCCTGTCCCTGCGGGGATTTACCCCGGTCCAAATCGGTCTGGCCGAAGGGGTCTTTCACTTGGCCAGCCTGTGCTTTGAGCTGCCGTCGGGCATGCTGGCGGATTTGATGGGCCGCCGGGAGACCCTGGCCGCGTCCCGGGCCGTCTCAGCGCTGGGCGCCCTGGCCATGCTCCTGTCCCAGGGGGTCCCCGGGCTGTGCCTGGCAATGGCCCTGAGCGCTCTCAGCTATAATCTGGCCTCCGGCACGCGGGAGGCCCTGACCTACGACTCGCTGCTCCAGATGGGGCGGGAAGACCACTACCTGCGGCTGAGCACCTGGCAGAATATCTGCTGGCGGGGCGCCGGAGCCGCGGCCCTGCTGTGTGCCGGGCTGACCGTAACGCTGGGCTGGCGGCGGGCCTACGCCCTGGATCTGGCGGCGGACCTGGCGGCGCTGCTGGCCGCCCTGGGCCTTGCGGAGCCCGCCGCCGGCGCACCCGCGGTCAGGCCGCGGCTGAGGGAGCTCCCCCACGGGTTCCTCCAATGTGGAAAAGACGCGCTGTCCTTTCTCCGCGCCTCTCCCGCCGCAGGGCGGCTGATGCTGGTAAACGCGCTGATCGGAGCCGCTGCTACCCTTTTGGGATTTTTTCTCCAGGACGGCATGGTGCGGGCCGGCGCCGGAGAGACCGTACTGGGCCCTCTGTTGCTGGCGGCGGCCCTGGGCGGCACGGTTGGGTCCCGGCTGGCTCCTCTGCTGGAGCGGCTGCCCTTCCGCGGGGCGGCGGTTCTGTGTGCCGCCGCGGTATCCGCCGCCGGAATCCTGTGCCTCACGGGGAATCCGCTCCTTTTGGCGCTGGGAGGCTTTCTGGCCGGCGTGGGCGACGACGCCTTTCAGCTTCTCTCCGACGCCCGCCTTAACCAGCTCATACCCTCCCACCGGCGGGCCACCCTCCTGTCGGTGTCCTCCCTGCTCTTCAGCATGGTTATGCTGGTGCTCTCCCCTCTGGCGGGGGCGCTGTGGGAAATTTTGCTCTGAACTGCGGAAAAGAATCCCGGAAAATGGGATATACTGGAAATAAAGCGCTGAGGGGCACCGCCCCGCCGGTACGGGAGGTATGGCCGTGAGCCTGACAAAGATTCTGTCCGTGGATATCTCCAGTCCCGCGCACCGGGCGGGCGTCCGGGCCGGGGAAACCCTGGTCCGCGTCAACGGCCATCCCATTGTGGACGTGCTGGACTATAAATTTTACACCTATGACTCCCGGCTGGAGCTGACCCTTCAGGACGGGACGGACAAAACCCGCCGTGTCCGCCTCCGGAAAGCAGAGGGGGAGGATCTGGGTCTCAATTTTGAGACCTACCTGATGGACAGGGCCCGCTCCTGCGCCAACCGGTGTATCTTCTGTTTTGTGGACCAGATGCCCCCTGGCATGCGGAAAACCCTCTACTTTAAGGACGACGACGCCCGGCTGTCCTTTTTACAGGGCAACTACATCACCCTTACCAACCTCTCCGAGCGGGAACTCCAGCGGATCATCAGCCTGCGGATAAGCCCTGTCAATATCTCCGTTCACGCCACCGACCCGGACGTGCGCGCCGCTCTGCTGCGCAGTCCTCGGGCGGGGGCGTGCCTGCCCGTGATGGAGCGGCTGGCCAAGGCCGGCATCCGCATGAACTGCCAGATTGTCGCCTGTCCGGGCATCAACGACGGCCCGGTCCTGGCGCGCACCCTGCGGGAGCTGGGAGCTCTCCATCCCGCCGTGCAGAGCGTGGCGGTGGTACCCGTTGGAATCACCCGGTTCCGGGAGGGCCTGCCCGCCATTGTCCCCTATACCCCGCTCCAGGCCGGAGCTGTGGTGGACCAGGTGGAGGCGTTTGCGGCGGCGTTTCTGGCGGAACACGGCACCTCCCTGGCCTGGTGCTCCGATGAGTTTTACCTGATCGCGGAGCGGACGCTGCCGGAGAAGCGCTGCTATGAGGATATGGATCAGCTGGAAAACGGCGTCGGCATGCTCCGCCTGCTCCAGAGCCAGGTGGAGCATGCCCTGGACGGCCTGGATGTGGAAACGCCCCCCTCCCCCTTCTCCATCGCCACCGGCGTATCCGCGGCGCCGTTTTTGCGGGAAATTGTTGACAGGATACAGGCGGCGTGTGGTAAGATAGAGGGAACGGTATACCCCATCCGCAATGAATTTTTTGGGGAGACCATCACTGTATCCGGCCTGATCACCGGGCGCGATTTGATCCGGCAGCTCAGGGGCAGGGCGCTGGGGGCGCGGCTGCTGCTGCCCGGCAACATGCTCCGGGCGGGAGAGCGGGTCTTTCTGGACGACGTAACTGCCGAACAGGTGGAGCAGGCCCTGGGGGTCCCCGTAACCGTGGTAGAGGCCGAGGACGGCTTTGACCTGGTGGACGCGGTACTGGAGCTGCCCCGGGAGAGCACGCCCTGCGTCCTCCCTCCCGAGGCGGAGTACTATCGATACAATCCCTGAAAAGGAAGGTGAACCAATGAAGCCCTTAGTTGCCATTGTGGGCAGGCCAAATGTGGGCAAGTCCATGCTGTTCAACAAGCTGTGTGGCCGGCGTCTGTCCATTGTGGAGGACACTCCCGGCGTCACCCGGGACCGGCTGTACGCCGAGTGTGAGTGGCTGGGCCGGAAATTTGACATTGTGGATACCGGCGGCATCGAGCCCTCCGCGGACAGCGAGATTTTGACCTTTATGCGGGAGCAGGCGGAGATTGCCATTCAAAACGCATCAGTGATTGTCTTTCTCTGTGACATCAAAACCGGCATGACCGCCTCTGACCAGGAGGTCGCCAATCTGCTTCTGCGCTCGGGAAAGCCGGTGGTGCTGGCAGTCAACAAGATGGACCAGGTGGGCCACACCAATCCGGACATCTATGAGTTCTACAACCTGGGCCTGGGCGACCCGGTCCCCGTCTCCGCCGTCCACGGCCACGGCACGGGGGAGCTGCTGGACGCCTGTCTGGAGCACTTTCCGCCGGAGGAGCGGCAGGAAGAGGAGGACGACATCATCCAGGTGGCGGTCATCGGCAAACCCAATGTGGGCAAGTCCTCCCTGGTCAACCGGATTCTAGGGGAAGAGCGGGTGATCGTCAGCGATATGGCCGGCACCACCCGGGATGCGGTGGACAGCTTTTTCCAGAACGAAAAAGGACGCTACCTGTTCATTGACACGGCGGGTATGCGCAAAAAATCCAAAGTGGACGACCGCATTGAGAAGTTCTCTGTCCTGCGGGCAACCATGGCCATCGAACGGTGTGACGTCTGCCTGATCCTCATTGACGCCTGTGAGGGCGTCACCGAGCAGGACACCAAGGTGGCTGGTCTGGCCCATGAAGCGGGGAAGGCCTGCATCATTGTGGTCAACAAGTGGGACGCGGTCGAAAAAGACGGCAAAACCATGGACCGGATGCGCCAGGAGGTCCGGCGGGACCTGAGCTATATGACCTATGCCCCTGTCCTGTTCATCTCCGCCTTGACCGGCCAGCGGGTGGACCGGCTTTTTGACCTGATCAACTTTGTCCGTGATCAGGCGTCTATGCGTATAACCACCGGAATGCTGAACTCGGTGCTGGCCGACGCCACCGCCCGCGTTCAGCCCCCCACTGACAAAGGGCGGCGGCTGAAGATCTACTATATGACCCAGGTGGGCATCCGGCCGCCCCACTTCGTCGTCTTTTGCAATGACGCGAAGCTCTTCCATTTTTCCTATCAGCGCTACCTGGAAAACCAGATCAGAAGCACCTTCGGGCTGGAGGGCACACCGGTACGGCTGACCATCCGGCAAAAGAGCGATAAGGAGGGATTCTAATGGATCTCAATCTGTTTTTAGCGCAAAACCTGTCCCATCTGCTGCTGCCCGCCCTGCTGACGGCCATTGCCGCCTATTTCCTGGGCTGCTCCAACGGCGCAGTTATTATTTCAAAATACATTCTGCGGGACGACGTGCGCACCCACGGCAGCGGCAACGCGGGCCTGACCAACTTCCACCGGACCTTCGGCGGCCCGCTGACCCTGGCGGTAATTCTCATCGACGTGGTCAAGGCGGTGCTCAGCGTCTGCATCGGCATTCTGGCGGTAAAATACCTGCTTGTTGACGACCCTATGGTGGTGACGCTGGGCAAATACTGGGCGGGGACCTTCTGCCTGCTGGGTCATATGTTCCCCTGCATGTTCCAGTTCAAGGGGGGCAAGGGCATTCTCTCCGGCGGCGCCATTGCCATTATGATCGACTGGCGGGTAGCTCTGGTGGTGTGGGGCGGCTGGTTTGTTCTGGTGGTGCTCACCCGCTGGGTCTCCCTGGGCTCCGTTTGGGCGGGGGCTTCCTTCCCCTTTGCCACCTGGTTCGTCTATCATAACTGGGTGCTGCTGGCTCTGGCAGTCGTCTGCGGCGGGCTTATTGTCTGGAAGCACCGGGGCAACATTCAGCGCATCCTCAGCGGCACGGAATCCAAGCTGACCTTTCACAAAAAGAGCGGAGACGCTCCCAAGGGGTAGCCCGCTCCCCGGGCCGGAACCCGACACCCTATACCTTCAAAAGGCCCGGCCGTCTACAGGTCTGTCCGTTTAAAAAGCTTCCCCCGCCGCTCCCTTCCGGGAGAAACGGCGGGGGAAGCTCAATTTTATCTGTCCGCAAGGGGCGGCGGGCCGTCCGGCAAAGCGTCCCGGTCCTCCGGCAGAGTGACGGCAGCTTTGAACAGGTCTCCGTCAATATCCAGCCGGAAAGTCCCGCCCTGGAGCTCCACCAGGCTCCGGGCAATGGACAGACCCAGGCCGGAACCCTCGGTCGAGCGGGATTCCTCTCCCCGGACAAAGCGCTCCATGAGCTGTCCGGCGGGTATGTTGAGCTGCTGGCGGGAGACGTTCTTGATGGAAAGAATGACGTTCCCCTCCCAGCGCATGACATCCAGATAGACGCGGGTGCCCGCCAGGGCATATTTATTGCAGTTGGACAGCAGATTCTCAAGAATGCGCCACAGGTGCCGTCCATCAGCCCGGACATACACCTCCTCCGGACAGAAGGAGGACACCAGCGTCAGGCCGTTCTGGGCAAATTTCTCCTCAAACTCCCCCGCCGCCTGCTGCACCAGCTGGACCATCCCCAGCCGCTCTCTGTTCACCGTCAGGTTCCCTGTGGAGGCCTTGGACGCCTCCACCAGGTCCTCGGTGAGCTTTTTCAGGCGCTGGCTCTTCCGGTCCAGCACGGAGATATACTCCGCCGCCGTCGGGTCCTGAATATCCAGCTTTTTCAGCAGGTCCACATAGTTGATGATGGAGGTCAGCGGCGTTTTCAGGTCGTGGGACACGTTGGTGATGAGCTCCGCCTTGAAGTGCTCGCTCTTCATCCGCTCGTCCACCGCGGTGGAAATGGCGTGGCCCAGGTTGTTGAGCTCGTCGGCGTGGCCCCGCAGGTCGGGGAGCATCCGGTTGGTGTTGATGTGATAGTTGGGATTGCCGCCGATGATCTCCTGGGTGCCGTGGCGGATGCGCTTCCACTGGTAGGCCC
>CANDFO010000050.1 GCA_947384055.1 uncultured Flavonifractor sp.
GGCGTGCATTGCACGCTCCAGTGGGCCAATGGCCCACTGGAGGAAAAAGCGCATGCTGCGCTTTTTCAACTGCGGCGACTATATTGTATCACAGCCCGGAGATTGTCGCAACTCTGAAACAGTGTCTTAAATTTACAACACAATATGTCGTAAAAATACAACACAACGCGATCCGCTTTCCGCCCTCCCGCTGAAAACTCCCGGCTTGCAGACTTGGCACAAGATTTGCTGTTAATCAAAGTATTCTTAAACAAGAAGGAAGTGCGCTATGGAAAAGACATTACCGTTCTGTATCGACCATTTCAGCTTTGCCACACCCAGACGTATGGAGGCCGCCGCCATTATGCGGAATCTGGGCTTTGTCACCGGCGACACCTCGGCAGACCGCTCCACCCACTTTATCTTTGACAATGTCCTCACGGAGATCTGCTACCGCAAGGAAGGCGAGCCTGCCGTGTGGCAGGGCAATTCCATCGACGTAGGCAAGATGCCCCGGGTGCACTCTTACCGGCTGAGCAATGCTGGGCTGGACCCCAACACCGCCCGGGACGCGCTGCTGGCCGCCGGCATCCCCGGGGTGGGCCCTGTCAACGAGCCCTCCGGCCAGCGGGTAAAATACGGCGCCGTACAGGGCACCGGCCGCTATCAGACCTTTTTCATCATCGGCCTGGAGCCCTTTACGGACATCCTCTTCGGCGTAACCACCCAGCTGACCAAGGAGCTCATCGTCAACAATCCCACCAAATATCCCCATGTCAACGGCGCCAAGCGGATTTCGGAGCTCACCTTCTACTGCCCCACCGAGGAGGTCTTTGCCGCCGCGGAGGAGTCCATTACCAAACTCTACAACGCCCTGGAGCCCGTCACCGACAAGGGCCGCAATCTGGATACCGTCCGCCTGCTGGACCGGGACAGCTACGCGGCTGAGTTCGGCTGTGAGCCCCCTTCGGAGCACCACTTCCCCGCCGTATCCGCCACCTACAGCGGCTGCGACCTGGAATACGTCCGGGAGGCCGCCGCTGACACCGGCCTGGATGTCTTTGAGCGCAACGGAAAAGTCTATGTGGACACCCGCAACGTTATCGGCTGCTTCAGCGTCTTTGAACAGTAACAAACAACAAACCGTAAGTTTGGAAGAAAAGGAGTGCTTTCAACATGTCTCTGGAACACAATTTTATCGACTGGGAAATGGTGCGCAAGTACAGCGCGCAGTATGGACACATTGTGCCTAACGTCCGCTTCGGTAAGGACGCCGTGGTGCCTGACCGCTCCCAGTTTGTCCTGGGCGACATCAACATTCAGCCCAAGTGGAACATCCCCAGCAAAATCATGATCAATACCACCATCTGCGGCGGCTTCTTCAGCAAGGAGACCAACCCCAATATTCCCATCACCACCAAGGAGATCTATCAGGCCGCCCGGGAGATCTGCCTGGCCGGGGCCCCTATGCTCCACGTCCACGTGCGGGACGACAACGGCTACAACACCCTGGACCCCGACAAATTCCATGAGGTGCTGGACCCCATCCGTGAAGAGTTTCCCGATGTGATCATCGACGGCTGCCTGGTGGCCAACCGCGAGGGGTACTGGGAGAAGATGGAGATGCTCCTCAAGGAGCACCTGTTCGACATCACCCCCATCAACGCCACCTCCAACTATGCCGGCGACCGGCTCTTCACCCCCTATCCCCACCACATCATCGAAAAAGCCGAGCTGGTGATGAAGTACAATGTAAAACCCCACATCGCGGTCTTTACCGACGGCGACGTGGACACCGCGTACCGCTATCTGATCAGCACCAAGCTGGTGGATCCCCCCTATGATTTCGGCATTCTGCCCGCCCTGCCCGGGTGCAGCTCCATGAACACTCCCGAGCGGATGCTGGAGGGCCTGATGCGCATGAACGGCCTCATTCAGGAGGCGGCTCCCGACGCCCATGTCATTGTCTGCTGCTCCGGCCGGGCCTCCAGCTATCTGGCCGCCTCCTCCATGCTGCTGGGCCTCCATGTCCGGGTCGGAATGGAGGACACCCCCTGGATGTGGCCTCATAAGGACGACCTCATCACCAACAACGCCAAGATGTTCACCATGTTCAAGACCATGGCCGAGATGCTGGGCCGTGAGGTATACACTCCGGCGGAATATCGCGAGGAGATGCACATTGCCCGGAAATAACGCCGTCTCCCGGAAAAGGAATATTTTGACTGCCGTCCTGTCCGCCGGGGGGCGCGGACGCGAACTGGGAGGACCCTATGGAAAATGTTTTTGAAGTGCTGATGGTCGTCTGTTTCGGCATCTCCTGGCCTTTGAATATCCGGAAGCTGCTCCAGTCCAGGACCGCCAAGGGCACCAGCGTACTCTTTTATTTCTTTATCTGGATCGGCTATATCTTCGGCCTGATCAGCAAGGGCATCAAAGCCGCCCACGGAGGCGTCACCCCCGCCTATGTCTGGTTTTTCTATATCCTCAACACGGTGATGGTCTCCTTCGGCATCCTGCTCTATTTCCGCAACCGGAAGCTGGACCAGGCCCGCGGGCAGAACGGAAAGGGGTAATACGCATGAAAAAGCTGATCATCTGCTGCGCCCTGACCGGCTCCCTGCCCACCAAGGAGCAGAACCCCCACGTACCCATCACACCGGACGAGATTGTGGCCGACGCCCTGGCCGTATATCAGGCGGGAGCTTCCATTGTCCACATCCACGCCCGGGACCGGGAGGGCAAAAACTGCCATGACCGGGAGATCTTTCAGGAGATCCACACCAAGCTCAAGGCTCAGGCTCCGGAGCTCATTGTCCAGCTCTCCACCGGCGGACGGGCGGGACAGGGCTTCGACAGCCGGAATGCCTGTCTGTTCTCCAATCCGGAAATGGCCAGCCTCTGCACCGGCTCTACCAACTTTCCCACGGGGATCTACGCCAATGACATGGAGCTGGTAATTCAACTGGCCGGGATGATGCGGGAGCGGAACATCAAGCCTGAGCTGGAGATCTTCGACACCAATATGGTTGGAGCCGCCATCGCGCTGGAGCAGATGGGGCTGCTCCGGCCCCCTCTCTACTTTGACTTTGTCATGGGCGGAAAAAACGGCCAGGCTGCCGATATCCGGCAGCTGGGCTATCTGGTGAGCATGCTGCCCCCCGGCTCCGAGTGGTGCGCCTCCGGCATAGCTGCCAGCCAGGTCAGCACTATGCTGATGGCCATCGCCGCCGGAGGACACGTCCGGGTGGGCCTGGAAGACAATCTCTACCTCCGCCGGGGCGTCAAGGCCTCCAATGTGGAGCTGGTGGAGCGGGTGGTGCGCATCGCGGGCGAGGTCGCCCGGGAGGTCGCCTCCCCCGCCGAGGCCCGGGCCATGCTGGGCCTGTCAAACGAACCATCCCTGTAACCGGATAGAATTGGAAGGAGCGCAAGGCGGTGCCTTGCGCTCCTCAGTCTATAGAAAAATGTCCCCCCACAGGAAGGCCTCGCAGAGTTTTGCCGCCCAAGGGCGGCAAAATAAAGTTAAAACTGGTCATTTTCGGGGACATGTGCCTCGAAAATGACACTTCTCGGCCTGCAAGTGTGCCCAAAGGGTGCACGCGGCAGGCCGTATCCCTTCTGTCAAAAAAGGCCAGAGGCCTTTTTTGACAGGTTCAGGAGCGCAAGGCACCGCCTTGCGCTCCTGTTGTGTTCCGGCTCCCTTTCCGGGGGCTTTGCGCCGTATTTCTCTTGTTTTAGAGCGCTTGTTCAGGTCGTGCTCCAGCCGGTTCCACCCAAAAGATCCGCCAGCTCCTCCACCCGCTCCAGAGGGAACGGCGGCTGGGCCAGCGGTCTGAGTGCGATGGATAAAAGCTTCACAGGGCTGTCGTCCGCAGCGCTCCGGTTGGAGCTGAGCGCCCCGCAGCGGCGGCACCGGTGAATAATCGCCCATTCGCCGCCCCTGCGCACCCACACCCCAATGGGCTCCATAATCCCGCCGCAGTCCGCGGCCCGGTCTCCGGGCTCCACGTCCAGATGGAGACTGTGCAGGCAGTTGGGGCAGTGGTTGCGGTGGCCGCTTCCGGCCCCCGCGGAGACCACCGGCCGCCCGCAGACCTTGCAGGTAAAGCTGTCGCCGCAGGTGTGGTGTTTATAATAGTTCCGGTCCAGTGATTTTCGTTTGTTCTCCCGTCTCATGGGAAGCTCCTCCTAAAAGCTGATAATCGTCACTTTTGGGAGGCTCTGCTGCCAGTGTGTGCACAGACCTCCCGGTCAGCGCGCAGACACCGAATTACCATTCTGGTTTTTCATAAACGTCTACATCCTTTCTGATGCCATTGCCAGCCGCGGCGGTGTCAGTATAGCACAGCCGCCCCGGGAATGCAAGCTCCGCCCGCGCGGTGCGGCAGAGAAACCGGCCCTCAATCCTTGGCGCTGAGCCGGGCCTGAACGCCCAGCGTAGCGGCTGTAAGAGCATTCACCGCCCCCAGCAGGTCCACCAGCAGCTGGTTCTGCTCAGTCAGGGTCTCCAGCATCCGCTCCAGCAGGGCGGTATCCCCCGCGGGCGCCGGACATGAGCAGGCATACCGCTCCGCCTGCCGGGTAAACACATGTATATAGCGGTTCATCGGCTCCTCTTCCGTCTCCATCGGCGGCACAGCCAGGCGCTGGGACCCCTGCCGCCTGGCGGCCTGCCGGCCCTGGGCGATAATGGCCTGAGCCGCCGCCTGCGCCTGTTGGCGCAGGCGGTCCTGACTCCAGCGGCGGTAATTATGATCTGCCATTGCGTTATCCCTCCTTTTTCCCTCCATTCTATGCGGAAAGCGGCCCGTGGGAACAGCCGGGCGGAAAACAGGGGGCTCAACGCCGGCGGACAGACCCGGCAGCCGTACACCACTGCGCCCCCTCCGCAATAGAATGGGTCCGGAGGTGCAGTATGGATCATCTTGTCTTACTGGCGCTGATTGCAACCCTCGGGACGTGGCTGATAACCGCCCTGGGCGCTGCGACAGTCGCTTTTTTTAAATCACCAAATCCCAAATTACTTAATTTAATGCTCGGATTCGCCTCCGGCGTAATGATCGCGGCAAGTTTTTGGTCGCTGCTCCAGCCGGCGATTGAGCGGGCCGAGGCGTCGTCCAGCCTGCCCGCGTACGTTGTGGCAACCGCTGGCTTTCTGTTCGGCGCACTGTTTATGTGGGGGTCGGACAAAGCGGTCTCCTTTGCCAGAGGCCGGGCCAACAGCGCCGGCGCCGAACCCAACCAGCGGCTGAACCGGATTATCATGCTGGTTCTCTCCATTACGCTCCACAACATACCGGAGGGCCTGGCGGTAGGCGTCGCTTTCGGCGCCCTGCAGGGCCAAGGCTGTACGGCGGAGAACCTGATGGGCGCCATCACCATCGCGGTGGGCATTGGCCTGCAAAACTTCCCGGAGGGCGCGGCGGTGTCCATCCCGCTGCGGCGGGAGGGATATTCCAGAAGGAAGAGCTTCCTGCTGGGCCAGGCCTCCGGCATGGTGGAGCCCGTTGCGGGCGTAATCGGCGCGCTTCTGGTGGTCTATGTGGAGGCGGTTCTGCCTTACGCCCTGGCGTTTGCGGCGGGAGCCATGATACTGGTGGCCGTCCATGAGCTCATCCCCGAATGTCAGAGGAACCAGAGCACCCAACCCTATTTTGCGACGATGGGCATTGTGTCGGGCTTTGCGGTTATGATGCTGCTGGACGTTATGCTGGGATAACCCCGGAAGCCGCCTGCCTGTCCGCTCTGCGCGCCGTCGGCGCTGACATATGAGTTCCGAACGCAATGGCCGGAAATCATAAAACTTCCCGTAAAAGGAATATGGAAATCTTGCCAAGTCCGCCGGGCAGGAGTATAATCCCGATCTGAGAGCCCATTTGGAAACAGGCTCTGAAAGGCCTTTGTCAAGGCCCCGGAACGCCCTGCGCCGCCGCGCCCGGGGCGGCGGGCAGAGAGGGGGAGACGTCATATGCCGCTGGCGCTGACCTGCCCGGTGCGAGAGCTGCCCGGCGTGGGGGCGGTCCGTGCCGGAAGCCTGGAGAGGCTGGGCCTGCGGACCGTGGAAGAGCTTTTGCGCTGTTATCCCAGAGCCTACGAGGACCGACGCCGCACCGTCTCCCTGGCGGACGCCCCCGAAAATCTGCCCGTCTGCGTCAGGGCCATGGTAGCCGAACCCCCCCGCCTCTCCTGCGTCCGCAGGGGCCTGGAGCTGGTAAAGGTCCGGGTAGTGGACGATACGGGAACCGCCTGGCTCACCTTTTTCAACCAGCGCTATTCCAAAGAGGCCCTGCGGGTGGGGAGCTGGTATGTCTTTTACGGCCGGGTGGAGGGCTCCGGGAGCCGCCGCGCTATGACCAATCCGGTTTTTGAACGGGCGGAGCACGCCCGCTTCACCGGGCGGCTCATGCCCATATATCCCCTGACCAGGGGGATATCCAACAACCTGCTGGCGGGGCTGATTCTGCGGTGCGTGGAATCCGCCGGCGAGCTGGAGGAGTGCCTCCCCCATCCCCTCCGGCAGGCCCATGGACTGGCCGCCGCGGAGTTCGCCTGTCGCAACATCCATTTTCCGGCAGATGAGCAGGCGCTGGCGGCGGCCCGGCGGCGGCTTTGCTTTGAGGAGCTCTTCTGCCTCTCCCTGGGGCTGGCCATGCTCCGGGGCAGGCGGACGGCAGCCAGCGGCCCGGTCTTTGCGCCCGCCCCCATGGAGGAATTTTTGGCTCTGCTCCCCTTCCGCCCCACCGCCGCGCAGCTCCGGACGATGGCGGCGGCGGCGGCGGACGCCGCCGCCGGCAGGCCCATGAACCGCCTGGTGCAGGGAGATGTGGGCTCCGGCAAAACCATTGTCGCGGCGTTTGGGGCTTGGCTGGCGGCGCGCAGCTCCTTTCAATGCGCGCTCATGGCCCCTACCGAGCTGCTGGCCGAGCAGCACGTCCGCTCTCTGGAGGCCCTTCTGGGCCCGGCAGGGGTGCGGGTAGGCCTGCTCACCGGCTCCGTAAAGGGGAGGCGCAGGAAACAGCTCTGCGCGGCGCTGGAGGCGGGAGAGGTGGATCTGGTGGTGGGCACCCACGCCCTGTTCAGCGAGGGGGTCTCCTTTGCCCGGCTGGGACTGGTGATCTCCGATGAGCAGCACCGCTTCGGCGTGGCGCAGCGGGCGGCGCTGGCCGCCAAAGCCGGCTCCGCTCCCCACGTGCTGGTGATGTCCGCCACGCCGATTCCCCGCACCCTGGCCCTGATCATCTATGGGGACCTGGACGTAAGCGTCATCGACCAGCTGCCCCCCGGCCGCTCCCCAGTAAAAACTTATGTAGTGGGAGAGGACAAGCGGGTCCGCATGTACCGCTTTGTCCGCAGGCTAGTGGAGCAGGGACGGCAGGCGTATATTGTCTGTCCCGCCGTGGAGGAGCCCGGGCAGGACCCGGAACTTCCGCCGGAAGCGGCGCTGCTGGCCGCCCGGTCCGGCCCGACCGCCGGGATGAAGGCCGCGGTCCCCTATGCCGTCCGGCTCCGGGAAGAGGTCTTTCCCGACCTGCGGGTGGGGCTGGTCCACGGGCGGATGAAAAGCGCGGATAAGGACGCCGTCATGCGGGCCTTTGCGGAGGGAGCCCTGGACATCCTGGTATCCACAACGGTCATTGAGGTGGGGGTGGACGTGCCTAACGCGGCGCTGATGATTGTAGAGGACGCCGACCGCTTCGGTCTGAGCCAGCTCCACCAGCTGCGGGGCCGGGTGGGGCGGGGCGCCCACCAGTCTTACTGTGTCCTTGTCACGGCCTCCCGCAGTCCGGACAGCCTGGCCCGGCTGAAAATTCTTTCGGGCACGAATGACGGCTTTCGGATCGCCGAGGAGGACCTGAAGCTCCGGGGGCCCGGGGATTTTTTCGGCTCCCGGCAGCACGGCCTGCCCCAGCTGGCGATGGCTGACCTGGCGGAGGACGTGGAAGTGCTCGGCGAGGCCCGGCAAGCGGCAGAACAGCTCCTGAGCCGGGACCCGGAGCTCAGCGCGCCGGAACACGCCCCCCTGCGGCGTCGGGTTCAGGCGCTGTTCGCGGAAAATCCGGATATTTTCAACTGACGGAACCGGCGGCACAGGCCGTTCCGCAGACAGGGGAGTGAAGGTCTTTGTATGCGTATGAATATGTGAGCGTCATTGGCGAGGGACTTATGGCCACCAAATTCAAGGAGCATCGGGAGCTGATCGACCGCCGGGCCCGGGAGGGCTGGCGGTATGCCGGGTGGCTGCCCACCCACCTCAGCGGGGGAGAGATTGTGCAGGTGGACCTGATTTTTGAAAAGGAAGTGGACCCCACATGACCAAACGGGAGATTGCCGCCCAACTCCGGGCAGACACTGATACTCACTACAACTGCTGTCAGTCCATGCTGGTCCCCTTCGCCGGGGAGTGCGGCCTGGACCCGGACACCGCCTTCCGGCTGGGGGCGTTTTTTGGCTCCGGCATGCGGATGGGCTCCGCCTGCGGTGTGCTGACCGGAGGGCTGATGGTCCTGGGAATGGCCGGAGCCGGGGAGGACAAGGCCCTGCAGTACCGGGAGGCTTTCCGGACGGAGCACGGGGCGGTGGACTGCGCCGTGCTGGTCAGGCGGGCCGCCGGGGAAGATGGCCTGACGGACAAGCCCCGCTGTGACAGTATGGTGCTGACAGCGGTGGAGCTGCTGGAGCGCCTCCTTGACGCAGATTCCTGACAGTCCGCAAACAGGCCCCCCGGCTGTGCCGGGGGGCCTGTTTGCGGACTGCTGTGCGCACCCTTTGGGCACACTTGCAGGCCGGGACGTGTCAATCCCGGGGCACATGTCCCCGGAACTGACGGATTTTGGCTTTATTTTGCCGCCTGGGGGCCGCAAAGCTCTGCAAGGCCCCCGGCGCGGCATCAAAGCAGCCGCTTCAGCTCTGCCAGCAGGCCGTCCACGTCCTCCTGTGTGGTGTGGAAGCAGGTGACAAAGCGGATGACGGTATGGGCATCGTCGTAGGGGCACCAGTCCTCAAAGGCGCAGACCTGCTCCAGCTTGGGGCGCAGGCCGTTTTCCACAATGGGGAACACCTGGTTGGTGGAGGACTCAGCCATCAGGGGCAGACCCAGCGCCTTAATGCCCTCCTGAAGGCGGGCCGCCAGCTGATTGGCGTGGCGGGCCATGTCAAAGTAGAGCCCATCCTCCAGCAGGGCCAGGAACTGCGCTCCCTGGAGCCAGCCTTTCTCCATTACCGCGCCCATGCGCTTTTTCATGCGGAAGAAATCCCGGGCCAGCTCCGGCCGGGTAATCACCAGGGCCTCTCCAAAGAGGGCCCCGTTTTTGGTGCCGCCGATATAGAAGGCGTCGGTCAGGCGGGCAAACTCCGCCAAGGTCAGGTCGTTGGCCTCGCTGGTGAGGGCCGCGCCCAGCCGGGCTCCGTCCACAAAGAGCAGCAGCTCGTTGTCCTGGCAGAAGCGGTACAGGGCGGTGAGCTCCGCTTTGGTGTATACCGTGCCGTTTTCAGTGGCGTTGGAGATGTACACCAGGGCGGGCTTGGTGAGATGGGGGTCCCTGTGGCGCTCCAGCAGGGGCGGGAGCGCCTCGGGGGTAAGCTTTCCGTCGCTGCCCACCTCCACCGGCAGGATTTTGTGGCCGGTGGCCTCAAACGCCCCTACCTCGTGGCCGTTCAGGTGGCCAGAGACCGGGGAGATCACCGCCTCCCACGGCTTGAGCAGAAAGGCGCAGGCAGTGACATTGGTCTGGGTTCCCCCCACCAGGAACTCCACCGCGGCCTCGGGGCACTGGCAGAGCGTACGGACCAGCTCCTTGGCCCGGTCGCTGTAGCTGTCCTCCCCGTAGCCGATGTTGCCCTCCAGGTTTGTGGCGCACAGGGCCTCCAAAACCTTGGGATGGGCTCCGTAAGAATAGTCGTTGCGGAACATGAGCATAGCAATCTCCTCCTGATATACCAACAGGGACCGCCTGTGCGGGACGGCCCCTGTACGGGTTTATGAGCGCGAATTTTTAAAGCCGTCCTTCAGACTGACGGAGCGGTTAAACACCAGATGCCCGGGCCGGGAGTCCCGGTTGTCCACGCAGAAATAGCCCTGCCGCAGGAACTGAAAGGAAGCGGGAGCCTGCACGTCCGCCAGGGACGCCTCTACCTTGGCCCCCGTGAGGACCTCCAGAGAGGCGGGATTCAGACAGTCCAGGAAGTTCTTTTCTCCGGCGTCCGGGTCGGCGTCTGAAAAGAGATTGTCATAGAGCCGTACCTCGGCATCCGCGGCGGTGGCGGCATCCACCCAATGAATAGTGGCCCCCTTTACTTTGCGGCCGTCGGCGGGGTCGCCCCCCCGGGAGTCCGGGTCATACTCGCACAGAATTTCAGTGACACTCCCGTTCTCGTCCCGCTCAAAGCCCACGCACCGGATGAGATAAGCGCCCTTCAGACGGCACTCGGGACCGCCGGGGTAGAGCCGCTTGTATTTGGGCACGGGCTCAGCCAGAAAATCGTCGGCCTCCACCCAGAGGTGGCGGGAAAAGGAGACCTCTCGCGTTCCGGCCTCCGGATCCATGGGATTGTTCTCCACCGTGACCGTCTCGCTCCGCCCCTCAGGGTAATTGGTGATGGTCAGCCTCACCGGGCGGAGCACCGCCATGACCCGGCGGGCGCTCTGGTTCAGGTCCTCCCGGAGGCAGTGCTCCAGAAAGGCGTATTCCACGGTAGATGCGGCCTTGCTGACGCCGTTGCGCTCAGAAAAATTGCGGATGGCGCGGGGCGTGTATCCCCGGCGGCGCAGGCCGCACAGTGTGGGCATGCGGGGGTCGTCCCAGCCGGAGACCCGTCCCTCCTCCACCAGCTGGCGGAGCTTCCGCTTGCTCATAACCGTGTGGTCAATGCCCAGGCGGGCGAATTCGATCTGCCGGGGCTTGGCGGGCACGGGGCAGTTGTCGATAACCCAGTCGTACAGGGGGCGGTGGTCCTCAAATTCCAGGGAGCAGAGGGAGTGGGTAATCCCCTCCAGGGCGTCCTCCAGGGGATGGGCAAAGTCGTACATGGGATAGATGCACCACTTGTCCCCCTGGCGGTGGTGGTGCATGTGGTTGATCCGGTAAAGCACCGGGTCGCGCATGTTGAAGTTGCCGCTGGCCAGGTCAATTTTGGCCCGGAGGGTATAGGCGCCGTTGGGAAATTCCCCGGCCCGCATCCGGGCGAACAGGTCCAGAGATTCCTCCGCGGGCCTGTCCCGCCAGGGCGAGCGGGCAGGGGTGCTCACGTCGCCCCGGTAGGCCCGGAATTCCTCGGGACTCAGCTGGCACACATAGGCCAGGCCCTTTTTGATCAGGGCGACGGCATATTCATACATCTGTTCAAAATAGTCGGAGGCAAAGAAAAAGCGGTCTCCCCAATCGTACCCCAGCCAGTGGATGTCCTCCTGAATGGCCTCCACATACTCCACATCCTCTTTGGTGGGGTTGGTGTCGTCCATGCGCAGGTTGCACTGTCCGCCGTATTTCTCTGCGGTGCCGAAGTCCACAAAAATTGCCTTGGCGTGGCCGATATGCAGATAGCCGTTGGGCTCCGGGGGAAAGCGGGTGTGGACGGTCATGCCTTGGAAGCGGCCTCCCTGAGCGATGTCCTCGTCGATAAAATCATGGATGAAATTCTGCGTCATGACCAAGGTCGGTTCTTCTGGCATATGCTGTCAACTCCTTCTTTTTGATACAAGTCCATATTGTAACCTGAACGGGCAGAAAATGCAAGGGCGGAGTTGGCAGGCTTTTCTTTTGAGAAAAGCGTTAAAACCCAGGTTGATGCGGTAATCACCGTATGGTATAATCAATCAGCAAGTCGAAATTCAGGAGTGATACATTGAACAGACCTGTTACAACATTGTTTATGCTGATGTCGGTTGACGGGAAAATAAGCACCGGCGCGGCGGACGATTTAGATGTGGACAAAGATTTCCCCCAAATTGCGGGAGTTCGCGAAGGCCTGCATCAATATTATGAAATAGAGCAGACAACAGATTTATGGGCCCTCAATTCCGGCCGGGTTCAAGCCAAAATCGGTGTCAACACAAAGAAAATGCCGGACAAAACGCCCGTATCCTTTGTAGTAATCGACAACAGACACTTGAATGAACATGGTGTGCGGTATTTTTGCGCTCTATCAAAAAGGTTTGTGTTGATTACAACAAATGCAAAGCACCCGGCCTTTCATGTAGAAGAAGGCAATCTTCATATCATGTATCAAAAAGAATTGTCACTAAAAAACGCGCTTATAAAGCTCAAATCAGAATTTGGATGTGAGAGAATCACGATACAAACCGGCGGGACGCTGAACGGCTTATTCCTCCGTGAAAAACTGTTCGATTATGTTGATATTGTCGTCGCCCCGGTTTTGATCGGCGGCAAAGACACCTCTACCTTAATTGATGGAAAATCCCTGCTTTCACAAGAAGAATTGTCAGAATTAGGTATTCTGAAGCTGCAGGAATGCGCAGTTTTGGAGGACTCCTATTTACGGCTGCGCTATGAGGTGATTCGCTGATAAATTGCACGTTATCGGGCAGTTACCCCATACGGGCAACTACCTGAGCCTGTTGAAAAAGTCCTCCGGTCTTTTTCGACAAAAGGGATGCGGCCTGCCGCGCGCACCCTTTTGGCACGCTTGTCGGCCGAAATGATGCTGAGCAGTCCCCATCCAAAAAGGGAAGCCGGCAGAGGCGGGGCCGCTTCCAAAAGGTTTTCATTGACAAATTGCCTTTAGAGGAATATCATAACGCCTAACTACAAAAATTGCGCAAAAGAGCTGTGACTGGGACAGACGGGGCTTGACAGAGAGACAGTTTCGCTCCCAAAAGGCGGGGCCGCTCTGGAGTTTTCCGCCGCAGCGCCGCTCAAGGAGGTTTGATCGGTCCATGAAAATGAAAACATCGCAGGTCCTGCTGGAGTGTCTGCTGGAGCAGGGGGTGGATACTGTATTCGGCTACCCCGGCGGCACCATTCTCAACGTGTACGACGAATTTGAGCTCCACGGCTATAAGGATAAGCTCCGCCATATTCTCACCGCTCATGAGCAGGGGGCCTCCCACGCGGCAGACGGCTACGCCCGGGCCACCGGCAAGGTAGGGGTGTGCTTCGCCACCTCCGGCCCGGGGGCCACCAATTTGACCACCGGCATCGCCACCGCCTACTACGACTCCTCGCCGGTGGTCTTTATCACCTGCAATGTCAGCGAGAATCTTATCGGCAAGGACTCCTTTCAGGAGGTGGATATCACCGGCATCTCCATGCCCATCACCAAGTGCAACTATCTGGTGAAGGACCCCGACAGCCTGGCGGACGTGCTGCGGGAAGCCTTTGCCATCGCCCGGTCCGGCCGGCCCGGTCCCGTGCTGGTGGATATCGCCAAAAACGTCACCGCCACCGAGGTGGACTACACCCCCCTGCCCCTGGCAGAGCACCCCAACCACGGCCGCCTGGGGGCCATGCTCCGCCGGGCCAGCCACGACCTGAAGGCTCCCGAGCCCGACTCCGGGGACATTCAGACCCTGCTGGATATGATTGAGGCAGCCCGGAAGCCCCTGGTGCTGGTGGGCGGCGGCGTAATCCGCTCCAAGAACGCGGTGCCTGAATTCCGGAAATTCATCGAACAGCTGGGCGCTCCGGTGGCCTCCACCATTATGGGCGGCGGAGCCTGTCCGGGAAATCACCCCCTCTTTACGGGCATGATCGGGATGCACGGCTCCCATGCTTCCAACTACGCGGTGGACCAGTGCGACCTGCTCATCGCCATCGGCTGCCGGTTCTCCGACCGGGTGGCCACCGACCCGGCCACCTTTGCCCGCAACGCCAGGATTGTCCATATCGACATCGACCGGGCGGAGATTGACAAGAATGTGGCCACCCATCACCACATCATCGGGGACGCCCGGCGGGTGCTGGAGCTGCTCAACGCCTCCCTGCCCAGGCATGATTATCCCCAGTGGCGGGAGTGGGTCTTTTCCCACCCGGAGGTCCCCCTGAAAAAGGACGATGTGCTCCACCCCCATGAGATTCTGGAGACCATCCAGGACGTGACCGACGGGGACGCCGTCATTGTCACCGATGTGGGACAGCACCAGATGTGGTGCGCTCAGTACTATCATTTCTCCCGGCCGGGGCAGCTGATTACCTCCGGCGGCTTCGGCACTATGGGCTTCGGCCTGGGGGCGGCCATGGGCGCCAGCATCGGCAGTCCCGGCAAAGTGGTGGTCCACTGCACCGGCGACGGCTGCTTCCGCATGAACTGCCACGAGCTGTGCACCGTGGAGCACTACGGCATTCCGGTGATCACCGTAATTTTCAACAACCGCACCCTGGGCATGGTCCGCCAGTGGCAGAATCTGATCTATGACAAGCGGTTCTCCCAGACGGACCTGGACCGGGGGCCGGATTTTGTGGCCCTGGCCAACGCCTATGGCATTGAGGGCGGACGGGCGGCCACTCAGCAGGAGTTTGAGGCGGTTTTCCGCAAAGCCGCGGCCTCCGGCAGGCCCTGGGTAATTGAGTGTGCCATTGACAAAGACGCCATGGTGCACCCCATGGTCTCCGCCGGTACGCCGGTCACTGACTTTATTCTGGACTGAGGGGGGACGGACATGAACGATACCAATATCACACGGCGCACCCTCTCGGTGCTGGTAGAGAATGCTGCGGGCGTCCTGTCCCAGGTGTCCCGGCTCTTCTCCCGAAAGGGGTACAACATCGAGTCTCTGGCGGTGGGAACCACCGACGATCCCGCCGTCTCCCGCATCACCATTGAGGTCATGGCGGACGGAGCCATGATCGAGCAGATTATGAATCAGCTGCGCAAGCAGTTCCCGGTGTACTCCGTGCAGGAGCTCCGCCCGGAGCGGTCCATCCGCCGGGAGCTGGTCATGTTTAAGGTCAAGGCGGAGACGCCGGATATCCGCAATGAGGTGATTCAGATCGCCAATATTTTCCGGGCCTCCATCATTGACGTATCCCTGAAATCGCTGACCTTGGCCCTGATCGGCGACGAGACCAAGGCGGAGGCTATGCAGCGGCTGCTGGAGGCTTTTGGGATTCTGGAGCTGGTGCGCACCGGCATGGTGGCCCTGGAGCGGGGGGCTTATACCATTGGCGACGAGACCAAAGAACAGGCAGAGTTTAATCTGGGCAAGAACTTCCTGTAAAAAAACCGTTTCCCAATACACAGTGCATGGGCCCCGGCAAATTCCACAGAGGCCTCTGTGTTTTCAAATATACATTTTTCTCCAGGAAAGGGGGAGAGCAGGTATGAAGCTGTATGAAAACATGTTCCTGTCAACCAGGGGGAGGGTTTTCATCCGTTAGCCCTCCAGATAAGAAGGAGGAAGTATGGACCGCATTACCTTGCAAAAAGTTGATGAATCCAATTTTATCGACTGCTTTTCCCTGAAATTAGATGCCCAGCAGGAAAAATTTGTGTCTCATCCCATCCGCAGCCTGGCCCAGGCGTATGTATACTACAAACAGTGTACGCCTTTCGCGGTCTGCCGTGCCGGTCAAGTGGTCGGGTATCTTATGGTCATCTATGACTACGACGAGGAGGCTTACTTCATCTGGCATTTGATGATCGACGTCCAGCACCAGGGCAGGGGCTATGGGAGAGCGGCCATGGAGTCGGCCCTTGCCTATATCCGTACCAAGCCCTTTGGGGACTCCGACACCGTCCGGCTGACGGTCAGCCCGGAAAATTCCGCCGCCTGTCATTTATACCGGACGCTGCGCTTCGCTGCCACCGGCCGGGTGGACGAAGATGAAATCGAGCTGGAACGGACGCTTGCCTGATTTCCGCTCTGTGCGGCGTCCGTAAAGCGTGAACGCCTGTATTCACAACCGACAGACGCCGGTTCGCCGGGTCCTTTGCAGATTGTATCACAGTTATCATTCTTTTTCCCCAAACTGTGCTATAGTCAAAGTGGTTCCAAAGGAGCAAATTGCTCCTTTGGAACCCTGCGGCGAAAATCAACGCAGGGACCCCTAATGCGGCCCTGCGTTGGACTTCATAGACGCCGCCGGCGTGCATTGCACGCTCCAGTGGGCCAATGGCCCACTGGAGGAAAAAGCGCATGTTGCGCTTTTTCAACTGCGGCGACTATATCATAAACCCCAAATTCCCCAAAAATCAGCAAGAAGAAAAAAGGAGTGCATCGCCATGGCAAAAATGTATTATGAGAAAGACTGTGAGCTGTCCTACCTGAACGGCAAAAAAATCGCCATCATCGGCTACGGCTCCCAGGGCCACGCCCACGCGCTGAACCTGCGGGATTCCGGCTGCGACGTCATCGTGGGCCTGCGCAGGGGCGGTAAGAGCTGGCCTGTAGCGGAGAAGGACGGCTTTACCGTCATGACCGTGGCTGAGGCCACCAAAGCCGCCGACATCATTATGATCCTCATCAACGATGAAGCCCAGGCCGATATGTACAAGGCCGACATCGCCCCCAACCTCACCGAGGGCAAAGCCATCGCCTTCGCCCACGGCTTTAACATCCGCTATCAGCAGATCGTCCCCCCCGCCGGGGTAGACGTATTCATGGCCGCCCCCAAGGGCCCCGGTCACACCGTCCGCTCCCAGTACGTGGCCGGCAAGGGCGTACCCTGCCTGGTGGCCGTGGAGCAGAATGCCACCGGCAACGCCTATAAGATCGCCCTGGCTTACATCGCCGGCATCGGCGGCGCCCGGGCCGGCGTCATGGAGACCACCTTCCACGATGAGACCGAGACCGACTTGTTTGGTGAGCAGGCCGTCCTCTGCGGCGGCGTGGTGGACCTGATGCGCTGCGGCTTTGAGACCCTGGTGGAGGCCGGCTATGAGCCTGAGAACGCCTATTTTGAGTGCATCCATGAGATGAAGCTCATCATTGACCTGATCAATAAGGGCGGCGTGGCGATGATGAACTATTCCATCTCCGACACCGCGGAATTCGGCGAGTATGTCTCCGGTCCTCGGGTGCTCCCCTATGAGGAGACCAAAAAGAATATGCGCAAAGTGCTGGATGACATTCAGGACGGCACATTTGCGGGCCGCTGGATTGCCGAGAACAAGAACGGCCGCACCTTCTTCAACTCCAAGCGGGCGCAGCTGGCCAGGCATCAGATGGAGATTGTGGGCGCAGAGCTGCGCAAAAACATGCTCTGGGGCGACGACCAGGATATGGACTCTGCGTCCAACTGAAGTCTGAGACACCATGGGTATTGAAACGGTTTTAGGCGGCGCGGTCCTGCTGATTATTGTGCTGGCTCTGTGCAATCCCCGCCTGCGGAAGGACATGAAGAGCGGGCACAGCTCTATGGACGACGTGCTTCGGCAGGGCCGGGAGGACCTGAAGGATGCCCTCCGGAACCGCAAGAAAAAGGACCCCCGCGAATAGTCGGTGATTTCTCCGATGCACATGTCGCCGGAGAAATCCGTCTTGGACTTTTTTCCCGCCTGCGGCCGGGAACTCTGCGAGGCTTTTTCCTCAATCTGGGGGGGAGCACGGCAAACACGGTGCTCCCCCCAACTTGTCGAAAAACTTCTCCCACAGGAAAACCTCGCAGAGTTTTGCCGCCCGAGGGCGGCAAAATAAAGTCAAAATTGGTCATTT
>CANDFO010000051.1 GCA_947384055.1 uncultured Flavonifractor sp.
TCTCGGCCTGCAAGTGTGCCCAAAGGGTGCGCGCAGCAGGCCGTATCCCCTTTGTTGAAAAAGGCTGGAGGCCTTTTTCGACAGGCTTTGAGGTACTGCCTGGGGAGGAATCCCAGGCAGTACCTCTTTTTTCTCGGCAAGGGTGAAAAGCTGGATGCTGATAGGGTTTCAGTGTTAGCGTCCACCAATAAGCGGTGTTAAAAAGAGAGAGTAAATTAAAAATCGATCCCAGTATATTAAATCAGCGTTTTGTCAAATTAAGTAACGGCGAACCAAGTGAAGCGTACATAATAAGGGGATGTGGGAATGTAGTATTCATGCGCTATCAGGAGAATGGAGAGAACTTTATAACCATATTGGGCAGGGATGATTATGAAACGTTCAGCAGCTCTTCCGTAATCTGTCCGGCCGTGAGATAGACCTGCTCAAAATCTACATAGGGGTTATAGAGTCCCTCCAGAGTATCGTGCATCCGTTTGGCCTGTCCCAGGGACTCCACCGCTTCCTCTACCAGAGCGGCGGATACTTTGCGGGAGAACTTCAGACGGGCTTTGTTTCGGTGCAGCAGTTCCGGGTCCGCCATAGCGTCCATGCGGATCCGGCGGAAAGGACGTTTCCCGTAGGGCAGGCCGGGTGTGGAGGAGATAAAGGCCAGGGAGAGGGCGGGAATCAGCAGATGCTCTATCCGGTCCGGCGCCATAGGGGAGGGACAAACGATGATATCATGTCCTGCGGCCATGGCGCCCGTGGCCAGGCATGCAAGGAGCTCATGGGCCAGGCCGTAGGTGTCGGACAGCTCATAGACCCGCTTGCACAGCGCATCTGCGGTGTCATAGTTGCACAGCACGCCTTTCCAGGTAATGCCCCCCAGGAAACGCTGGACTGCGCGTCCCGGTTCTCCGCCGGTTTTTTTGAGCTCCCGGCTGAGGATGCCCTTGGCCCGCTTGGAAATTTTGGCTTCCAAGTACGGTGTGTCAAGGAGCGCGCGCATATCCTCCTCAATCTGTGCCGCTGCTGTTAGACAGCGGTATGCGCGGGTGTAGCAGTCCTGATAGCCGGTCATGCAGGAGAGAATGTCTCCCCTGACCTGCTGCAGAGCCGCCTTGTTGTAGCAGTCCCCCAGGTTGACATACCGCTCAACCACGCCGGGATATTTGGGCTCTACTACGTGGGGCGCGGTGCCGTCCACAATGGCGGCGTTCAGCCGGGGGATTACCACCGCGTCCAGGGAGTCCGGGTCGCCGGAGCAGACAATGTACTCCACAGCCAGACCCTGTTCCTCCGCAGCCCGGCCCACCTGACGCATCAGAGAGGATTTGCCGCAGCCGGGCCCTCCTTTCAAGATGAAGATGTCCTTGGCCTGGGCCGGGTCAAGCAGCTGGTCATACAGAGAGTAGAAACCGCTGGGGGAGTTGGCCCCCAGGAAAAAACAGACTTTTGGCGCCGTTTGCATGGATAAACCCTCCTTATATAGTTCATTCCCAACCTATGCGCCGCCGGAGGCAGGGGTGCGCTGTCTCCGGCTTGGACGGGGCGCAGATCTCCCGGCACGGCGGGACGGATGAACTGAAAAGTTTTCCAAAAACAGGGGAGAAATAGGGCGAACACAGGGAATCTTTACGGATTGACAGAATGTATCTAAAACGGGTATCATAGGCCTGTAAAATATCGAGGGCAAAAACAATTCGTATGGATGCGAAAGGAGCGGCAGAACATGCGGGTATTTGAGACCAGCGTGCAGGAACTGAAAAACGATGTGCTCCGGGCGGTAGCCAGACTAGCCTGGAAAGACGATCTCCAGACCGGCATATTGGACATCCCGGAAGAAATCATTCCCGGCCCCGAGGCCAAAATGCGCTGCTGCATTTATAAAGAGCGGGCCATTATCTCTCAGCGGGTAAAGATGGCTATGGGCGGCGACAAATCCAACCCCAGCATGGTAGAGGTGCTGGACATCGCCTGCGATGAGTGCCCGGTAACACAGATTGCGGTTGGCCCCGCCTGCCGCGGCTGTATCGCCACCCGGTGCGTCCACAGCTGCCCCAAGGAGGCCATCTCCATTGTCAATCACAAAGCGGTAATCGACCACAGCAAGTGTATCACCTGCGGAAAGTGCGTCTCCGCCTGTCCCTATGGAGCCATTGAGAAAAACCAGCGCCCCTGTGAGCGGGGCTGCAAGGCCGGCGCCATCTCCATGGGGGAGAACAAGAAGGCATTTGTAGACCCGGCCAAGTGCACCTCCTGCGGCACCTGTACATATCAGTGTCCCTTCGGCGCTATTATGGATAAGTCCTTTATTGTAGACGCCGTCCAGCTTTTGAAGGGAGCGGAGAGATGGCATTATCCCGTTTATGCCGCTGTAGCCCCCTCCATTGCTGGGCAGTTCGCCCCCGCGGACCTGGGACAGGTGATCACCGGCTTGAAGGAGCTGGGCTTCTGTCAGGTAGTAGAGGTGGCTCTGGGCGCCGACATGACAGCCGCGCGCGAGGCGGAAGAGCTGACCGAAAAAGGGATGCTTGCCTCCTCCTGCTGTCCCGCCTTTGTGGACTTTGTGGAAAAGAATTTTCCCGAGCAGGCCCATTTTATCTCCCAGACTCCCTCCCCCATGGTGATGACCGCCCGGCACATCAAAGAAAAGGACCCCGCCGCCAAGGTCATTTTTGTCGGCCCCTGCGTGGCCAAAAAGCGGGAGATCCACTTGGGCAAGACCATGGGGGCTGTAGACTGTGCGCTGACCTTTGAGGAACTGTACGCGCTGTTTGAGTCCCGGGATATTGAGCTGACCGAGCTGGAGCCAACCCCCCTGGACCAGGCCAGCGGATTCGGCCGCAGCTTTGCCCACAGCGGCGGCGTGTCCGCGGCCGTGGCCCAGGCGCTGAAGGAGCGGGGCAGTGAATTTGACCTGAAGCCCCAGGCGTGCAGCGGGCTGGAGGCCTGCCGCCTGGCTTTCCTGAAAGCCGCCAAGGGCGTGGGAGATGTAAACTTTATTGAGGGCATGGCCTGTGAGGGCGGATGCGTCCTGGGGCCCGCCCAGCTGATCCGCAGCCCCCGCAACCAGGGCGACGTGGTCCGCCACGCCAAGCAGGCGGAAGGCCGCACGATCCAGGAGGCTCTGGATACCGCCCGCAGAGAATAAGCGGCTCTTCCCGCGGCGAAGAGCCTGTCGAAAAAGGCCTGCCGCGCGTGCCCTTTGGGCACACTTGCAGGCCGGGAAGTGTCATTTTTGGGGTACGTGTCCGCGAAAATGACCAATTTCGATTTTATTTTGCCGCCTTCGGGCGGCAAAACTCTGCGAGGCTTTCCCACGGGGAAAGTTTTTCTACAGCCTGAGAACCTGTAAACAGGTTCCAAGGCCCTCAAAGAGTCAGGAGGTTCCCATGGGTGTCTACGTCTTTCGCTCCCCCCATTTCGGCTTTGCGGCGGCAGCGCCCGCATGGGGCCGCTCCGCGGCGGCTTTTTACCGCCGAAACCGGGCGGCCTTTGCACCCATTGACCCGGCTCAGCCGGAGGACTTTTTTACCCCGGAGGGCCAGCGGGAGCTGCTGGAGCAGGCGGCGGCGCTGGCGGAAGCGGGGCGGGGCTTCCGCTTTCTCCTCATTCAGCCCCGTCATCCGGGCAAGGTGGTGGGCGTAACCGCCCTCAACGAGATTGTATGGGGAGCTTTTCAGTCCTGCTTCGTGAGCTATAAGCTGGACCGCGCCCTATGGGGCCGCGGTCTGGGCAGCGAGGCCATTGCATACACCACCGAGTGGGCGTTCCGGGTTTTAAAGCTCCACCGGGCAGAGGCCAACATCATGCCCCGCAACATACCCTCCCTGCGGGCGGCGGCCCGGGCAGGCTTCGTCCGGGAGGGCGTTTCCCCCCAATATCTGTGTATTAACGGCGTATGGGAGGACCACGTGCATATGGTCCGCCTCAATCCGCAGATGGCGCCGTGACGCTGCAGAAGGGCCGAAAACCCGGCGGCTCAGGGGCAAGTGCTTTTTTAGCGCTGCCTGCGGGTCCGCGGACAATAAAGGGTCTCCGTCCGGTATTCCAGACGGAGACCCTTTATTGTCCGATTGCGTTCCTACATCTTTTCCGGGGCGGCGACGCCGATCAGTCCCAGACAGTTGGCAATGACGCTGCGCACGGCATCCGCCAGCTTCAGCCGGGCGGACAGAACCTGCGGCGACTCCCCCTTAATGTGGCAGGCGTTGTAAAACCGGTGAAAATCCCCCGCTAAAGCCATCAGGTAGCGGTTCACCTGCGCGGGGTCATAATCCCGCGCAGCCAGCCGTATGGTCTCGGGCAGCTGAGAGAGGGTTTTAAGCAGCGCCCGCTCCTCTGGCGTGGTGAAACACGCGGCGTCAATGTCCGCTGCGCCGGGCACCTTTGCGCCCTCCGCCTCCAGACGGGCCGTCAGGGAGCAGATACGGGCATGGGCGTACTGGACATAGTACACCGGATTTTCGCTGTCCTCCCGTACGGCCAGGTCCAGGTCAAAGTCTACCGGGCTGGTGGCGGAGCGGGAATTGAAGAAAAAGCGGGCGGCGTCCACGCTGACCTCATCCAAAAGGTCCCGCAGGGCGATGGCCTTGCCGGAACGCTTGGACATGCGCACCGGCTGGCCGTCCTGAAGAAGATTCACCAGCTGCATCAGCACAATGACCAGCCGGTGAGAGCCGTCCAGTCCCAGCCCGTCCAGCGCGGCCTGGAGACGGGCCACATGGCCGTGGTGGTCGGCGCCCCAGATATTGACGGCTTTGTGGAAGCCCCGCTTCTCCAGCTTATCCCGGTGGTAGGCGATGTCGGCGGCAAAATAGGTATAAAAGCCGTTGGCCCGGCGGAGCACGTCGTCCTTCAGGTCCAGCTTGTCCACCTGCTCCCGGCTTTTGCCCTCCCGCAGGTATTTCTCTTTCAAGAGCTGCGTGGTATTCAGCCACAGGGCCCCGTCCCTCTCATAGGTCCAGCCCTTCTCCCGCAGCAGGCCCACCGTCTCCTCCACGTAGCCGCTGCTGTGGAGGCCGGACTCCAGAAACCACCGGTCATACTCAATCTGATAACGGCGCAGGTCCTCTTTCATCCTGGGGATGTTCCGCGCCAGGCCGAACTGCGCCATGGCCTCCTGGCGCTCCGCCTCAGGCCGGTCCTTCCAGCCGGGGCCCTCCTGGTCCAGAAATCCTTGGGCCAGCTCCCTGATGTCGTCCCCGTGATAGCCGTCCTCCGGGAAGGGCGCGTTCTCCTCCCCCAGCACCAGCTGGAGGTAGCGGGCCTCAATGGATACGGCGAACTTATGGATCTGGTTTCCGGCGTCGTTGACATAGAACTCCCGCCACACGTCATAGCCGGCCCGCTCCAGCACGCTGGCCAGGGCGTCTCCCAGCACGCCGCCCCGGGCGTTGCCGATGTGCATGGGACCGGTGGGGTTGGCGGAGACAAACTCCACCATAACCTTTTCCCCGTTACCCTCGGACACGGCGCCGTAGCGGTCGCCCTCTGCCTCGATGTCGGCCAGCACCTGCCCATACCACCTGCTGCCCAGGGTAAAATTTAAAAAGCCCGGCCCGGCGATTTCCACCCGGTCAAAAAAGCTGCCGGACAGCTCCAGGTGCTCCGCAATGACCTGCGCGATGGCGCGGGGGGCCATGTGCAGGGCCTTGGCCCCGGCCATAGCGAAGGAGGAGGCGTAGTCCCCATGGGAGACGTCCTTGGGAATCTCCACCGTGGCCTGAACCTCCGCCCCCGGGGGGAGAAGGCCCTTTTCCGCAGCCTTCTCATACGCGGCCTGGGTGAGCGTATGAACCTGATCCTTGGCGGCCTGAATTAAATTGGACATGTCTTATCACCTTTCATCCGTCAGTTATGCGTGCAGCAGCGGCGGTTTCTGCTTTACCTGAATGCGGAAATGATTTTCTCCCGCTGCCGTGTGGTCAATTTCGATGGCGTAGCCGATTTCGATATTTCCGCCGGAGGGGTCCAGGCGGGAGTGGAGCCGCTTGGTGCGCACACCCACGGACAGCGCCCCATAGGGGGTGTCGTACAGGGACAGGTGCTGGCGTCCCGCCTGAAAAACCATCTGGGAGTTGAACTCCCCCACCCGAAGAAGCGTAATACGCTCCGGTTCAATCTGAAAGGTGGTCAGGGTGCCCTCCAGCCCGGTGAGCTCGCTCTCCTGATAGCTCAGGATAAAGCACTCGGCCCCGTCCTGCTCCAGCCTCCCTTCAGTCACGAGCTCAACGGCGTCCGCCTCCATCCCTACAAAGGACTGAAGCCCCTTGATGGAAATAATCACATTGTTCTCCATGCCGGCAATGCCTCCAACCATGTATTTGGCCGCAATCCGCAAATTGCATGTTATTATACACAGTATGGAGCCCCTTGTAAAGAGCTCCCGGGCCGCCGCGCACAAATTTTTGACGCGGCGCAGCGGGAGCCGGTTCTGGCAACCTCCGTGCCAAGTTTTTCGTGGGGAGGCGCGCTTCCGCCCCGCTCCTCCGCCCGGAGGGGCGAAAGCAGAGGGCAGAGAAATTCCGGTGGGATTTCTGTGCAAAATACCCATAGACAATTTGGAAAAATCCATTAAAATAGAACCTGCTCCTATCAACATCTTGTGTGCCGAACCAGAGTGCATACAAAATATATAGTGATATGGCGGAAATACGAGAGGAAGTGCAGAAAAGCGGCATGACAGTGATTAAACGCAACGGAACAGAAGTGGATTTTGACCTGAGTAAGATTGTAGCGGCCATTACGAAGGCCAACGGCAGCGTGGGCGAAACCGCCCGCATGACGCCGGTACAGATTGGGCGCATTGCGGAATCGGTGGCTCTGGCCTGCCAGAAGCTGGACCGCGCCCCCTCGGTGGAGGAGATCCAGGACCTGGTGGAGTACCAGATTATGGCGCACGGCGCCTTTGAAGTGGCCAAAAATTATATTACCTACCGCTATATCCGCTCCCTGGTCCGCCGGAGCAACACTACCGATGAGAAGATTCTCAGTCTCATTGAATGCTGCAACGAGGAGGCCAAGCAAGAGAACTCCAACAAAAACCCGGTGGTCAACTCCACCCAGCGGGACTATATGGCGGGGGAGGTCTCCCGGGATATCAGCGAACGGCTGCTGCTCCCGGCGGACATTGTGGAGGCCCACAGAGAGGGCGTCATCCATTTCCACGACACCGACTATTACGCCCAGCACATGCACAACTGCGACCTGGTAAACCTGGAGGATATGCTCCAGAACGGCACAGTGATCACCGGCACCCTCATTGAGCGGCCCCACAGTTTTTCCACCGCCTGCAACATCGCCACCCAGATTATTGCCCAGGTGGCCTCCAATCAGTATGGCGGGCAGTCCATCTCCCTGGCGCACCTGGCCCCCTTTGTCCAGGTCAGCCGGGAAAAAATCCGCCGTAGCGTGGAGGAGGAGATGGCCCTGATCGGGGCGAGGCCCGGCCCGGAGCAGCTCCGTGAGCTGGTGGAACGCCGTCTGCGGGACGAGGTGCGCCGGGGGGTACAGACCATCCAGTACCAGGTGCTTACCCTGCTCACCACCAATGGACAGGCCCCCTTTGTGACGGTGTTCATGTACTTGGGAGAGGCCAAGAGCGAGCAGGAGCGGCAGGACTTGGCCCTCATCATTGAGGAGACCCTCCTTCAGCGCTATGAGGGAGTGAAGAACGAGGACGGCGTGTGGATTACCCCCGCCTTCCCCAAGCTCATCTATGTGCTGGAGGAGAACAATATCCATGAGGACGCCCCGTACTACTACCTGACCCGCCTGGCCGCCCAGTGTACCGCCAAGCGCATGGTACCCGATTATATCTCCGAAAAGAAAATGCTGGAGCTGAAGGTGGACAAAAACGGTGAAGGCCACTGCTACACCTGTATGGGCTGCCGCAGCTTCCTGACACCCTATGTGGACCCGGAGACCAATCGGCCCAAGTACTATGGCCGCTTCAATCAGGGGGTCGTGACCCTGAATCTGGTGGATGTGGCCCTGTCCTCCGGCGGAGACCAGGACAGATTCTGGCAGATCTTTGACGAGCGGCTGGAGCTGTGCCACCGGGCGCTGATGTACCGGCATGAGCGGCTGAAAGGCACCCCCTCCGATGTGGCCCCCATCCTGTGGCAGTACGGGGCCTGCGCCCGGCTGAAAAAGGGAGAGACCATCGACAAGCTCCTCTACGGCGGCTATTCCACCATCTCTCTGGGCTATGCGGGATTGTACGAGTGCGTCAAATACATGACCGGGCGCAGCCACACCGACCCGAACGCCACGCCCTTCGCCCTGCACATCATGGAGTATATGAACGACGCCTGCCGCCGCTGGAAGGCCCAGCACAACATTGATTTCAGCCTCTACGGAACGCCGCTGGAGTCCACTACCTATAAATTTGCCAAATGCCTCCAGCGCCGCTTTGGAGTCATAGAGGGTGTCACCGACAAGGGGTATATTACCAACAGCTACCACGTCCACGTGACGGAGGAGATCAATGCCTTTGACAAGCTGAAGTTTGAGGCCCAGTTCCAGCACCTCTCGCCCGGCGGGGCCATCAGCTATGTGGAGGTCCCCGACATGCAGAACAATCTGGAGGCGGTGCTTCAGGTGATGAAGTTCATCTATGACAACATCATCTATGCCGAGCTCAATACCAAAAGCGACTACTGCCAGATCTGCGGCTGGGACGGTGAGATTGAGATAGCGGAGGAAAATGGCAAGCTGGTGTGGCGGTGCCCCCGCTGCGGCAACACCGACCAGGATAAAATGAACGTGGCCCGGCGGACCTGCGGGTACATCGGCACCCAGTTCTGGAACCAGGGCCGTACCCAGGAGATCAAAGAGCGGGTACTCCATCTGTAATAAAAGCGCCTGTATTCGCGAATGCGGAATACAGGCGCTTTCCGTTTTACGCAGGGCTCTGTCAAGGCAGAACTCACCTGCTTTTGCTTTGCGATTTACTCCTGCGGCGTGCTCGTCGGATTTCCTTGCGGCCAGGCGTGGACTATGCTAAAATATAGAAGATTATGGCGAAAAGGAAGTGTGCGCCCGATGGCAAGTCAAAATACCAGCAGTATCGGCTTTGAAAAACAAATCTGGGAGGCGGCCTGCGTCCTCCGCGGTAATATTGACGCCTCGGAATACAAGTCTGTTGTGCTGGGGCTGATTTTTTTAAAATACATTTCCGACCGTTTCGAGGCCAAGTATAAGGAGCTGGTAGCCGAGGGCGACGGCTTTGAAGAAGATGTTGACGAATATATCTCTGAAAACATCTTCTTTGTGCCGGAAAACGCCCGCTGGTCTGCTATTTCAGCCGCCGCCCACACACCGGAAATTGGCATGGTAATCGACGACGCCATGCGCGCGATTGAAAAGGAGAACAAGCGTCTCAAGGATATTCTGCCCAAAAACTTTGCCCGCCCTGAGCTGGACAAGCGGCGGCTGGGCGAGGTGGTCGACCTTTTTACCAATATCCAAATGATTGAGCACGGCAGCAGCAAGGATATTCTGGGCCGCACTTATGAGTACTGCCTGTCCAAATTTGCGGAGCAGGAGGGTAAGCTGGCCGGGGAGTTCTACACACCCGCCTGCGTCGTCCGTACCCTTGTGGAGGTTTTACAGCCCTACAACGGGCGCGTCTATGACCCCTGCTGCGGCTCCGGCGGGATGTTTGTGCAGTCGGCGAAGTTTATCGAAAATCACGGGGGCAGTATCAACAGAATTTCTGTGTTCGGCCAGGATTCCAACCCCACCACTTGGAAAATGGCGCAGATGAACCTTGCCATCCGGGGTATTGAGGCCGACCTGGGCAAGTTTAACGCGGATACCTTTTTTAATGACTGCCATCCTCAGCTCAAGGCGGACTTTGTGATGGCAAATCCGCCCTTCAACCTCTCCGGCTGGGGGCAGGACAAGCTCCTGAACGACGTACGCTGGCAGTTTGGAACGCCGCCTGCCGGCAACGCCAACTTTGCCTGGCTTCAGCATATGATTTGGCATCTGGCTCCCAACGGGCGCATCGGCATGGTGCTGGCCAACGGCTCTCTCTCCTCCCGGTCGGGCGGCGAGGGTGAAATCCGTAAAAATATCGTCAACGCAGACCTTGTGGACTGCATTGTGGCTATGCCCGCACAGCTTTTTTACACCACGCAGATTCCGGTGTCTCTGTGGTTTATCGCCAGGAATAAGAGGCAAAAGGGCAAGACGCTGTTCATTGACGCCCGGAATCTGGGAACGATGGTTACACGAAAACTGCGGGAACTGACCGACGAGGACGTTCAGAAGATTGCCTCCACATACAACGCCTTTGTGGACGGGACGCTGGAGGATGAAAGGGGATTCTGCGCTGTTGCCGCCACTCGGGATATCGCAAAGCAGGATTATATTTTAACCCCTGGCCGCTATGTGGGCGTCGAGGAGCGGGAGGACGACGGCGAGCCGTTCCAGGAAAAAATGGAGCGGCTGACGGCAGAGCTGTCCGGGCTGTTCGCCAGGTCCCATGAGCTGGAGGAGGAAATCAGAGAGCGACTGGAGGCGATTGGGTATGACATCTGATTGGACGACAATTCGTGCCTCTGATTTTATCGACTTTAATCCACGCCTGAGTATAAAAAAGGGAACAGTCGCAACAAAGGTCGCTATGGATAAGCTGCTGCCATTCACAAAAAAGATTCCTGAGACCGAACAGGCTGAATTTTCAGGCGGGTCAAAATTTTCTAACGGCGATACCATTATGGCTCGGATAACGCCTTGCCTTGAAAATGGGAAAACGGCCTTTGTAGACACCCTTGCGGCGGATGAAATCGCTTTTGGATCAACAGAGTTCATTGTTCTAAGGGCAAAAGAGGGGATCAGCGATCCGCAGTTTATCTACTACCTCGCGATAAGCCCAGCGTTTCGTAACATTGCTATAAAATCAATGGTGGGTTCTTCCGGTCGTCAACGTGTTCAGCAAAGCGTCCTTAACGAGCTTGAATTGAAGGTTCCCTGCCTGGAAAAACAACGTCAGCTGGGAGCATTTCTCGCCGGATTTGATGAGAAAATTGCCCTTAACAATGAAATAAGCGGCAATTTAAAGCGGCAGGCGCAGGCGATATATCAAGAGTGGTTTATCTTACGAATAGCTGACTGTCCTGGCGATTACCATAAAGTTTCTCTTGCTGATCTTATGGATTATGCCGGAGGAAGTCAGCCTCCGGCGTCGGAGTTTATTTCAGAAGCGCGAAATGGTTACATTCGTTTTGTGCAAATTCGAGATTATGAATCGGATGCGCATATAACCTATATCCCAGTATCATCTAGAAACAAACTGTGCAATGAAAGCGATATTATGATTGCAAGATATGGCGCGGCATTAGGCCGCATTTGTTTTGGAATTAATGGAGCCTACAATGTAGCGCTGGCAAAAGTTTTCCCAAAGCAAATGCATTACCGTGAGTTTCTGCGCTGTTATTTGTCATCAAGAGTTTTCTATGAAGGCATCAATAACAAGGGCGGCAGAAGTGCCCAAGCTGGATTTAACCAAAGTGATATCAGGTCCTTTGAGGTGTTTATCCCTAAAAGAGAATCTGTGTTTTATGAGTTTGATGCGATTGCGAGACCAATATTTGAAAGCCGCTTACACATTATTAAAGAAAATCAAAAGCTGGCGTTGTTGCGCGACACCCTTCTCCCCAAACTGATGTCCGGTGAGATTGAACTGTCGGAGGTGCAGTGATTTGGAGAAACTTTTTGTTGAAATTCAAAACGCGGCAAGCGTAATTGCGTCTCCAAACTGGGCGGATAAGTTATCAGTAGTTATTTCATTAATAGCTGCCGGTATTGCGGTAATTGTGGCTTGGAAACAGACTAAAATTGCAAACAAGCAGAGCGAAATTGCGAAAGAGCAGGCTGATATTTCAGACAGACAAAATAAAATTGCTCTGTTTGAAAAGAAATATGAAGTATATTGCGAGCTCTTTAAAATTATCAATATAGGTGATCAATTGGATTTCACAGGGCCGCACTCGCAGTTTTCACTGCTGCGCGAAATCGAGGTAATTTGCGGGGCCAGTTTTGCCGATGAAAAAAACGTCAACGCGCAGTTAAAGGGCATACTTACGTACATTAAAAAATCTGAATACGTAATCAGGCAGTCAGTATTTTTGTTTAGCTGCATAGCCGAGAAAGACATTGCTGAACTAATTAACGCTTTGATGGAGTGCATGATATTCATTTTGAAAAGCGATAAAAGCGAAATTGACATAGGAGATTACGAGATAAGCGAGTTTATAAGAGTGAGCAAAGCATTTACGTTGAAGTATCTAAACAGCATGGAAGCGGAGTTGACTTTAAAATGAGGTGCTGATCATGACCTTTACGGAATCCCACTACGAAAATGCCGTCCTCCAGCTTTTTCAGGAGCGGTTGGGATATGCCTGCGTATATGGCCCGGATGTGGAGCGGGACTACCGCTCTCCGCTGTACGAGGACGCCTTACTGCCTGCGCTTCAGCGGGTCAACCCGGGGGTGCCTGTGGACGCCCTTCGTGAGGCGGTCTATAAGCTGAAAAACTTTGAGTCCGGCACGCTCCTGCAAAAGAATATGGTTTTTACGGACTACCTGCAAAACGGCGTCCCGGTAAAATATTTTGAAAACGGCGGGGAGCGGTCCACCCTTGTCTATCTGCTGGACTTCAAAAATCCTGCCAATAACGACTTTACCGTGGCGAACCAGTGGACCGTCATTGAAAACTCCGAAAAGCGGCCTGACGTGATCCTGTTTGTCAACGGCCTTCCTCTGGTGGTGGCGGAGCTGAAATCCCCTTCCCGGGAGGAGACGGATGCCTCCGCAGCGTACCGACAGCTCCGGAACTATATACACGAGATTCCCTCTCTGTTTATCTACAACGCCCTCTGTGTCATGAGCGACATGGCCACCTCCAAGGCCGGGACCATCACCTCCGGCGAGGACCGCTATATGGAATGGAAAACGACGGACGGCGGCTATGAGAACACACAGCATGCTAAATTCGATACATTTTTTGAGGGCTTATTTGAAAAAATCGTTTTTTGGACATTATAAAAAATTTTATCTGCTTTCATGTAGACGGCCGGAATACCTTTAAAATCCTCGCTGGATATCACCAGTATTTCGCCGTAAAGAAGGCTGTGGCTTCCACCCGGCATGCCGCTCAGACAGACGGCAGGGGCGGCGTCTTTTGGCACACCCAGGGCAGCGGAAAGTCTCTGTCTATGGTCTTTTACGCCCACGCTCTGCAAGAAGCGCTGGAAAGCCCAACGATCGTCGTTATCACCGACCGGAACGACCTGGACGGCCAGCTCTACGGCCAGTTTGCCCGGTGCAGGGACTTCCTGCGGCAGACGCCCCAGCACGCCCAGAGCCGCCGGCATCTGACAGAGCTGCTGGCGGGCCGTCAGGCCAACGGCATCATCTTTACCACCATGCAGAAGTTTGAGGAAAGCGGCGAAGCCCTGTCCCAGCGGCGAAATATCGTGGTCATGGCGGACGAGGCCCATCGGGGGCAGTACGGCCTGACGGAAAAGGTGGTCCTGAGGCAAACGGGAGACGGCCAGGTGGAGGCCAGAACCGTCATTGGCGCCGCCCGCATTATCCGGGACAGCCTGCCCAACGCAACCTACATCGGCTTTACCGGCACACCCATTTCATCCAAGGACCGCAGCACCCGCGAGGTGTTCGGAGACTATATTGACATCTACGACATGACCCAGGCTGTGGAGGATGGCGCTACCCGGCCCGTCTACTACGAGAGCCGGGTTATTCACCTGAAACTGGATGAAAACACCCTGCGCCTGATTGACACAGAGTATGACCTCATGGCGGAGAGGGCCGACCCCGGTGTTATCGAGAAGAGCAAAAAAGAATTGGGGCAGATGGAGGCCATTCTTGGCGCGGACCAGACCGTTCGCGCTCTGGTGGATGATATCCTCAGCCACTATGAAACCTACCGCTCCAGCATTCTGACGGGGAAGGCCATGCTCGTCGCCTATTCCCGTCCCATCGCCATGAAAATTTACAGGCGTATTTTGGAGCTGCGCCCCTCCTGGACAGAAAAAGTGGCGGTTGTGATGACCCAAGGCAACAATGACCCTGAAGAGTGGCGGGAGATCATCGGCAATAAGGCCAGAAAGGAGGAACTGGCGCGAAAGTTCAAGGACGACGACTCGCCTTTGAAAATCGCGATTGTGGTGGACATGTGGCTGACAGGCTTCGACGTTCCGTCCCTTGCCACTATGTATGTGTATAAGCCCATGTCCGGACACAACCTGATGCAGGCCATCGCCCGGGTCAACCGCGTCTTTCGGGATAAGGAGGGCGGTCTGATCGTAGACTATGTGGGCATCGCCGCCGCCCTCAAGCAGGCGATGAACGACTATACCGCCAGAGACAAAAAGAACTATGGCGATACCGATATCAGCAGGGCGGCATATCCGAAGTTCCTGGAAAAGCTCTCTGTCTGCCGGGATTTCTTCCATGGCTATGCGTATGAGAAGTTTATGACCGGCAGCGATTTGGAGAAGGCAAAAGCCATCAGCGGCGGCGCAGACTTTATTCTGGGCATGCGTGCCGCAGAACGCAGCCTGCCCGACCGCAAGCGGACGCAGAACGTCTATATCAGGGAGGCACTGCTGCTTCGACAGGCCCTCTCCCTCTGCAGCAGTCTGGCGGACGAGAGGGCCCGTCTGGAAGCGGCGTTCTTTGACGCTGTCCGCACAATGCTTCTCCGCTTGCAGGCCGGAGGTCCGGGCAGAAGATTTACCCTCCCGGAAGTGAATGAGCGCATCAGCGAACTGCTGAAACACAGTGTTAAGAGCGAAGGGGTAATGAATCTCTTCTCCGATGTACAGGCGCAATTTTCCCTGTTTGACCCCAAATTTCTGGAAGAAGTCGCCAATATGAAGGAGAAAAACCTGGCTGTTGAGCTGTTGAAAAAGCTGATCGCAGAACAGGTTTCCATCTATCGCCGGACAAATCTTGTGAAATCTGAGAAGTTTTCCGAGATAATCCAGAACGCCATGAACCGCTATCTCAACGGGATGCTTACCAATGAGGAGGTCATTCAGGAGCTGCTGAAGCTGGCAAAAGATATTGCGGCGGCAAACACGGAGGGCGAGACGCTGGGGCTAAACGCAGAAGAGCTCGCTTTCTATGATGCGCTCACAAAGCCCCAGGCGATTAAGGATTTTTATGAGCACGAGGAATTGATTTCCATCACCAAAGAGCTGACCGAGCTTCTGCGGAAGAACCGAACCATCGACTGGCAGAAAAAAGAGAGTGCCCGCGCCGGCATGCGAAAACTGGTCAAACGCCTGCTCCGCCGGCATCGATACCCCCCGGAGGGCATGGACGACGCTATACAGACCGTTATGGGCCAGTGTGAGATGTGGACGGACAACGCGCCGGCGTAGACGGGCTGACAGCATAAAATTGATTCCGTATTTCCAGCAGTTAAAAACCTGTATTCGCAACCGCAGGGGGCTGGACGGGCAGAAATTTTTTCTGCCAGACAGCGTTAACGGTTGTGAATACAGGTTTTTCCATATCATTGCCGCCTGGCCTGACAAACCGGAAAAGGCTCCGGTCCGGGGGAGAACTTATCCCCCCATAGGCCCCATCTGGTAAAAGGCCACCGCGCTAGCCGCGGCTACGTTCAGGGAATCCACCCCGTGGGACATGGGAATGCGGACCGTATAGTCGCACCGGGCAATGCTGTCCGCCGCCAGGCCGTCCCCCTCGGCGCCCAGCACCACGGCCAACCGCTCCACCGCCTTTAAGCGGGCGTCGGCAATGCTCAAGGCGTCCTCCCGCAGAGCCAGGGCCGCGGTCTGAAACCCCAGGGACCGGAGCTGTTCCGGCCAGGGCACCTCCTGGGAAAAATAGGTCCACGGCACCTGAAACACCGTGCCCATACTCACCCGCACAGCCCGGCGGTAGAGGGGGTCGCTGCCCGCGCTGGTCAGCAGCACCCCGTCCATCCCCAACGCCGCGGCAGACCGGAAAATCGCCCCCACATTGGTGGGATTCATGACGTTTTCCAGCACCGCCACCCGCCTTGCCCCGGCGCATACCGCCCGGACTGAAGGCAGCGCCGGGCGGTACATGGCGCAGAGCATTCCCCGGGTCAGATGAAATCCTGTCAGCCGGGTAAGCACCTCCAGCTCCGCCGCGTAGACGGGAATATCGCCGCAGCGCTCCAGCAATGCCCGGCCCTTGCCTTCGATATGTTTCGATTCCATCAGAAAGGACACCGGGACACAGCCCCCGTCCAGGGCCCGCTCAATGACCATCGGGCTCTCCGCGATAAACATACCGCGGGCGGGGTCCGCCCGGTTGACCAGCTGGTTTTCTGTCAGGCGGGCGTATATGTCCAGCTCCGGCGCGGAAAAATCGGTAATTTCAATAACGCGCGGCATATATTCCACCTTCTCTCCCGGCGTGTTTCTTCCACCCGGTCTACAGCACCCGCTTCAAATACTGCCCCGTATAGCTCTCCGGACAGGTCGCCACCGTCTCGGGCGTGCCGGTGCACACCACATGGCCGCCGCCGTCGCCCCCTTCGGGACCCAGGTCAATGACGTGGTCCGCGGTTTTGATCACATCCAGGTTGTGCTCAATCACCACCACGGTATTGCCCAGCTCTACCAGCTTTTGAAGCACCTCGATGAGCTTGTGCACATCGGCGGTGTGCAGGCCGGTGGTGGGCTCGTCCAGCACATAGATGGTGGAGCCGGTGGAGCGCTTGGACAGCTCTGTGGCCAGCTTCACCCGCTGGGCCTCCCCGCCGGAGAGGGTGGTGGAGGGCTGACCCAGCTTGACATAGCTCAGCCCCACCTCATAGAGGGTCTGGAGCTTGTTGTACAGCCGGGGCAGATGCTCGAAGAAGGGCAGGGCCTCCTCCACCGTCATATCCAGAACCTCATAGATATTCCTGCCCTTGTACTTGACCTCCAGGGTCTCCCGGTTGTACCGTCTGCCCTTGCAGACCTCGCAGGGGACGTAGATGTCCGGCAGAAAGTGCATTTCGATTTTCAGCAGGCCGTCCCCCTGGCAGGCCTCGCACCGGCCGCCCCGGACGTTGAAGGAGAACCGCCCGGCGCTGTATCCGCGGCTTTTGGCGTCCGGCGTGGAGGCAAAGAGCTCCCGGATGTCGTTGAAGAGACCCGTGTAGGTGGCCGGGTTGGACCGGGGGGTGCGGCCAATGGGGGACTGGTCAATATTGATGATTTTATCCAGGAATTCCTCGCCCTCGATGCCGTCGTGCTTTCCGGCCCGGCACTTGGCCCGGTTCAGGTCGGCAGCCAGACGTTTATATAAAATCTCGTTGACCAGACTGGACTTGCCGGAGCCGGATACCCCGGTGACGCAGGTAAAGGTCCCCAGGGGGATGGATACGTCGATGTGGTCCAGATTGTTCTCCGCCGCTCCGCGGATGGTCAGCGTGTTCCCGCTGCCCGTCCGCCGCTGCTGGGGGACGGGAATTTTTTTCCGTCCGGACAGGTAATCCCCGGTGACGGACCCGGGGGTATCCATTACCTCCTGGGCGGTGCCCCTGGCCACCACCTCGCCGCCGTGGACC
>CANDFO010000052.1 GCA_947384055.1 uncultured Flavonifractor sp.
CTTTATTTTGCCGCCTGAGGGCGGCAAAACTCTGCGAGGCTTTCCCGTAGGGGAAGTGTTTCGGCAGTCTGGGGCAGGACCCAACGGGGCCTGCCCGCCATATTCCGGAAAGGAGCGGACGATGAACCTTGAAGCGTGACCGGACAGGACTTTTACTTCAGGAACCGAATCTGTATAAAGCTTTTTTTATTCTGACCATTCCGGTGTTCGGCGCCAATTTTATGAAGGCGTTCAACGAGCTGGTGGATACCTCCTTTATCGGGCAGACCGCCAACTCCGTAGCGTCCCAGGCGGGGGTGGCCCTCTCCTGGCCGCTGCTGAATATCTTTGCCTCGTTTCAGGTGGGGTTCGGCGTGGCGGGCGTGGCGGTGGTCAGCCAGCTGCTGGGAGGGCGGCAGGAGGAACGCGCCCGGGAGAACGCCGGCGTGCTGATGGTGGTGGCCGTGCTGTTCGGCGTGGGGCTCAATCTGCTGCTCTATCTGGCGGCCCCCGTTATCCTGGCCCTGGTGGGCGCCCAGGGGGAAGTGCTGGACTGTGCCGTCACCTATGTGCGCACCCGTTCCTTTGAACTAGTGTTCACCTTTTTGTTTTTTGCGTTTCAGGCGGTGCGCCAGGCCAGGGGGGATACGGTGACGCCGGTGATTCTGTCGGTAACGGCGGTGGTGCTGAATATCGTCCTCACCGGATACTTTGTCCGGGTGCTGAATATGGGCGTATTCGGCGCGGCGCTGGCCACCGTGCTGGGCAACATCGCCATAGCCCCTTTCTGTGTGGCGCTCCTTTTCCTGCCGGGACAGTCTACGTCGCTGAGCCTCCGGCACCTGCGGGTAAACGGGACGGTGCTGTGGCGGCTGTGCCGGGTGGCCGCGCCCGCGGCCTCCAGCCAGGCCCTGAGCGCCCTGGGATTTCTGGTGCTTCAGGGAATTATCCTCAGCTACGGGGACGAGATCTCCGCCGCCTTTTCCATCGGCAACAAGATTTCCAATATGCTCCTGATGCCGGTTTTGGCTCTGGGGTCGGTTTTGGCGGCCTTTGTGGGACAGAATATCGGGGCGGGCAACAGTGAACGGGCCCGGCAGGCCTATCGGGTCAGCCGCAACGCGGCCCTATTCCTGGCTGTGGTGGGAAGCCTGCTGATCTATCCCCTGCGCAGCTGGGCCGTGGCCCTGCTGAGCAACGACGCCGCCACCCAAGCCGCCGCCGTGGAGTACCTGTTCTGGGTGCTCCTGACCCAGCCGCTGATGGCTATGTTCCAGAATTATCTGGGGGTGTTTAACGGCTCCGGGCGGACCAATTACGCGTTTTTGATGTCAACCTGCCGCCTGTGGGTGATCCGTCTGCCTCTGATCACCTTCTTCCGGCATTTCACAGCACTGGGGGCCAGCGGCGTCTGGTACGCCATGAATGTCAGCAATCTGTTAATCCTGGTTTTGGGCGCGGCGCTGTTCCGGCGGGTGGATTTCTCCCCATGTAAGGCTGTGACCGGGCTGGGCGGAACCACTGGGGAGGTGCACAGCGGACCATGAATCTTGCAACAGCGCAGCAGATGCGGGAGTTGGACCGGAGGGCCATTCAGGAGCGGGGCATACCCTCCGCCGGGCTGATGGAGCGGGCGGCGGCGGCCCTGGCGGAGGCCGCCATGGAGCTGGCGGAGGAGGCGCGGCCCGCGCAGGCGGGGCGGAATAAAGCGTTCTTCCTGCCGGAGGCCCGGGGCGAGGTGCTGACGATTACGGAAGAGGGCGCCCGAAGCAGCGCGTTTGTCAAAAGGCCGCCCGCCCCGGGGGAGCCCCTGCGGGCGGCGGTATTCAGCGGCCCCGGCAATAACGGGGGAGACGGGGTGGCCTGCGCCCGCCTGCTGCTGGAGGCGGGATATGAGGTGCGGTGCTTCCTGGTGGGCAGCCGGGACAAGCTTACCCCGGATACCCGGGCCATGGAGGTGAAGCTCTCCGCCGCCGGGGGAAAGCTGGAGCCCTACGACCCGGCGGACACGGACCAGACCGCCTGGGTGCTGGGAGCCCACGTGCTGGTGGACGCCGTCTTTGGCATCGGGCTGAATACCCAGGTGCGGGGAGAGGCTTTGGCGGCTATTGAGACCATGAACCGCAGCGGCGTGCCGGTGGTCAGCGCCGACATCCCCAGCGGCGTGGAGGCCGACACCGGGCGTGTGCTGGGCGGAGCGGTCCGGGCTGCCGTGACCGTGACCTTTACCCGGGCCAAGGCGGGCCACTTTGTGGGGAAGGGCGGCCTGTGCACCGGCAGGCTGACGGTAGCGCCCATCGGCATCCCCGACGACCTGACAGAGGGGCTGACCTGCGAGGTCCGGGCGGTTTACGGCGGCGATATTTCCCTGCCCCGCCGGGCCAGAGATGCCCACAAGGGCAATTTTGGGCGGGTCTATATTTTAGGCGGCTGTATGGAGTACACCGGAGCGCCGGTCCTGGCTGCCCGCGCCGCGGTGCGTACCGGCGCGGGACTGGTGCATGTGGGCGTCCCGGCCCCCGCCTGGAACGTGGCGGCTGCCAAGCTGGACGAGGCTATGGCCCACCCCCTGCCCGCGGGCAAGGATGGACAGCTGTCCCTGGAGGCGGCCCAGGCGGTGCTGGACCGGGCGGCCCCCTGCGGAGTGTGCCTGCTGGGGCCCGGCCTGGGCCGGGGGAACGGCCCGGGAGCCGTAGTGCGGCATCTGCTGCGGGAGCTCCGCCAGCCGGTGGTGCTGGATGCCGACGGCATAAATGCGCTGGAGGGGCATATAGATAGTTTGGACCAGCGGAAGGGCCTGTTTACCGTGCTGACTCCCCACGACGGGGAATTTGCCCGGCTGGGCGGGGACGTCAGCGGCGGAGACCGGCTTCACGCGGCCCGGACCTTCGCGGTGGAACACGGCTGCTGCCTTGTGCTGAAAGGCCGTTGCACCATTACGGCCTTCCCGGACGGGAGCGCCTTTTTGAACACCACCGGCAATCCGGGCATGGCCAAGGGGGGCAGCGGAGACGTACTGGCGGGAATGATCCTCTCCCTGCTGGGGCAGGGGCTCCCCGCCCGGCAGGCGGTGCCGGCGGCCGTATGGCTCCACGGGGCGGCGGGAGACCGCTGCGCGGCGGAGCTGGGCGAGTACGGCATGACGCCGAGCGATATGGTGGAGGCGCTGCCCCGGCTCCTGCGGGAGTTTATCGCCGCCTCCTGACGGAAGGCGGCCGGATATTCTCCGCGCACCGGCCCGACACGGTCCGAATGACAGGGAGGAGAGATGCCTGTGCGCCGTCTGAGGACGTGCGTACCAATGATACTCCTGCTCCTGCTCCTGTGTGCCTGCGGCGGAGCGGGGGAGGCAAAGGGAAGTCCGGCGGAAGAGCTGGCGTTGGCTATCCGGGGGGAGCTTCTGGAAATGACGGCCTGCACTGCCGGGATGGAACTTACCGCCGATTACGGCGGGCGGGTCTATGAATATACCATCCAGGCGTCCTACGAGAGGGATGGGGAGACCGTTTTGACCGTCACCGGGCCGGAAGAGATTGCAGGCGTCACCGCCCGCATTCGGGAGGGCGCCACAGCGCTGGAATATGACGGGGTCCGCTGGGAGACGGGGGCGCTGACCCCCGGCGGGATGAGCCCAATAGACGCGGTTCCGGCGCTGCTGGACTACGCCCGGGAGGGCTTTATGGCCGAGTGCGGCATGGAGACCGTTGGAGACGCGGAGCTGCTGCGGGTGGTGTACCGGGACCCGGAGGGGACCGCCGGGGTGGGGGAAGCGTGTTCCCTGTGGTTTGACGCGCAGTCCCACACGCTGACCCGGGGAGAACTGTCCCAGGATGGGTTTACGGTGATTCAGTGCGCGTTTACCGAATTTTTGGTCTCTCAGACGGAACAGCCGGCCGGCCAGACGTAAGCGAAAAAGAATCGCACATATTAAAAAACCACCGGAAGTCTCAAAAACGAGACTTCCGGTGGTTTTTTGGAGATTGGACAGAAGCCGCACCGTATTACCCGGCATCTCCGGTCTGCTGCTCCACGTAAGGGCGGAAGATTGGTTCCAGCACCTGGGCAGACAGCAGTGCCGCCGCAGCGGGTGCGAAGAGCACCGGCCACCAGAACCGCAGGCAGACCCAGATGCCCGCCGCCGTGACAGCGCCCAGGCAGAGCGTGGCGGCGGGATGGGCGAAGGCCAGCTTGCAGCAGGTGATAATCAGTCCGCCCGGAGAAAAGGTAAACCGGGAGAGCACCGGGAAAAAATAACTCACAATGCCGAAAATCAGCAGGAGCACCACCAGAAAGGCATAGTAAAATATGGTTCCCGCCGTACCGGAGAGGGCCGCCAAGGTCAGCAGGGGAGTGAGGCAGTACAGCGCCAGAGCCGCGGCCGCTACCAGCAGGGAGACCAGAGCCCCCACTTTAAACTCCCGGCGGAAAACCCGTAAAAACCGGCGGTATGGGGCGGTCTCCTCCCGCAGACGCAGGGTTTTGACCACCGTGTCGTACAGAGCGGCGCTGGAGGGACCGATGGTAAACACAGGGAGACAGCCGGCCAGCCACAGCAGGCTCAGAAGGACAACGTCCATCAGACTGCCGGTAATGCGGAAAAACCAGTTATCAGGGTTAAAAAACCGTTGAAACACCGCAATACCTCCTTAGGGCTTGTTTAAAAACTCTTGAAATACACAACGTATTCCTGCGAATTTTTGCCTTGTCCGGCGAAAAAATCCCTCGCCGCTGGTCATATCGCCAATGCTCAAATAAGCCCTGGTGTCTGAACGGGAGGACGGCCATAAAACCGGGTTTGCGTTAAACCTTCCCGTGGAGCAGGGGGGAGAGGGGCTTATAGATCAGGAAGCAGAGCACTGCGTCCAGCAGGCCCTTCACCAGAGTGAAAGGAGCGTTGAAGGTGATCAGGCACTCCAGCAGTCCGTTGGCAGAGGGGCGGATGGCCTGGTACATGGAAAGAATTTTGTCAATGGGCATAAAATTGGCGTAGACGGGATAGGAGATATAGTAATTCAGGGGAACAGACAGCACGGCCATGGCCACCGCGCCCGCCAGAGCACCGAGGATGGCGCCTTTGCGGGACTTCATCTTTTGATAAATAAGGCCGGCGGGAAGGACAAAGCAGGCGCCCAGCAGGAAATTGCACAGCTCGCCCGCGCCGCCGGTAGTGGTCATCACCACCAGATGGAGCAGATTTTTTACCAGACAGACCGCCACGCCGTACACGGGCCCCAGAGCGAAAGCCGCCAGCAGCGCGGGGAGCTCCGACACGTCCATCTTGACAAAGGTGGGCATGAGCGGAACGGCGAAGTCCAGAGACATGAGCACATAGGCGATGGTGGAGAGCATGGCGGTGACGGTGAGGGCACGGACGCGGACGCTGCCCTTGGAGCGGATGCGGCCGGCAGTGGCGGTGTTGGGATCGGACATACAAAAACACTCCTTTTTTGAAGGTAACACCTGAAAGTGCATGCCTTTCAGGTGTTAAAATCAAAGGAAGGAGCGTGCGCACCATGACTGTTAACACATCTTCTTTCATCCAGACTCCGCGCCGCGAGGTGCTGCGCGTTACTGTCGGTCCCGGAGTTGCACCGGATCTGCCGTTTGGCTCGCGGACTTTACCGCCGGTCGGGAATTTCACCCTGCCCTGAAGACACTCGATTCAGTTGTTCCGGCTTTCATTATACACGACGGAGGGCTTTTGTCAAGAAAAAATAAAATAGGGAGCGCCGGGGGGCCAGCGGGAAACTGCGGATATGCGTACCCCCGTAAGGGAGGTGGAGGACCTTTACTTCGCCGGCGGGAGATGATAAAATAAAACAAACCGGCTCTCCGGCCGGGTTTGCCACATCAAGAAGAGATGGGAGAGGTAAGTATGAAAAGATGGGTTTCCCTTTTGCTGTGTCTAGCAATGCTTGTCCCCGCCGCAGGTGCGGTGGAGTTCAGCGATGTGCCCGGCAGCCACTGGGCTTATCATGCCATTCAGCAGGCAGCCGAACGGAAGGTGATAGAGGGCGTTGGAAACGGGAAATTTGCCCCCGGCCAGCCGGTGAGCTATGCCGCCTTTTCAACCATGCTGGTCAAAGCGTTTTACCCGGCTGAAGCCGGGGCCCAGACCCAGGGCGGCGTATGGTGGAGGCCCTATGCCGCGGTCATGGACGCCCGGGGGCTGACCGGCGGCACGCAGATTGAGGACGAGAGGGCCTGGGTACAGGTGATGGATACCCCGGTCTCCCGCAATGAAATGGCGGTCCTGCTCTACAATCTGGCGGCAGAACAGGGGTTTGCCCTGCCCGGCAGCAGCGAGCTCCAGGCCGCGCAGAGCAGTATCGCGGATTTTGACACCATTCCCGGCCAGTACCGGACCGCCGTGTCCGTCTGCTACGCCGCCGGGCTCCTGACCGGGGGAGACGGGGGCAGATTCAACGGGGAGAACACCATGACCCGGGCGGAGGCCGCTGTTGTGATGTCCCGCCTGCTGAACCCGGGCGGAGCCGGAAACCCTGCCGCGGCCCAAAATCCCGCCGCAGTCCCCCTGCAGAGCAGCCTGGACTGGAGCGAGGCCAAGCGGTTCGACCGGCTGGACAACAGCGTCTCCCGGCCCAAAACCGGCTACGCAATCGGCTATTACACCATTGCCAACGGGGACGGCACCGTGTCCGGCCTGGTGGTTGACAATCAGACGGGCACCATCTCCGTGGAGCGCTTCGATGCCGGCGGAAAGGCCGTGTCCATGAAAACCCTGCCCCAGGAGCTGCCTATGTTCGGCGCTTTCTTCCCGGGGAGAGACTATAACTACATCGCGTATGGCCAAAGAAACGACGGCAAAGACGACAGCCAGGAGGTCTGGCGGATTATCCAGTACGACAAGGACTGGAACCGGGTGGGAGCTGTTTCAGCCAACGGCAGGCAGACCTACACCACGGAGCCCTTCCGCTCCACGGTGGCCCGTATGTCCGAGAGCGCGGACGGCAAAACAGTGGTACTTTACGCCGCCCGCACCCGGTACGACGGCCACCAGTCCAATATCACATTTATCATGGATGCAGCGCCCTTCCAGATGCGCACCGTAATGGGAGAGAAGTTCCCCAAAAACCATGTGAGCCACTCCTTTGGACAGTTTGTACAGTTTGACGGCAGTCAGATGGTCACGGTGGACCACGGGGACGCCTATCCCCGCTCCTTTGTCCTCCAGACCGGAGGGAAAACTTTGGAGCTGTTCCAATTTGCCGGAGCAATCGGCGACAATGTGACAAACGCCATTGGCAGCGGCTTTGCGTGCTCCGACAGCGGGTATCTGTTCCTGGCCTGCTCTGCCCGGCAGGACGGCTCCGGGCAGAACTGGCAGGTTGTGCTGCTGTATACGGATAAAAATGGGCGGAAGGTGGAGGAAACATGGCTGACCGACGGCAGCGCCCACATCGACTGCGCCCGCCTGGTCAGGCTGGATGAGAATACCTTCGCGGCGCTGTGGGGAGCGGATAACGCCCTGTATTATCGGATGCTGGACGGCAGGGGAAAGCCTATGGGAGAGACGGTCCGCGCCGCCGGCATACCCATGCCCCCCACGCAGCCGGTGGTCCAGGACGGCGGAATCCGCTGGATTCAGCTCAATCCCGCCACAAACGGCCCCTGCCTGTACACCCTGACCCCGCAGCGGTAATATGTTGTCAGGAAAGCCCGGTTCCCCCCTTTGCGGAGGGAACCGGGCTGGAGCCTGTCGAAAAAGGCCAGAGGCCTTTTTCGACAGATAAGGATACGGCCTGCCGTGCGCACCCTTTGGGCACACTCGCAGGCCGCGAGGTGTCATTTTCGAGGCGTATGTCCCCGAAAATGACCGATTTTGACTTTATTTCGCCGCCTTCGGGCGGCAAAACTCTGCGAGACTTTCCCGTGGGGGAAGTTGTTCGACAGACGGAAGCCCGGCTCCCCTATGACGAGGGAACCGGGCTTTTAAACAGAAAATCAGTCGGAGAGGAGAATCCGGTCGTTGTCCAGGGCCTTTCCCGCGTTGGCGCGGAACCGCCGGAGCAGGTCCTCCACCGTGAGGCCCGCCCGCTCCTGCCCGCCGATGTCCAGCACAATGCGGCCGCCGTCCATCATCAGAGTGCGGTTGCCCAGCTCCAGGGCCTGACGCATGTTGTGCGTGACCATCATAGTGGTCAGCCTGTGCTCCGCCACGATCTCCCGGGTGAGCCGGAGGACCTTTTCCGCCGCGCCGGGGTCCAGGGCGGCGGTGTGCTCATCCAGCAGCAGGAGCTTGGGGGGGACCATGGTGGCCATCAGCAGGGCCAGCGACTGCCGCTGCCCGCCGGAGAGCAGACCCACCGGCTGGCGCATCCGGTCCTCCAGGCCGATTTCCAGCAGGGCCAGCTTATCCCGGAACCGGGCCCGGTCCCCCCGGCCCAGCCGGGAGAACCAACCGCCGCTGCCCGCCGCCAGCGCCAGATTTTCCTCGATGGTCATGCCGGGGGCGGTGCCCTTCATAGGGTCCTGGAAGAGGCGGCCGATGGACTTGGCCCGCCGGTACTCGGGGGCAAAGGTGATGTCTGCGCCGTCCAGCCGAATGGAGCCCCGGTCAGTGAGAAACGTACCCGCGATGGCGTTGAACAGCGTGGATTTTCCCGCTCCGTTGGAGCCGATGATGGTTACAAAATCTCCTGGGGCCAGATGGAGGGACAGGTCCGTCAGGGCCTTCTTTTCATTGACCGTGCCGGGGTTGAAGGTCTTGGAGAGATTTGTCAGCTCCAGCATATTACACGTCCCCCTTTCCGGAGAATGCGGTGTTCCGGAAGGTCAGGCGGCGGCTGAGCTCCGGCCAGCGGCTTTTGAGATAGGGACCGGAGATGGCGATAACGACAATGACCGAGGATACCAGCTTGAGCATGAAGGCGGGCATGTCAAAGCGCAGGGCGATGGCGTATACCAGCCGGAACACGAAGGACCCCAGCACCACGCCGACGCCCCGGAGAAGGATGCTCCCCCTGCCCAGAAAAGCCCGGCCGATGAGCAGGGAAGCCAGGGCGATCGTCACCATCCCCTGCCCGATGCTGATGTCCACCGACTTCTGGGCCTGGGCCAGCAGACAGCCGGACAGACCGGTAAAGGCGTTGGCCACGCACAGGCCCACGGTGGTGGTGAAGACGGGGTTGATGGAGGAGGCCCGGACCATCTCCGGATTGTCCCCGGTGGCCCGGATGGACAGCCCCAGCCGGGTATTTAAAAACAGCGTGAGCAAAACCAGCACCAGCGCCGCCGCCAGCAGCGCCACGAGCAGGGTGGACTGCCCGGCCAGGGGAGTGCCGCTGAGCAGGTCCCGGACCAGGGTAAAGACCGTGCCGGTCTTGTTCATGTTCAGCAGGGAAGAGCCCCCCATGACGGCGATGTTGATGGAATACAGGGCGGTGTTGACGATGATGCCCGAGAGGAGGCTGTCCACCCCCAGGCGGGTCTGGAGCAGGGCGGTGACAAAGCCGGAGCAGACGCCTGCTCCCATGGCCGCCGGAAGAGAGAGCAGCGGGTGCCCGGACAGGGCCACCACCGCCCCCACTGCCGCCCCCAGGGTGAAGCACCCGTCGGTGGACAGGTCGCAGACATTGAGCATGGAGTAACTCAGGAAGAGGGCCAGAACAGTGAGCGAACAGATCAGCCCCAGCTCCAGGGCGGTCTGCCCCAGGGAGAGGACGGCGGAAAAATTCATGGAATAGATACCTCCAGACAGAGGAGGCGCGGCGATAGGGAAAGTTGGCGCCGCGCCTCCGGAAATGACGGCTTTGCGGGGCGATTATCCCTTCAGCTCGTCGAAGCTCTCGGCAGTGGTGATGGTCTGAACCTTGGTGCACAGGGGGGCGAAGGCCGCCTCGATGGTGTCATAGTCCAGCCCCAGCGCTTCGCAGGTCTCAATATTGACAGTGGCGGTGCCATTATCAAAGGTCATAACCGGCGTTTCGGCCGGGTCTGCGCCGTCCAGCAGAACCTGGGCGATCATGCCGGCGGTCTCCACACCTAAATTGGCGTAGTCCACGCCGTAGCCCAGGAAGGCCCCGTTGAGGGCAAAGGAATCCGCCCCGGTGTAGTGGGGAATCCCCGCGTCAATCAGCGTCTCGTAAATGGAGAGCTCGGCGGTCATAATGGTATTGTCGGTGGGGGTAAAGACCGCGTCCACCCCGTCGGCCGCCAGCGCCTGGGCTGCCAGCATGACCTCGGCGTTATTGGTGCCGGTGCGCTCCACGTAGGCGATGCCATGAGCCTCCAGATACTCTTTGGCATGGGTGATAGGGGTGGCGGAGGAGTCCTGCCCCTGGTCGTAGAGCAGGCCGATTTTGGAGGCGTCCGGATTGGCCGCAAAGATCAGGGACATGATGGAGTTGGTGTCCAGATAGTCGGAGGTGCCGGTGAGGTTGGCCCCGGGCTTCTCCAGACTGTCCACCAGGCCCGCGCTCACCGGGTCGGACACGGCGGAGAAGATTACGGGAATATCGGTGCCCTCGGTGGCCGCCTGCATCGCCATGGCTACGGGAGTGGCGACGCCTACCATCAGGTCCACGCCGTCGGCCATAAAGTTGGCGATGATCTGATTCAGCACGGCGGCGTCGGCATTGCAGTTGTCATAGTCGATTTCAAAGCTCACGCCCCGCTCGACGCCGATGGCGGCCAGGCGGTCCTGAATGCTGCCGACGATTTGATTCAAAGAGGCGTCGTCCACATAGTTGCAGATGCCGATTTTATACGTGGCCCCGCCGTCCTGGGCGGGGGCGCCGCCGTAGGGGGGAGCGGGGGTGGCGGCGGTGCCGGACCCGCTGGAGCAGGCGGCCAGCGAAAGCGTCAGCACCGCGGCGGCTGTCAGGGAAATAACCTTCTGTAAATTGTGCAGTTTCATCGTGTGTTCCTCCAATATGATATGGATTTGGGAGGCAGATGGAGCCGTGCCCCTGCCGAAAGGCCCGGCGCTGAAACAAAAAACGCTTTTGCCCCCTCTATGGGACAAAAGCGTCTGCTTCTGCGATACCACCCAAATTGACGTCATAGACGTCCGCTCGCTTCGCGCACCATCATGCGCGCCCGATGGATAACGGGTGGGGTCCCGTCGGCATCTACTTGGTTGCCCGTTCAAGCCGCCCTCGGAAGTCCATTCGCCGGTTTCCTCAGGTCCCGATTCCACCATCCGGGACTCTCTTTGCATCGGAATGCCGGGTACTCCTCTTCCTCACAGGTTTTCTTGGGTTCACTTGTTGTGTTGTATTATACGCACACGGCGACGGTTTGTCAACTGGTTTTTTCGGGACGCTTCCGGAATTTCCGCAAACCGCCGCAGGTTTGGCGGCGCGCCTTGCCCCGGCGGAGGCGCTGTGCTATAATATACCATATTTTCTCAGCGAGTGACTTCTGCCCGGCAGACATTTTTCCATGAATGAACAGAATATTTTGAAAGTTGACAGGTCAATACCTGTGGGATACAATAAACAGCGGACAGGATCACGCGCCGGGCGGCGGGCACGGGAATAGAGCGTTGTACCGTCAGGCCCGGCGGAAGCGTACGCAGGAGAGGGAAAATCTGCCGGCAGCCGGGACGGGGGCCGACAGATGGAAAGAAGGGGGCCGCCATGACGGACCGAGGGCGAAAATACCACTTTGTTGAGCGTATTCTGCATCTGTCAAGCCTGCTGGAGAAGCATCAGCTGGACCTGGACCAGATTTCGGAGAACGGCTGGCCCGCGGAGGAGCTCCCGCTGGAGGATATGCCGGAGCTTCAGGCTGTGGTAGAGAGCGTCCGCTTTATGGATGAGATTCCCGGCGGGTTCCTCATCTACCGCGCCGGCGGCGATGAGGAGATTATCTACGCCAACCGGGGCACTCTGCGCATGTTCCAGTGCAGTACGCTGAGGGAATTCCGGGAGCTGACCGGAAATTCCTTCCGGGGGCTTATCTACGGCGAGGACCTGGAGGCGGTGGAGAACTCCATCCACAGACAGATTTTTACGGACCAGGGCGAGCAGGACTATGTGGAGTACCGCATCCGCCGCAGGGACGGCTCTATCCATTGGGTGGAGGATTACGGTCACTTTATCCATGGGGAAACGGCAGGAGACATGTTCTACGTCTTTTTGGGCGACGCCACCGACGAGAGAAGCCAGCAGCAGATGGAGCAGAAGCGCATGCTGACCGAGGCTCTGGAGCGGGCGGACCTGGCAGTCAATGCCAAAAACGCCTTTCTATCCCACATTTCTCATGAGATGCGCACGACGCTGAACGCAATTTTCGGTTACACAGCCCTGGCAAAGGCCAGCCTTCACGAGCCGAAAGCCGCCGAGGAGTATCTGGGACAAGTGGAGACCGCCAGCCGCCAGCTTTTGGGTATGATCACCCAGGCGCTGGATGTCTCTGCGCTGTCCAGCGCCGCCGGCTCCGCCCAGGAGGAGTGCGACCTGCGGGACACAATCCAGGAGGTGTACGATTTCCTGCTGCCCCAGGCGGAGGAAAAGTCGATTGCCTTTTCCCTGGACTGCGGGCGCGTGGTGCATCGGGGTGTGTTCACCAACCCAAAGCGGCTGAAGCAGCTGATTTTAAATCTGGCCAACAACGCCGTCACATACACAAACCCCGGCGGCAGGGTGGAGATTGTCCTGCGGGAGGAGGAGGCCCTGCCCGACAGCCACGCGGTTTACTGCCTGGAAGTGAAGGACACCGGCATCGGAATCAGCGAGGAGTTCCTGGGAAAGGCTTTCGACCCCTTCAGCCGGGAGAAGTCCTCCACCCTCAGCGGGATACGGGGAATCGGCCTGGGACTGACCATCGCCAAAAACATTGTGGATATGCTGGAAGGCACCATCGCGGTGAAAACCGCGGTCAACAAGGGCAGCACCTTTACCGTCACCCTGCCCTTCCGCGTGCAGCCCCTGCCGGATATCTCCAGCCGGCAGCACACCCCGTTCCGGCCGAATCTGCGCATCCTTCTGGCAGAGGACAACGAGATCAACCGGGAGATTGAGACGGATCTGCTGGAGCGGATGGGCTTTGTGGTGGACCCGGTGGAGGACGGCGTAGAGGCGCTGGAAAAGGCGGAGCACGCCGCGCCGGGGGACTATGACCTGGTGATTGTGGACATTCAAATGCCGCGGATGAACGGCTGGCAGGTTTCCGCCGCCATCCGAAAGCTGCCCGACCCGGTTTTGGCGCATATTCCGATTATCGCCTTGTCCGCCAACGTGGGCATTGAGGACCGGCGCCGGTCCCTGGAGAGCGGTATTGACGTCCACCTGTCCAAGCCCATGGACCTGAACGTGCTGCTGGAGAGCATCGAAAAAGTGACCAAAAAATCCGTGGTTTAAGAGCGGTTTTTTCAAATAACCCCTAGAATCAGACCCTGTCTGAGCGCGGCGGACTGCCGCAGCACAGACGGGGCCTGAACTTTTTTGACCGGACGGTATATTAGGCGCGGGAACGGCCATACTGAGAGAGCTGCCAATTTTTGCGGAGAGGAGCGCTGCATCATGGGCTTTTTTGGCCGGAAGCGGGAGGAGATCCCGCCCCACCCCAGAAAGGAGCCGCGCATCAGCCTGCCCCTGAGCCTGGAGAGCCTGGAGGAGGTTTTTCGGGACGCCGTGGATTTCTCCCGGCGGCAGGTCCAGCTGGCCGGAGACCCCGGTAAGGTCGTCACCCTGTGTTATATCGGGGGCATGGTGCGCATGGAACGGGTCAGCGACTATGTGCTGCGGCCCATGGCCCAGGACAGGGGACTGCTGGAGTGCGCAAATATGGCCGCGGTCATGGAGTACATGGAGCTGGGGGCTCTGTACGACCTGAGCGTGGAGCGGCGGCGGGACATGGACCGGGCGGCCGCCGACCTGGTAGAGGGGAACTGTCTGCTCTTCTTCCCCGGGGAGACGGAGGCCCTGTCCTTTAATGTGGGCACGGAAGAGAAGCGCTCCGTCAGCGCGCCGGAGAACGAAACCGTGCTGAAAGGGGCCAGAGACGCCTTTGTGGAGAGCATCCGCACCAATACCAGTCTGGTGCGCCGGCATCTGAAGGCCCCGGAGCTGAAAATCAGGGAGCAGGTGGTGGGGCGGCAGTCCCTGACCACCGTGGATGTGCTCTATGTGGAGGGCATTACCGACCCGGCCCTGCCTGCCCAGGTGGAGAAGCGGCTGGCGGAAATTGATATTGACGCGGTGCTGGCCACGGGAAATATTGAGGAGTACCTGACCGGCCAGATCCGCACTCCCTTTCCCCTGCTTCAGCACACCGAACGGCCCGACCGCTTCTGCGGCGGGCTGGCGGAAGGGCGGGTGGGAGTGCTGATCGACGGTCTGCCTTTGGGATATCTGGCCCCGGGGGTTATCGGGGACTTCCTGCGAGCTCCCCAGGACAAGTCCAGCAATTGGATGGTGGCCTCCATGCTCACGGTGCTGCGGTACGCCTGCCTGCTGGTTACACTGGTTCTGCCTGCGCTCTATGTGGCAATGGTGACATTCCACCAGGAGATGATTCCCACCCGCCTGGCTCTGTCTATTATCGCCGCCAAGCGGGATGTGCCTTTTATTACCGTATTTGAGGTGCTGATTCTGCTGATTGCCTTTGAAATTTTGCAGGAGGCGGGGCTGCGGCTCCCCCAGTCCATCGGACAGACCGTCTCCATTATCGGCGGCCTGGTGGTGGGCACCGCCGCCGTGGAAGCAAAGATCATCTCCCCCGCGGTGCTGATTGTGGTGGCCATTGCCGGAATCGCCGGATATACCATGCCCTCCCAGGAGGTGGCGGGAGCCCTGCGCCTTTGGCGGTTCCTGCTGGCGCTCCTGGCCGGGGCCGCAGGACTGTTCGGGGCAATGATGGGCCTGGCCGCTCTGGTATGCCATCTGGCGGGCATTGAGAGCTTTGGGGTCAGCTATCTGACCCCCTTTGCCGCCAACCAGGGGGAGCAGGTGGAGGGCCGGGCGGTGCTCCGCCAGCCCCTGCCCAAAACCAAGCTGCGGCCTGCTGCGCTGAAAACCCGAAACAAGAGGAATCAGGGATGAAGGGACGGCTGAAATATGGAACGGGACGGGGCGGCCAGGTTCTGAGCGCGGCTGCCGCCGTCTGCTGCCTGTTGCTGTCCGGCTGCGACGGGCTGGATGTGCTGCCCTATGCCAGGGAGCTGGAGGGCATGGCCCTGATGCGTACGCTGGGGGTGGACGCGGCGGAGGACGGAACCGCGGTTACGGCCTCTACCGGCGTACAGAACCAGGAAAAAGGAGATGCCCCGGCGGTTCTGGCGGAGCGGACCGCCGGGTCGATCAGCGCCGCCGTACTGGGTATGCAGGCAGAAGGGGCCTCCTATGTATATTTCGGCCATGTGGGGCAGCTGCTGCTGGGGGAGGAGCTGGCCCGGAAGTCGGCGGCGGAGGCGCTGGAATACGTGCTGCGGGACGTGGAGATGCGGCTGGACACCCATCTCTATATTGTTAGCGGGGGCCGGGCCGGGGACGTCATCCGGCTGGCGGCAGAGGAGGGCTCCGCCTCCAGCCGTCTGGAGGCCATGGCCGAGGACCCGGGGCTGGCCTCCCGGTCCATGACACGGACCGTAGGAGAGGTGCTGAGCGGCCTGGAGGGACGCGGGGCCTCCTTCGCGCCGGCGCTGACATGGGAGGAGGGACTCCAGCCTGACGGGTACGCGATTCTAAAAGACGGCGCTCTGGCAGGCTGGGCCCGGGGAGAGGCCGCCTATGGGGTGAATCTGCTGCTGGGCCAGATGGATGCCGATGTGGTGGAGGTCTCCCTGGAGGACGGAGAGAAAGCCGCCCTCCGGGTGGTGGGGGCCGCCAGCCGGATAAAGCCGGTGTTCCGCGGCGGAGAGCTGACCGGACTGGAGGTCCTGTGCAGAGTGGACGCCAACCTTGCGGAGGGGCGGGTGAACCTGCGGGACCCGGAGCTTCGGACAGCGCTGGAGCAGGCGCTGATCCAGACGGAAGCGGGGCGGATTCGGGAGGCTCTGATTCTCGGCCAGGCGCTGAACGCGGATTTTCTGGACCTGCAGTCCGCCGCGGGAATGTCTGCTCCCTGGCACTGGGCCCGGCTCCAGGACCAGTGGGACAAGTGGCCGGAGCTGGACCTGTCGGTGGAGGTGCAGGCGGGGCTGGAGCGCAGCTATGATGCGGAATAACAAGGACAGGTGGTAAAACCGGTGGACAAGGATAAAATTTCAATGCGCCAGATGCTGGCCCTGCTCTTTGCCGCCCTGCTGTGCCCGGCGGTACGGGAGCTGCCGGCCAGAACCGGCGCGGAGGCGGGCCGGGCCGGATGGCTGTCCGCCCTGCCCGCCCTGCCGGTGCTGCTGGCGCTATGCTGGGGAATATTTCTTCTCTTCCGGAAGAGCGAAAGCAGAGACGGAATGAGCCGTGTCTACCAGAGGGTGCTGGGGCGGGAGCCTGGGCGGATTGTTACCTGGCTCTACCTGGCGTGGGGCGTGGTGCTGCTGGGCTGCAACCTGCGGCTGTTCGGCCTGCGTTTTCTCTCTACCAGCTACCGCAACGCGCCGATGCCTCTTTTTATAACGGCGCTGCTGCTTCTGGCGCTCTGGCTGGCATGGAAACGGCTGGGGACGCTGGCCAGGGCGGGACAGGTATTTTATCTGGCGCTGGCGGTGGGACTGGGAGCGGTGCTCCTGCTGGGGGCGCCGGGGGTAAAGCTGAACCATGTGCTGCCCCTGTGGACAGAGGACCTGCCGGGTGTGGTGCGGTCAGCCGCGCCAGTGCTGTCAGTGCTGGGATATGCGGTGTACGGCGCTTTTCTGGGGGGGAGCGTCATCCGCGACGGGGAGAACCGGGCCCGGGCCATGAAATGGGGGACGGCGTTCTGCCTGGTGCTTACCGCGCTGCAGTGGGTCTGCCTGGGGAGCTTTGGGCCGGAGCTGACGCGCCGGATGGAGGCCCCATTCTTTATGATGGTCAAGGGCGTGGGAGTGGAGGGGGCCTTCGAGCGGGTAGAGTCCGTGATTATTGCCCTGTGGGTGCTTTCCGACCTGGCCCTGATCGCCCTGCTTCTGAGCGCCTGCTCCCGCATGGCGGGCGAACTGCTTGCTCTGCGGCAGGAGAGCCGCGCAGCCCCGGTCCTGGCGGCGGTGGCCCTGGCGGGAGCGCTGTGGGCGGTTCCTGATACCTTTGCGCTTTATACCTGGATGGAGCGGGTGGTGCTGCCGGGAAATCTGCTCTTTGGTTTCCTTTTGCCCGGGGCGGCCGTTTTGGTCGGACGGATACGGGGGCTCCTCTGACGACAGCATATCTTGTGGTTGAGGGAAGCATTCCGGCAGCATATCTAGCTGCTGAAAAAAGCCGGTAAAAAAAGCCATAAAAAAACGAAAAAAGGAGTTGACAAGAAGGGAAAGGTTTGGTATATTAATCAAG
>CANDFO010000053.1 GCA_947384055.1 uncultured Flavonifractor sp.
GGACGCCGCGGGTACGGGCGATGGAGTCGTTGTGGCCGATGTCGCCGATGGCCAGCACGTAGCCGATAACGCCGTCGCCGTTGCGGTCAATCTCGTCGATGTGGGCGGTGATGTAGTCCAGAATCATCTGGCCCTGGAGCTCGGCGCCCTGGTTGGCGTCGAAGCCCACATAGTAGGTGCTGCCGTTGAAGGTCAGGGCGTCCATGTCCAGCTCGCCGGTGGAGCTGTTGGAGGGCTGACGGTTGAACCATACCAGGGGCTTGTCCTTGTTGGCGACCTCGCCGCCGCCGTTACCGCCATTGCCGCCGCTGTTGTCGGGGGTGGCGGCGGGAGCAGGCGTGCCGGCGCCGGAGGGCTGCTGCGTCTGGTTGTTTCCGCAGGCGGCCAGACCCAGGACCATCACGAGAGCAAGGACCAGTGCAAGAGCTTTTTTCATGACAATTCTCCTTTTCCAAAATGATTGAAATAAAATGCCGCATCGCTGAGGCACTCTGTTTCATCCGGCCCTGTCTGACAATTGGCGATATCCCCGCGACAGAGAACTTTTTCCGCCGCAGGCTTCTGCGGGTTCACCGGCAGGGCGCGGAGAAGCTCCCGCCGACCGAGCGGAAAAAGGCCTGCTGTTTGGGTGTATTGACAACTTTCAAACATGACCTGTATTAAGATTATACGAAAATCACCAAAAAAGCAAGGTAAAAAATTCACCGCGGAGGGTACAAATTCTCATTCAAATTATACAATATGCAAAAAATATATCGTTTAAATTTGTGTATCCCGCTCAATCCGGAGATTGGTCAAAGGCAAAGAGCGCCTTCTGGCCGTCCATGGTAAAAATATTTTCCCGGTCCACGGTCTGGGTGGAGGTATCCACCACGCTCTCCAGGCCGTTCCCCCGCTCGGACAGAAGCCGGTAGGCGCTCTCCACCCCCAGATACCCCATGGCATAGGGGTTCTGGACAATGAGCGCGTCCACGCTGCCATTCTGAAGTCCGTCGATTGTCACCACATTGGAGTCAAATCCGACGAAAAAGACCGCGTCGGACAGGGACAGGTCCTGAACCGCCTGGGCCGCGCCCACGCTGGTGGGTTCGTTGAAGGCAATCATGACGTTGACCTCCGGGTGTTCCCGCAGCAGGCGGGCGGTATCCGTCCGGGCGCGGCCCGCCTCTACCAGGGTAGTGGCCACAGCCGCGACCCGGGCCCGGCCGCTCTCAGACAGGGCGTCCATGGCCCCCTGCACCCGCTCCTGTCCGTTGGCGGTGCCCTCGTTGTAGTTGACAATCCCGACGCACAGCGGCCCCTCCACCCGGTCCAGCGCGGCCTGGGCCGCCATCCGGCCGGCGGAATAGTTGTCTGTGCCGATATAGGTGCTCACATAGCCGGAGCCCACGCCGCTGTCGATGGACACAATCTTCACCCCGTTCTGGGCGGCGGCGTCAATGGCGGCGGCGTTCTGCTCATAGTCAATAGCGGAAAACACGATGGCCTCCGCCCCGGCCTCCACTGCCTCCGCAATCATCCGATTCTGTGTTTCGTAGTCTTCCTCTGTTTCCGGGCCGGAGATAGCCAGGTCCAGATTGTACTCTGCGGCGGCGGCCCTGGCCCCGGCAAAGACGGAGAGGAAAAATTCACTGCCGGTGGATTTCACAATCAACGCCACCGAACGCCGCGCGGGAGGGGCGGACCCCGCCCCACAGCTGCACAGGCAGAGCAGCGCCAGCGCCACGCACAGGGTCAGGCCGCCTCTATTTCGCCTCATAGTCCCCCGCCTCCCTGATTTTGGGCATACGAATTTCCACCCGGGTCCCCACGTCCAGTTCGCTGGAGATGTGCAGCCCGTACTGTTTTCCAAAATAGATCTGGAGCCGGTCGTTTACATTTTTAATGCCGATACCGGTGCGGTCCTGGGCGTCTTCCCCCAGAATAGAGGCCGCCTGCTCCGGGCTCATGCCTACGCCGTTGTCCTGGACGCAGAACACAATGCCGCTCTCGTCCTGGCTCACGCGCACGTCGATGCGCCCCTCGTCCACCAGCAGGTCCAGCCCATGCATGATGGCGTTTTCGATAATGGGCTGCAGCGTGATCTTGTTGCAGTAATAATCCAGACAGCCCGGGTCCACATCAAATGTGTAAGTAAACTGGTTTTTATAGCGGTATTTTTGAATCTCCAGGTAGCTTTTCGCGTGTTCAATTTCCTTGGCCACGGGAATCAGCTCGTGTCCCCGGCTGATACTGATGCGGAACAGCCGGGCCAGCGCGTGGATCATTTTAACCGCGTCGGCACTGCGGCCCTGCTCACACATCCAGGCGATGGAGTCCAGGGTGTTATACAGAAAATGGGGGTTGATCTGTGCCTGAAGCGCCTTCAGCTCGGTTTTGCGCAGGTTGAGCTCCTCCTGGCGCACCGTGGACATCAGCTGCTGGATGCGCAGCACCATATGCCCGAAGGAATCGGACAGCTCCCGCACCTCCCGGGCGCCGCCTACGGGATAGTACGCGAAGTGGTCGGCGTCCGCCTCAAACCGCCGCATAGCGGAGGCCAGCCCCCGCAGCGGGCGGCCCAGCAGCCGGGAGAGGAGCCAGCTGGTCAGCAGCGCCGCGGCCAGAACCAGGGCGGTCAGCCAGAGGGACAGCCAGATCATTTCGCGCACATTGCGGTTTACCAGCTCGTCCACGTAGCTGACGCCCACCACCCGCCAGCCGCTGTCCTGGACGCTGGTCAGGCAGTAGATGATGGTGTCGTCCGCGTAAGCGCCGTCCGCCAGGGCCGCCAGAGCCGCGGAATCCTCTGATTTCAGCCCGGAGTGCAGCAGCTGCTGCTGGGGGTGGTAGACGATGTTCCCGCCGCTGTCCATCAGAAAGCAGTAGCCGCGCTGTCCGATGCTGACGTTGTTGATATAGTTGGAAATGCTGGAAAATTTCAGATCCAGAGATACCCAGGCGGCCGCTCCGCTCCCCTCCGGCAGGGGTTCCGTCATGGTGACTACCCAGGGATACCAGCTCTCAAAAATTGTCACTACATGGGGAGCGGTCATATAGGACGAAGCGGTGGAGCGGGCTTTTTGCAGGTCGAAGGAGAGATTCTGGAGGATATTCTCCTTGGGCTCCCGGCCCAGGGACCAGCAGTTCAGCAGCTCCCCCTCCGGAGAGTAGCTGGTGATTGCCGCCACATCGGGCCGGAACTGCAAAAAGCTGGACAGCAGCTCGTCTCTGCTGTCCGGGCGCTCCCACATGGACTGTTCCACCAGAACCATGGCCTGCTCCATATCCCGGAGATAGTTGCCCACCGTATTGGATACCTGGGCCACCGCCTGAGCAGTGCTGGTGCGGGCGCTGTGCACCATAGCGCTGCGGTAGCGGTTCAGGAACAGCAGGATGCAGCAGCCCAGAATAATGGATACCACGCCCACCACCATGGAGACCAGAACGGTGGTTGTGCGCAGACCTCTGAGGGGAGCGGCGGCTTTCACGTCTTCTCACCCGCCTTTTCCACATCCAGTCTGCGGCGCATGGAGTTGGGGGATTCACCGCAGTATTTTTTGAAGCAGTAGCTGAAATAGTGCTGATCCGTATATCCGCACCGCTCGGCCACCTCTCGGATTTTAAGGCCGGATGTGCGCAGCAGCTCCCGCGCGGCCTCCATGCGCTTGCGGATAAGGGTGTTGATGAAGGTCTCCTTGGCGTATCTCTTAATGCAGGCGCTCAGATAGTTGGGACTCACATCCAGCATCTCGCTGAGGGACACCAGGGAGAGGCTGGCATCCATATAGTGCTGGTCCAGGACCTCCAGCGCACGCCTGCACAGCAGGCTGCCGCCCTTCACCGCGGGCTCCAGGTCGCCGATAAACTGCGCCCCCGCCTCAGTCCGGTCCCCTTGGCGGAGGGCCTCCATCGCCTCCCGGTAGGCGTCATGCAGGCCGCTCAGGGAGTCCACCGTGCGGCTGACCCCGGTGCGGCAGCGCTTTCCCAGTACGCGGCCTGCCATCTGCGGGAGCTCGTCCGCCAAAATATACAGATATTCTTCAAACGCGGCGGGCTCGCCCACCAGCACCGACACCACCTTCCCCGGGGCAAAAAAGCTGGCGCTGTGCAGATATTTTGCGGCCAGCCGGTCCACCGCCGCCGCAAAGGAGGGAGGCGTGTCCATGGAATCCCCCTCCAGCAGGGCGGACACCATCACGGTGTAGCAGGGCCTGCCGCCCCCGTCCCGCAAAAGGCCGCACTGACGGGCGTACGCCTCCGTTTGGGCGCTCCCGTCCGAGCCGGCACAGTCGTCCAGCACCAGAGCCGTCAGTATACCGGTGCGGAAATCTGTGCCGTCGCCCGGGGGAGGCGTCTGGCGGAACAGGGCGAACTGAGCGTCTATTTTCTGATGAATGCCCCGCAGCTCCTCCTCAAGACCCTTTACTGTCAGCGGTTTGAGCATGTAGCTGATAATGTTGTATCGAATTGCCTGCTGCGCGTACTCAAAATCGTCATAGCCGCTGAGGAAAGCGATGTTCGTCATGGGCCGCACCTCGCGCACCTGCCGGGCCAGCTCGGTGCCCGAGATGAAGGGCATCCGGATATCGGTGAGCAGCAGGTCCGGTCCGTGCTCCTCCACCAGCTGGAGGGCGTCCAGCCCGTTGCTGGCGCTCCCTGCCAGGCGGAAGCCCAGCTCCTCCCAGGGGATCATGGTGCATACCGCCTCCCGCAGCTCGTCCTCATCGTCGGCGACCACTACGGTGTACTGCGTCTTTGGGTCCATCTTATCACCTGTCCTTTTTGGCTCAGGGTTCTGTGCAGAGCAAGCGGCGGGGCGGGCCCTCAGCGCTCCCGTCCGCGGTATTGAGAGGGGGAACAGCCCTTTTGGGCGCGGAATGTCTTGGCAAAATAACTGGCGTCCTGGAATCCGCACCGGGCGCCCACTTCGGACACGCTCAGCGCAGAGGCATCCAAAAGCTCCGCCGCTTTCCGAACCCGGTACTGCGTTACATATTGGCCGGGCGGCATGCCGATGACCGCCCGGAAGCACCGCAGGCACTCGCTCTCGCTGACCATGGCGCTGCGGGCAATGGCGGCGGTGGTCAGCTCCGCATCATAACGGCTGTGAATATACTCCAGCATGCGCTTTACCCGCTCCTCCGCCCGCAGAGCTCCGGCCGGTTTGGGGGATGCGCGGGGAATGCGGTGCCGCGCCAGAAGCAGTATCAGCTCGGACAGGGCTGTCCGTACCTGAAACTCATAGCCGGGAGGCTCTTCCGTGCAGGCGGCGCAGGCGGCTTCAACCGCCTGAACCGCCTGGCCGCACCAGGCCTCCGGCCCGCAGAGCCGGACATACTGCGGACCATCTTCCCCCATCAGCGGGTGGAGATACCTTGTCCAGAAAACGCTGTCCAGGCTCCCTCCCACCAGCCGCGGATGAAAGACAATCGAGCGGAGACGGCAGCCCGGCTCCTGGCCGTCTAAAACCGCGTGCAGCACCTCGGAATTGACAAAAAAACCCTCCCCCCGGCGCAGGGCAAACCGCTCCCCGCCCGCGGCGGCCAGGGCTGTGCCCTGCGCCACCACGAATGCCTCCAGCTCCGTATGCCAGTGCCACGGGACAGGGGCCCTCGCAAGGTCATCATGGTAGCAGGCGGCGGGGAAAGCCGGCGTCCCATGACACGCCAGCTCCCGGCCCTGATTGTCGGTTATCACCCCGCATAGTGAAAGCGCCATGATGCCCCCTCCCGTTTTGGTGGGATAGTTATAGTTTCTGACTGCTTTATCATAGGCAGCGCCCGTTTTTGCTGGTATAATCATACCACCGAAGAAGGGGGAACGCAATATGACACATCTGCTTTTGACAGTTATTTACCTGTCCTTTATCAGCCTGGGTCTGCCAGACTCTCTGCTGGGGTCCGCCTGGCCGGTGATGCACGCTGAACTGAACGTCCCCATGTCCTGGGCGGGCGTCATCTCCATGATTATCTCCCTGGGCACCGTGGTGTCCAGCCTGCAGAGCGACCGGCTTACCAAAAAGCTGGGCACGGGCAGAGTTACCGCCGTCAGCGTGGGCATGACGGCGGCAGCGCTGATCGGCTTTTCCTTCAGCCGTTCGTTCTGGCTGCTGTGTCTGTGGGCCGTTCCTTACGGCCTGGGGGCCGGCAGTGTGGACGCGGCCCTGAACAACTATGTGGCCCTCCACTACGCCAGCCGCCACATGAGCTGGCTCCACTGCATGTGGGGGGTGGGCGGCGCTGTGGGGCCCTATCTCATGAGTCTGGCGCTGTCGGTGGGAGCCGGCTGGCACATGGGCTACCGGTATGTGGGAGTGCTCCAGCTTCTGCTCACAGCGGCCCTGGTGATGAGCCTCCCCCTGTGGCAGGTACACAGGGGGAGGAATGAGGCGGCGGAGTGCCAAACCGCAGAGCCTCTCACCCTGCCGCAGGTTGTCCGCATTCCGGGGACAAAGGCGGTTATGCTCACTTTTTTCTGTTACTGTGCGCTGGAACAGACCGCCATTCTCTGGGCCAGCACTTATCTGACGCTGCACAGGGGCATCCCGGTGGAGACGGCGGCGGGCTACGCGGGGCTGTTTTTTGTCGGTATCATCGCAGGCCGCGCCCTCAGCGGTTTCCTTACCATAAAGCTCAGCGATACGCAGATGATCCGCCTGGGCCAGGCTGTTATTGCCGCGGGTATCGCGGCCATGCTGTTTCCGGCTCATGAATCCGCCGCCCTGTCGGGGCTGGCCCTCATCGGGCTGGGCTGCGCCCCCATCTACCCCTGCGCCATCCACTCCACACCGGCCCATTTCGGCGCGGACCGGTCCCAGGCCGTCATTGGGGTGCAGATGGCCAGCGCCTACGTGGGAACCTGTCTCATGCCGCCCCTGTTCGGCATTATCTCCACCCATATCAGCGTGTCGCTGATGCCCGGCTATCTGCTGGCAATCTTGGCGGTCATGGTATTTGCACATGAGGCCCTGCTGCGGCGATGCAGGGCGAAATAAGCCGGATTTCTTACCGGCGGCCCTGCGGCGCGGCACCGCTTCACAATCTGAAACAGGTCTATAAGCAGACCGTGCGCGGACTGATACTGAAGATCTTGAACAGGCTCTGAGCTTGTCGAAAAAGGCCGGAGGCCTTTTTCGACAAAAGGGATATGGCCTGCTGTGCGCACCCTTTGGGCACACTTGCAGGCCGAGAAGTGTCATTTTCGAGGCACATGTTCCAGAAATGACCCGTTTTAACTTTATTTTGCCGCCCTAGGGCGGCAAAACTCTGCGAGGCTTTTCCAGGGGGGAAATTTTTCGACAATCTGTCTCCATCCAAACGGATGGAAGAAAGTACCGTCGTTGTTTGGGGTGTATGCAAGGGCGTATGGTCAACCGACTTTTGGGAGGAGGGCGCCCGTCCATTTTTGTGCTGTCAGTCATAAAATTTTAAGAGACAGCGGCGGCCTGTTCTGCTATAATAAAAAATAACGTCGAATTATAGGGGGCGGTAGCGCGTGGAACGGCAGCCGGTACAGGAGCGTAACAAGGAGGAGCAGGGCAGCTTGATTGACATTCAGCTGGACCTCCCCCTGCGGCCCCAGGTGGAGGGACCTTCCCAGCCCCGGCGGAAGCAGGTTTCCTGGCCTGATATCCCCTTCCATATTGTAGTGCCTGTCTTGGCGGTTCTGGTGGCGGTTCTGGCGGTGGTAAAGCTCATTGACCCCTTTGCCCGGGAGGAGGCGCCGCCGCCGGACGCAGGCGTGGCGGGACTGCCTGAGTGGATCCAGGTGGAGCTGCTGCCGGTGAACCCCTATTCCCGGCCCGGCGATCCCCTGGAGCAGGTCAATGGAGTTGTGATTCACTATGTGGGCAACCCGGGCACCAGCGCCGCCGCCAACCACAGCTATTTCGCGGGACTGGCCAAGACTGAGGAGACCTATGCCAGCAGTCATTTTCTGGTGGGGCTGGAGGGGGAGGTCCTGCTGAATGTCCCTCTGGATGAAATCGCCTACTGCTCCAACTGGCGCAACGACGACACCATCTCCATAGAGTGCTGCCACCCGGACAGCACCGGGGAATTCACCGCCGCCACCTACCAGTCCCTGGTGGAGCTGACCCGGTGGCTGATGGAGACCTACGGCCTGGACAAAAGCCAGGTGATTCGGCACTATGACGTGACCGGAAAGGAGTGCCCCCGCTATTTCGTACAGAACCCCGAGGCGTGGGAGAATTTTTTGGACGGGCTGGCTGAATAGTCCGGTTTATTGGACTGTACTTCCTGTATACTGTGCTTATCAACAGCAGGAAGGAGCGTCGTCCAATGAGTTATGAAATCCGATACGTCTATGGGCATGTGGAGGTATACGACCAGGCGGGCCGGTTCCGGTTCTCCGCCGACACCGAGCGGGAGGCGCTGGAGGAGCTGGAGCACGAGGCGGCATAATCAGGCCGCAAACCTTACAAAACTGTCACAAAATTGTAAGCCAAACTTATGGCGCCGCCTCCGGCGCTCTGGTAAGATAAGACCAGTTCAAGCAAGGAGGCGGCAAGCCATGGAAACCATTCTGCAAGTGGAACATTTGCAAAAATACTACGGCATCCGGGGGAGTGTCACCCGGGCCATTGACGACGTCAGCTTTGTTGTGGAAAAAGGGGAGTTCGTGGGGATTATGGGGGCCTCGGGCAGCGGCAAGACCACCCTGCTCAACTGCATCGCCACCATTGACACCCCTACCGCCGGTCACATCACCGTAGAGGGCAGGGATATCACCCGGCTGAGGAGCCGGGAGCTGTCCCGGTTCCGGAGGGAGCGGCTGGGATTTGTGTTTCAGGATTCCAATCTGCTGGACACCCTCACCGCTTTTGAGAACATTGCTTTGGCCCTGACCATCCAAAAGGTCCCCACCGCCCAGGTGGAGCCCCGGGTGGCGGAGACCGCCCGGCTGCTGGGCATCACCGACTGCCTGAACAAATACCCCTACCAGATGTCCGGCGGACAGCGCCAGCGGGCGGCGGCGGCCCGGGCGCTGATAACCAACCCGGCCTTGATCCTGGCCGACGAGCCCACCGGGGCCCTGGACTCCAAATCCGCCCGGCTGCTGCTGGACCGCTTTGAGGCCCTGAATACGGAGACGCACGCCACCATATTGATGGTGACGCACGACGCCTTTACCGCCTCCTACTGCCGGCGCATCCTGTTTATCAAAGACGGGCGGCCTTTTACGGAGCTGATCCGGGGCGGCCAGGAGCGAAAAGCCTTCTTTTCCAAGATCATCGAAGTGGTGACGGTTCTGGGAGGTGACTCCGGCGATGTTCTCTAAGCTGGCCCTGAAAAATGTGGCCCGCAGCCTGCGGGATTACTCAGTGTACTTCTTAACCCTGACTTTGGGCGTGTGTATTTTCTACGTATTCAACTCCATGGACGCCCAGTATGTCATGGATGTCCTGCGCTCCAGCCGCGCCAACATCATTGATGTGCTTATCACCCTGATTGATGTACTCTCGGCCTTCGTGTCGGTGGTGCTGGGCTTTTTGATTCTCTACGCCAACAGCTTTATGATCCGGCGGCGGAAGCGGGAGCTGGGGACCTATCTGCTGCTGGGCATGGACGGAAGGCGGGTATCCGGCCTCCTGTTTTTGGAGACCTTTCTCATTGGACTGTTCTCCCTGGCGGCCGGCCTCACGTTAGGCGTGGTGCTCTCCCAGTTTATCTCCATTCTCACCGCCAGCCTCTTTCAGATTACGCTAACCGACTTCTACTTTGTATTCTCTCTGCGGGCGGTGGGCAAAACCGCCCTGTATTTTGGGGTGATCTTCCTGGTGGTGATGCTCTTCAATTCCTTTACCGTCTCACGGCAGAAGCTGATTGACCTGCTCCACGCCCACCGGGAGAATCAGGACCTGAAGCTCAAAAGCGTTCGGTCCTCCCTGGTGATGTTCGCAGTGGGGGTGGTCCTGCTGACGGCGGCCTATGCCATGCTGCTGACACGGGGCATTCTCACCATAGACGCGCTCTTTTTCGTCATGCTGGGCCTGGGGACGTTGGGGACCCTGTTGTTTTTCCGGTCCCTGTCGGGCTTTTTATTAGAGCTGTGCCAGTCGGCCAAGGGCCTGTACTATCGGGGCCTGAATATGTTTATCCTGCGGCAGTTCAACTCCCGCATCAACACTACCTATGTGTCCATGACGGTGATCTGCCTGATGCTCCTGCTGGCCATCGGCATCACCGCCTGCTCTGTGGGCCTCAACAACACCATTTCAGACATCACCAACGGCGCCGCCCCCTTTGACGTCACCGTGCAATTTCTGCCTGACAGCGGAGAGTCCGCGCCCCATCTGGAAGAATGGCTGAAGCAGGGCGGGTTTGACCCGGCGGAGGAGCTGGAGGACTATCTGGTCTATCACAGCGGCTGGACTGAGCTGGACCAGGCGGAGGGCGCCGGTCCTGTGACCGTCCGCATACTCTCCCACAGCGACTGCGATCGCCTGCTGGAGCTGCAGGGTATGGAGCCCCTGGAGCTGGGGGAAAACCAGTACGGCCTGTTTCTTGGGACCTTACAGGAGCCCCGGGAAAATCCTCTGTGGCAGATGCGTCCTGTCCTGGAGGCCGGCGGAAAACCGCTGCTGATGGGTCCCGCAGTCCAGGCGGTATCCTGCACCGGAGCGGACGTCGATGAGTGGTATGTGGTCCTGCCCGACGGGGCGGCGGACGCCGCCTGCTTTGGCAGCAGGTGGATTCTGGTGGGCAATTACTCCCCCGGCGCGGATGTTCCGGCGGCGGAAGAGCGGCTGGGGGAGGCCATGCACCACCTGGTTCCCAGGGAGGAACAGAGCATTTTCGACGGCTATGGCTATGCCTGGACCACTAAACTGGAGATCTACAGTCAGACCATGGGCTCCAAAATTATTGTGCTGTTTTTGGGCATCTACCTGGGCATTGTCTTTCTGCTGTGCTCGGCGGCGGTGCTGGCTCTCCAGCAGCTTTCCCAGGCCGCCGACAATCAGGAGCGCTATGCCCTCCTTACCCGCCTGGGGGTGGAGCGGAAGATGCGGGACCGCTCGGTGTATGTACAGGTCTTTCTGGCGTTTTTTCTTCCGCTGGCTCTGGCCGTGGTCCACTCCGTGGTGGGGATGACTTCCGCAAACGAGGCCATTGCCGCCGTGGGCCGGGTGGACTCGGTGGCCTCCAGCGCAGTAACGGCGGCGTTCATTTTGGTGGTATATGGGGCTTACTTCCTGGCTACCTGCTGGGGCAGCCGCAGGATTATAAAGGGGCAGTGACAAAAGCTGTCCGGGAAAAGCCTTTATATAATTTTAAAAATTATATAAAAAGTTTGTGTTGATTATTTCATGGCATCTGTGGTATACTACTCCTGCAAAGGTGGTGTACTCCATGGATTCAATGGATCAAAATTATGCCATGACACCGATAGACGGCGTACTGAACCGGGCTGTTCGGCACAGCTCCGGCAGGGTCCGAGAAAAGGACCGGGACCCCTATGACGGTCTGCGCCCCTGGTCGGCCATAACCCACGGTGCGGGGGCGGTGCTGGCCCTGGCGGGAACGGTCCTGCTGCTGGGCCGGGCGGCCCGGCTGAACTGCGATGGCTGGCACATGTTCTCCTTCCTGGTTTTTGGCCTGAGCATGGTGGCGCTGTATACGGCCAGCACCCTGTACCACTGCCTCAACACCGGGGTTAAGGGCCGCGTCCGCCTGCGCAAGCTGGACCATGCCTCTATTTATCTCCTCATTGCCGGGACCTATACCCCTATGTGTCTGGTGGTCCTGCGGCAGGAGGGAAACTGGGGCTGGACCCTCTTTGCCGCGGCCTGGGGTATTGCCTTAGCGGGGCTGGTGCTCTGTATTGTGTGGATCGCCTCTCCCCGCTGGGTGACAGCCGGCCTGTATATCGCAATGGGCTGGATGGGCGTTACCGCCTTGGTGCCCCTGGTTCAGCGGCTCCCGTCCCTGGGATTTTTCTGGCTGCTGGGCGGCGGTATTCTCTATACGGTGGGCGGCGTGCTCTACGCCGTCAAATGGCCCGGCCGGAACAATCCCCGATTCGGCTGTCATGAGATTTTCCATGTGTTTATTCTAGCGGGCACTCTTTTCCACTTCCTGCTTATGTACCAGGTGGTGGTCCTGCTGTGAACGTTTCAGCGCCGGTCCGCGTTTCAGCATGCGCGGGCCGGCGGACGGTTTTTTGCCCTGCGCGAAAAGCTCCCTGCAATCCACCGGGATTGCAGGGAGCTTTCCGCGCAGTTAAGCTGGAGCATAAAGCGCTGACATATACGGGAGATACGGAACGGTCTCTATGGTCAAAGCGCTTAATATGCGTCTTGCTCATTTTCACTTTCCGTGTTAAAATGTTATCATCCAGTTATTGGGCTGCCGAGTGAAATTGATTTTATTGCAAACAGTGAGGATTGAAAGGATATTGATTATGGAGGATAATGTCTCTCAAGCGGTACAGGAGAGCTTGAAGGAGCCTTTTGTCCTAATCGTATTTCAGACAGCCTGCCTTGCAACCATTTTTTTAAACGCCACATTTATTGGGGATATGCTCTACGATATCTGGAGCAGCGGCAGCTTTTCATATGACCATTTTTTCCTGATTTTAACGATAGCCTTAAATGTTATGGAAATCATGAATAATTGGGTTTCAATCAAAAAATTCTTTAATGATTATACGACGTCGACATTTGTTATTGATGTTTTTACACTTGGCGTGTTTTATTGGCAAATCCACGTTTTATCTCAGGCTTTACATGATGGGATTTTGATACAGCCAGATTTGACCCAAGTATTTCCTTTTTGGAAATTTATTTTGGTTTCCTGGAGCATTATATTTATTTGTTACATTGTCTGGAACATTAATATTCTTCTTCATCTAAGCAAAAAGCAATACTCTTGCGAGGATGCCGACATAATAGAGGGAACCCAATCTAAGGATGTTGCCAGTAAGAGAGACCTCAAAAATTCGACGGCTATGCGAATAATACAAAGTGTGGTTGTCCTGCTCCTTGTTGTATTTGTCGACTCTGTGCAGTATTCGACACCCTACACTCTGGCGTTCATTTTTTATACGCTCTATCATAATAAAGAACTAAATATTTTTGATATTTTGATAAAAAAAGTCCGTTAAGCTGATCTATTTGTATAATCTGCTTATCTTATGTACATGTAAAGGAGAGGTAGTATGCGTACAAAAATTTTACAGAGGGCGGACGAACTCAAAGAGGCAATGATTGAGCTTGCCCAAGTAATTCACTCTGAGCCGGAATTATCCGGGCAGGAGCACTTTGCGTCTCAGCATCATGTGAATTTGTTGGCGCAGAATGGTTTTCAGGTGGAATATCCATTTGCGGGATATCCGACTGCGTTCAAAGCGGTTGCCGCGTCCAGCCGTCCTGGGCCTACAATTGCCTACCTGTCGGAATATGATGCGCTTCCTCAAATAGGCCATGGGTGCGGACACAGTCTTTTGGGAGCTGTCAGTACTGTTGCGGGAATCGTGCTCTCCTCTGTTGTCGAGGCGGCTGGCGGTTGTGTCATGGTTTTGGGGTGTCCTGCGGAAGAAACTGAGGGAGCAAAGGTGAAATTTGCTGATATGGGCGTTTTTTCTAATGTCGATGCGGCAATGCTTGCCCACCCATATCACCAGTTTTGTGAGAGCGGAGGCTCTTTTGCGTTGGAGGCTCTGCGGTTTGAATACTGCGGAAAAGCGGCCCATGCTGTAGATTATCCGGGGCATGGCATTAACGCTCTGCACGGACTTGTCCAATTTTTTCATTCGTGCATGGAACTGCAAAAGCGATTGCCGACTACGATGAAGCTGAACGGGATTATATCACAAGGGGGATGTGCGGCAAATTTAATTCCTGACTACGCCTGTGCGGATTTCCATCTTCGTGCCGCAACAAACTCTGACCTGAAAACTTTGAAGGAAAAAGTAATTTCTTATGCCGAAAATGCGGCGAAAAGCACAGAAACAAGTGTGAAAATTTCAAACTATGAGGCAACTTACCAGGAAATGATTTCAAATCAGGCGCTTTCTGTGTGCTTTAACAAGAATCTACGTTCAATAGCGCCCATTAAAATTGCACAGTCTATAGTACAGCCGTTTTCTTTGGATATGGGAAATGTCAGCCATGTATGTCCGGCGATTCACCCGTATTTTAGCGTTTGTGAGGATTTTTATGCGGAACTTCATACAAAGGAGTTTGCCGCGTGCGCCGCGTCGGATTACGCATATGCACAGGCGCTTATTACTGTAAAAGCTTTGGCTCTAACCGGACTTGAGCTTATGACGGACAGTGCGGCGCTGCGAAGAGTAAAAGCGGAGTACAATCGTTTCGCAGGTTAGTTTACTTCACGTAAAAATGTTTACCGGCCCTGATTACAGCTTAGATTTATTAGGAGGATCATATTTAGGCCTTGCGCCGATTATTTAAATTGTCTTATAGGCAATTCTGTGTTATAATAAACCACCGTTTTGTGGACAGAGCAATTCAACCTGTAGAAATAAGGAGTCTGATTACCTATGAATCACCTGAAACAGATTACTGCCAAGCTGGATGAATACGGACTGGACGCCATGCTGCTGTCCAGCGAGCCCGGCGAGTTCTACGCCGTCGGCTTCCACGGCGAAGGGCTGGTGGTGGCGGCAAAAAATAGCTGCCGGTATTTTACGGATTCCCGCTATATCGAGTCGGCGGAAAAGAACGTCTCCGGGGCGGAAATCACCATGACCACCACCGCCGTGCCCCACAAGGCCCTGGCCGTCAAAGCCATTGAGGAACTGGGAATCAAAAAGCTGGGCTTTGAAGAGGGGTATATGACCGTATCCACGTTCAATGAGTATACCAAAGATTTCCCCTGCGAGCTGGTTCCCGCCCAGAAGCTGGTGGGAGATCTGCGGGCGTCCAAAGACCCGGAGGAAATCGCCCTGATGAAGAGAGCGCAGGAGATCACCGACGCGGCCTTTGCGAAAATCTGCAGGTTTATTCAGCCCGGCATGACCGAGCGGGAGATCGCCGCCCAGCTCCAGTTTGAAATGCTCCTGCTGGGGGCGGAAAAGATGTCTTTCGACCCTATCGTGGTCTCCGGCCCCAATGGAAGCCTGCCCCACGGCATCCCTGGGGACAGGCAGGTCCGGAAGGGCGAGTTCATTACCATGGATTTTGGGTGCAAATACGGCGGCTACTGCTCCGATATGACCCGCACCGTGGCCCTGGGGGAGCCCTCTGAGGAGATGCGCAGGGTGTACCATACTGTGCTCCAGGCACAGCAGGCGGGCATCGCCGTTACCAAAGCCGGCGTCCCGGGCAGGGACATTGACGCCGCCGCCCGGAAGATCATCCAGGATGCGGGGTACGGGGAGTATTTCGGCCACGGCTATGGTCACAGCCTGGGGATTGAAATCCATGAGACCCCCAACGCCAACAGCCGCAACGACAAGCCCCTGCCCGCCGGGGCCTGCGTATCGGCGGAGCCTGGTATTTATCTGCCCGGGCGATTCGGCGTGCGCATTGAAGATGTGACTGTCCTGACGGAGGACGGCTGTATGGATCTTACAAAATCGCCCAAAGAACTGATAATTCTGTAAAAAGCCTTGCAATAGGGGAGAGAATAGAGTAAAATAAAATTATCTACCCTTGTAATTGTTTTGTTTGGAGGATGAATATCAATGCCTACAATTTCTGCCAGCGAGTTCCGCAATGGTGTGACCTTTGAAATGGACGGTCAGGTTATGCAGGTGGTCGAGTTCCAGCACGTAAAGCCCGGCAAGGGCGCGGCTTTCGTGCGTACCAAGATGAAAAATGTCATTACCGGCGGCGTCACCGAGACGTCCTTTAACCCCACCGCCAAATTTGAGCAGGCCTACGTGGAGCGCAAGGACATGGAGTACAGCTACAGCGACGGCGACCTGTACCACTTTATGGACCCGGAGACCTATGACCTGGTGCCCATCGGCAAGGAGCTGCTGGGGGATAATTTCCGGTTTGTGAAGGAAAATATGGTGTGTAAGATCAACTCCTATAAGGGTAAGATCTTTGCTGTGGAGCCCCCCACGTTTGTGGAGCTGGAGGTCACGGAGACCGACCCCGGCTTTAAGGGCGACACTGCCACCAATGTCACCAAGCCGGCCATCCTGGAGACCGGAGCCGAGATCAAGGTTCCCCTGTTCATCAACCCCGGCGACAGGATCAAAATTGACACCCGTACCGGTGAGTATCTGGAGCGGTGCAAGGGGTAAAATGAATCTGTTCTGCGGCCGGATGCCCCGGTGGGGTGCGGCTGCATCAACACCTGGTATCAGGCGGGTGAAATCCGCCGGAATGAAAAGGAGATTATTATGACCATTTCTGAAAAGGTCGCCTATCTGAAAGGCCTGGCCGAGGGGCTGGACATCGATACCGAGAAGTCCAAGGAGGGCAAGCTCATTTCCGTAATGATCGGCATTCTGGAGGAAGTAGGCCTGTCTATTGAGGACCTGGAGGAGAACACCGTGGCCCTGGGTGAGGAGATCGACGCCCTGTCCGACGATTTGTCCGACGTGGAGCATCTGGTCTTTGAGGACGAGGAGGATGACGCGTGCGGCTGCGGCTGTGAACACGACGACTTTTTCGAGACCGAGTGCCCCAACTGCGGGGAGGCTCTGGCCATCGATGAGAGCGTTCTGTCGGAGGGTGTGATCCAGTGCCCCAGCTGCAAGCAGAAATTTGCCCTGGACCTGGATGACGACTGCTGCTGTGAAGATGGCTGCGGCTGTGAGGACGGCGAGGACTGATTTTTACAGGACCGTCAAGAGATTGCCCCTGACCGTGGTAAAGGGCGGCGCTGCCGCATGTTCGGCTGTGACTTGGTAAGAATGCGGACGCTGCTTGGGGGGTATACCGTAAGGAAGTGAACACCCGTCGGAAAGAATTGCTTTTCGGCGGGTGTTGCTTTATAATGAATGAACTGGCAAGCCCTGATTTGCAGAGGTAAAAATATGCAGGAAGATATCTTTGAGAATTTACAGCATGAAATATATGATAGATGCCAAAAACAAACGAATAGGTTTGGAATGGGCTGCTATTATCACATTATTGCAGTCGTTAAAAATGCAGAAATTCTGGCGGAAAAATACGGGGCAGATAAGGAAATTGTCATGATTGCGGCTTGGCTGCATGATATTGCTTCTATTACGGATTATAGTCTCTATGAACTTC